>NZ_CP087588.1:1662500-2016666 GCF_020985305.1 Croceicoccus sp. Ery15
CGATTTCACCCGGCGCGAGGTGGCGTTCGATCTGGCGGAGTAGCGCTTTAGCTGGCGATTCGCGCGCCGCTCCCTAGATAGGGGCCGATGCCGCCCGATACTGCCCGACCCGACCAGCTGGCCCGCCAGGCCGATTGGCGCACGCTCAAGCGTTTTCTACCCTATCTTTGGCCAAGGGATCACCGCGCCCTTCGCGTGCGGATCGTTGCTGCCATGGCCATGGTGCTGGCGGCCAAGGCGACGACGCTGTTGCTACCCTTTGCCTATAAACGCGCCATCGACCAGATGACGACGCCCGCGAACGAAGCGGCGATGATCGCCCTTGCTTTCGTGCTGGCCTATGCGTTGGGTCGGTTCGCGTCGGTTGCCTTCAACAATATCCGCAATATCGCGTTCGAACGTGTTGGTCAGGACGCAACCCGGACCCTGGCGCAGGACGTGTTCGCGCAGTTGCACCGCCTGTCGCTGCGCTTTCACCTGTCTCGCCGCACGGGCGAGGTTACCAAGACCATCGAACGCGGGACCAAGAGCATCGATACCATGCTCTATTTCCTGCTGTTCAACATTGCCCCCACGGTGATCGAACTGATCGCGGTCGGCGTGATATTCTATGTCAATTTCGGCTGGACGCTGGTGATCGCCACGGGCCTTGCCGTCATTGCCTATATATTGGCGACGCGCTGGATCACCGAATGGCGCACCAAGCTGCGCATGCAGATGAACGCCCTCGACGGGCAAGCGCTCAGCCGCGCTGTCGATTCGCTGCTCAATTATGAAACCGTCAAATATTTCGGCGCCGAACAGCGCGAGGAAGAGCGCTATGGCCGCTCGGCCCGCGCCTATGCCGATGCTGCGGTGAAGAGCGAAAATTCGCTGGGCCTGCTGAATATCGTGCAGGGCTTCATCACCAATGCGCTGATGGCAGGCGCGATGGGCTATACTGTCTGGGGCTGGAGCAAGGGGCAGCTGACCACGGGCGATCTGGTGCTGGTCAACACCTATCTGACCCAGCTTTTCCGGCCGCTCGATATGCTGGGCATGGTCTATCGAACGGTGCGTCAGGGCCTGATCGACATGGCCGAGATGTTCGCGCTGGTCGATACGCCGGTCGAGGTGGCCGATGCTCCGAACGCCCCTGCCCTGATCATGCGCCAGCCGACCGTGCGGTTCGATCAGGTCCGTTTCGGCTATGAGCCCGACCGGGAAATCCTGAAAAGCCTGTCCTTTCGGATAGAAGCCGGTGAGCGGGTCGCCATCGTCGGCCCGTCAGGCGCTGGCAAGTCGACCATCGGGCGATTGCTATTCCGCTTTTACGACCCGACGGGGGGCCGCGTGCTGATATCCGGCAAGGATCTGACCACGGTGACACAGGATTCGCTGCGCGCGCAGATCGGTATCGTTCCGCAGGACAGCGTGCTGTTCAACGACACGATCGGATACAATATCGCCTATGGCAAGGAAGGCGCGACCCGCAGCGAGATCGAGGCCGCCGCGCGCGGGGCCGCCATTGCCGATTTCATCGAAAGCCTGCCCGACGGTTACGAGACCGAAGTGGGAGAGCGCGGACTGAAACTGTCGGGCGGCGAGAAGCAGCGCGTGGCGATCGCGCGCACCTTGCTGAAAAACCCGCCGATCATACTGTTCGACGAAGCGACCAGCGCGCTCGACACGCGGACCGAGCAGGACATCATGCAAACGATCCGCGCCGTTGCCGCCGATCGCACGACGCTGACCATTGCGCATCGCCTGTCGACCGTGGTCGATGCCGATCGCATATTGGTGCTCGATCACGGCAGGCTGGTCGAAAGCGACAGCCATGGCGAATTGCTCGCGCATGGCGGGCTCTATGCCGAAATGTGGCAAAGGCAGGCCAGCGAAACCGGCGATCAGCCCGAAACCGTCTAGTCACCCGCCCGGATAGCGGTCGAAACGCGGCAGTTCATGCGCCGTCACCTCCCATGGCAGTGCTTCGGCCATCTGTATATGCGCCGAGGGCGGGTGATCGCCTGCATCGTCCAGCGTGGCCGACTGGATATCGACCAGACCGGGCAGCACACCCTCGTTATAATAGAACAGACCTGTGCCGCAGTTGGGGCAAAACTGCCTTTCCACCCCTTCGGACGAGGCATAGCTCCTCACCTCTCCTTCAAAGCGCAAGCCGTCTGCGGGGAAGCATATCCACGACACGCCCGCCACGCCCGCGCTGCGCCGGCAATCGCTGCAATGGCAGATCGCGTGATGCGCGACCTCTCCCGAAATCTCATAGCGGACAGCCCCGCAACGACAGCCACCTTTCAGCATCGTCGATTCTCCCCGAAATCTACACTGGAACATATAGCGAACGATATGCGTCGGCAAGCCTTGCCTTGTCATTCTGCCGCCTATCCTGCACATGCGGCGCGAACCGGCGGGACGAAACCCGCCCATCGACAAGCATAGATGTCAGGCAGGATCCGACCATGATCGATACAGCCACGCTGCGGCGCGACTGGCTCTCCAACCCGCGCGGCGATATTCTGGCGGGCATCGTCGTCGCACTCGCGCTGATACCCGAGGCGATCGGCTTTTCGATCATCGCGGGCGTCGATCCGCGCGTCGGCCTCTATGCCTCGGTCGCCATCGCCATCGTGATTTCCTTTATCGGCGGACGCCCCGGCATGATCTCGGCCGCGACAGCCGCCGTTGCGGTGGTCGTGGTCCCTCTGGTGCGCGATCACGGGGTCGAATATCTGTTCGCCGCGACGATCCTGATGGGCATATTTCAGGGGATCGCCGCGCTGCTGCGCCTCGACCTGCTGATGCAGTTCGTCTCGCGCTCGGTCATTACCGGTTTCGTCAATGCGCTGGCGATCCTGATCTTCATGGCGCAGCTGCCCGAACTGACCAATGTGACATGGGTCACCTATGCGATGGTCGCAGGCGGTCTGGCGATCATCTATCTGTTCCCGAAAGTCACCACTGCCGTCCCCTCGCCGCTGGTGGCGATCATCGTGCTGAGTGTCCTGTCGATCGCGCTGCACGCGCCGGTCAACACGGTGGCCGACATGGGCGAACTGCCCGAAGGCCTGCCCTATTTCATGCTGCCCGACGTGCCGCTGACATGGGAAACACTGACGATCATCACGCCCTATGCGCTGACAATGGCAGCGGTCGGCCTGCTGGAATCGATGCTGACGGCGCAGATCGTCGACGATATGACCCACACCGATTCCAACAAGCAGCGCGAATGCGCAGGCCAGGGCAGCGCGAATATCGTGGCGGCCCTGCTGGGCGGCATGGGCGGCTGCGCGATGATCGGGCAGTCGGTGATCAATGTCACTTCGGGCGGGCGCGGCAGGCTGTCGACCTTTACCGCGGGCGCGGTGCTCCTTCTTCTGCTGGCGGTGCTGGGCCCGTGGGTCGGGCAAGTGCCGATGCCCGCGCTGGTGGCCGTGATGATCATGGTGTCGATCGGCACGTTCAGCTGGAATTCGATCCCCAACCTGCGCCGCCATCCGTGGCAGTCCAGCGTCGTGATGCTGGCAACCGTCGTCGTCGTCGTAGCCACGCATAATCTGGCACTGGGCGTGCTGGTCGGCGTGGTGCTGTCGGGCATCTTCTTTGCGCAAAAGGTGATGGGCATGTTCGGCGTGGTCCGTACGCGCGATGCCGATACGGCGACCTATACGGTCACGGGCCAGATCTTTTTTGCCAGCGTCGACCGGTTTCAGGCGGCGCTTGGACCCGAAAGCGAACAGGCCGATCCGGCAGGCCATGTGGTGATCGATGTTTCGGCGGCCCATTTCTGGGACATCTCGGCCGTGGGCGCGCTGGACAAGGTGGTGGAACGCATGCGCCGCAATGGCCGGTCAGTTCAGGTCATCGGCCTCAACACGGCCAGCGCCGATCTGGTCGACAAATATGCGCTGACCGACAAGACGGGCGTAGAGATCGGCCTTGCCCCCCACCCCTGACCTTGCAGCCGGCATAAAAAAGGCGCCGTTCCGAACCGGACGGCGCCTTTTTTGTATCAGTCGGAATAGCCCGGCCAGACCACTGCCTGCGCGACGATCACCTGCTCTCCGTTAAAGGTCAGCGCTGGCGATCCGTGCAGCTTCCACCCTTCGTCCAGGGCCTTGGAAACACGCTCGCAAAACGCATGATCGTCGGGGCCGGTCAGGCAGCGATAGGGAAGTCGGCCATCGGGGGGCGAAGTCTCAGCCATGGATCGGGTCCTTACAGGATATATTTCGAAAGATCGCTGTCACCCGCCAGCTCGCCCAGTCGATCCTTTACATAGGCGCGGTCGACGGTGACGGTGGTGCCGGTGCGTTCCTCGGCGTCGAAGCTGACTTCTTCCAGCAGCTTTTCCATCACGGTCTGCAAACGACGCGCGCCGATATTCTCGACACTCTCGTTCACTTGCGCGGCGGTAGAGGCAATTTCGGCGATTGCGTCGGGCGTGAAGTCCAGCGTCACTTCCTCGGTCGCGATCAGGGCGCGATACTGGTCGACCAGATTGGCGCGCGTCTCGGACAGGATGCGGACGAAATCCTCTTCGGTCAGCGCGCGCAATTCGACGCGGATCGGCAGGCGGCCCTGCAATTCAGGCAGCATGTCGCTGGGTTTGGACACATGGAACGCGCCCGATGCGATGAAGAGGATATGGTCGGTCTTCATCGGGCCGTATTTGGTTGCGACGGTCGTCCCTTCGATCAGCGGCAGCAGGTCGCGCTGAACGCCCTCGCGGCTGACGGTGCCCCCGCGCTGGTCGGACACGGCGATCTTGTCGATCTCGTCCAGAAACACGATGCCGTTCGCCTCTGCATTGGCCAGCGCGACGCGGGCGACATCGTCCTGGTCCATGCGCTTTTCCGATTCCTCGTCGACCAGCTTGTCCCATGCCTGCGCCACGGTCAGCTTGCGGCGCTTCATGCGGTTCTGGCCCAGCGCCTTGCCCATCATGTCCGACAGGTTGATCATGCCGATATTGCCGCCCATGCCGGGCAGCTCCATGTTCATGTTCGGCTGGTCCTCGACCTCGATCTCGACTTCCTTGTCGTTCATCGTATCGTCAACGACGCGCAGTCGGAAACTTTCGCGCGTGGCCTCGCTGGCGTTTTCGCCCACCAGCGCATCCAGCAAGCGCTTCATCGCCGCCTCGCTCGCCGCTTCGCGCACGGCTTCGCGGCGGCGGTCCTTTTCAAGGCGGATCGCTTCTTCGGCCAGATCGCGGGCTATCTGTTCGACATCGCGCCCGACATAGCCGACCTCGGTAAACTTGGTCGCCTCGACCTTGACGAAGGGCGCATCGGCCAGCTTTGCCAGACGTCGGCTGATCTCGGTCTTGCCGCAACCCGTGGGGCCGATCATCAGAATGTTCTTGGGCGTCACCTCGTCGCGCAATTCGGGGGCAAGGCGCTGGCGCCGCCAACGGTTGCGAAGCGCCACGGCCACCGCGCGCTTGGCGTCTTTCTGGCCGACGATATGCTCGTCCAGAGCGGCCACAATGGCCTTGGGGGTCAGGTTTTTCATGCAGGTCTTCTTGAATAGGCTTTTGTGACTTTACGATCGGGCTGGACGGCCCTTCGATCCGGGCTCCCCATTTGGCGGCTCTGCGCGCCCGTTCAAGTCCACACCCCCGTTCAAGTCCACCCCGATGCCAATATGCGGCAAATGCCGGTTCAATGCGCGCGTTACCGGTCTTTCCACAAACCGGTAGAACAGCAGGCTGACTCCATAGGTCAGCACCAAGCAGGACAGGACAAAGCCCCACGATCCCAATGGTGCCGCGACGCGGACATAAATCCATATCCAGACCATAGCGACAGGCAGATGGAGCAGATAAAGGGCATAGCTTGCATCGCCGAGCCGGTCGACCGCGCGAAACCCGGCCAAACGCAGCGGCCCGCCCAGCGCGCCCACCGATAGCAACACCGCAGGAATACCCGCCCACCGCACATAGGCAAGACCCAGCCAGTCACCATTGGGTGGTTGCATTAGCGAGGCGGCGACAAATGCAGAAATCATGGCCGACCAGCGCAGCCATGGTGGCAGCGCCATCCCTCGCGAGCGCCAGATGGCCAGTATGACACCGCAAGGAAACAGCAGCAGCACCGGTCTGGTAAGCGAAAACATCAACGCGCCATGGGGTTCAAACAAAGTTCCGATTATCACCAGAACCGCAATCGCACCGCATACGAAAGCGGGCACTGCGCGCCTGCCCGCCACTAGGCACACGCCGAACAATGCATAGAAAACCATTTCGTAAAACAGCGTCCAGCCCGGCCATAGCATGGGTAAAGGCTGCGCATCGTTGGCGCCGTTCCAATAGGGGATCAGCAGCAAGGATCGCCCAAGGTCGATCCATTCGACATCGCGGCCCAGAAACAGCAACCAGCCGACCAGCAGCATTGTGGCCAGCCAATAAGGGGGCATGATGCGGATGATCCGCCGCGCCCAGAAATAGCGCGCCGCGCCGTGCGATCCGAACAGGCCGGATGACGATACGACCATCACATAGCCTGAAATCACAAAGAACACGGCCACCGCAATCTGACCGGCCTGCCCCGCAAAAGCGCGCGGCAGGCCAAGACCCGATCCGATATGATCGGCAAAACCGAAAGCGATGTGAACCAGTGCCACCGTTCCGGCGGCAACGGCGCGCAGAAGCTGAACCGCCTCTACCCTGTCTTTTCGCCCCGCCATTGATTGCCCGTCCCGAACCCGCCAGTCGTTCGGGTGATTGCCCTAGATGCTTTCGACTGTCACCTGATCGTTGGTGAATACGCAGATATCGGCGGCGACCTTCATCGCCTTGCGCGCGATCTTCTCGGCGTCATCCTCGTAATCGGCCAGCGCCTTGGCGGCGGACAGGGCATAGTTGCCGCCCGAACCGATGGCCGCAATCCCGCCTTCGGGTTCCAGCACATCGCCATTGCCGGTGATGACCAGCAGCACATCCTTGTCCGCCACGATCATCAATGCTTCAAGATTGCGCAGATATTTGTCGGTCCGCCAGTCCTTGGCCAGTTCGACTGCGGCGCGCATCAGCTGTCCGCGATATTGCTCCAGCTTGCGCTCAAGCCGTTCGAACAGGGTAAAGGCATCGGCAGTCGCTCCAGCGAAACCGGCGATAACCTTGCCCTTTTCGGGCCCGCCCTCGCCCAGGCGCCGCACCTTGCGCGCATTGGGCTTCATCACGGTATTGCCCATCGAAACCTGGCCGTCGCCAGCGATCACGGTCCGGTCGCCGCGTTTGACGCCGATGATGGTGGTGCCGTGCCACGGGGTCAGCCCGTGGGCGCTGTTATGATGTGAAAATCCGTCCATGCGGGGCGATATGGGGCCGCGCGAAACGGGTTCAATAGAGACGCGTTCGATAGAAGCGGGCGATCAGCTGCCGTTCGGGCCCGGACCCGAAGGCCCGCTGGCACCCGCGCCGCCAACCGTACCGATATTGCCGAACAGATCCTGCAGGAAGCTGCGGTCGCGGCCCATCGTCTCGGTCTCGTCTCCGTCGGGGCTGATCTTGCGCACGTCTTCCATGCCGGTCTGCGACACGCTGGTCACCGTACCGCTGGCATCGAACGCCACCTTCAGCACCTTGTGCTCTTCGGTTTGCGGAACGCCGAACACGCGCTGTTCGGTGGTGGAGGACACATAGTAATAGACCGGATCGCCATACTGGCTGGCAAAGCTGGGGTGGCCCAGCGTTCCCTCTACCGACTGCTTGTTGTCGATGCCGGGCTGGATCGCACCGGTCAGGGCAGGATCGAACAGATAGCCGCGATGATCGCGGATCGAAGTGCATCCGCCGGTCGCCAGCGCCGCTGCCGATACAGCCGCCAGAACGGCCATTTTGGAAAACTGGAACTGGCGCGTGGACTGCATGATCCGCCTTATCTGTCTTGGTCTTGCACGGCAGGCTTCCGCTTCCCGTGCGTTCTTACTATATGCTGCGTGGCAAGCCTTTAGAGCCTGACCCGCAGCCACACAAGTTCGCGCACAGCTTATCACCGCATAGCGCCGCGCGAACAGGGCTGGCAAAGCCGTTGGGGGCCTGCCTTTTGCCGATTTAATCCCCGATGAACGGCGCGCGCGTATTTGGTATCAGCCGCGCGCCCGTATCAGGAGCCTGTCCTTTGAAATCCCTGCTTTCCCGCCTGTTCAAACCCGTAGAGCCCAGCGGCATCCCCGCCTTGTGGCACCAGATCGTCGCCATCGCGCGGGAGCCGGAATGGTATCGGGATGCAGGCGTCGCCGATACGATCGAAGGCCGTTTCGACATGGTCAGCGCCATGACCGCGCTGGCAATGGCGCGGCTGCAGGATTCGGGCAAACCGCAATATGGCGTGCAACTGACCGAATTGTTCATCACCGATATGGATGGCCAGTTGCGCGAGGAAGGCGTGGGCGATCTGATGGTCGGGAAGCATATCGGAAAGCTCGTCTCGGCGCTTGGCGGCCGCATTTCCGCCTACCGCGAGGGGTTGGACAGCGACGATCCGGCCCTGCTGGAACAGGCGGTGGACCGCAATGTCACCCTGCTGGACGGCGCTTCGCCCGCACCCGTGGCCGAACGTATGCGCGCGCTGTGGACCGACCTTCAGGCAACGCCGATGGACGATCTGATCGAAGGGCGGGTCGCACGATGAGCAGAGCCGCTTCCGAACTGACCCGCTGGATCGCGGTGCGCCAGTGCGAGGGGCGCACGGTCGAAGTCATCGCCAGCGATGCCGAACGCGCCGCATTGGCCGAACGTTTCGCGCTGGTCTCTGTCGACCGGCTCGCCGCCACGCTCACCCTGTCGCGCGACGGCGAAAAGGTAAGCGCCGAGGGCACATTGAAGGCCGCCATCGTGCAAAGCTGCGCCGTTTCGGGTGAGGATCTGCCTGCCGAAATCGACGAAAAGCTTGCCTTTCTGTTCGTCCCCGCGAAAGGCGACTTCAATCCGGACGAGGAAGTCGAGCTGGACGAAAGCGATCTCGACGAGATCCCCTATGAAGGCGATCGTTTCGATCTGGGCGAGGCCGTGGCCCAAAGCCTCGCCCTCGCCATCGATCCATTTGCCACCGGCCCCGATGCAGACCGCGTGCGCAGGGAAGTCGGGCTGGACGAACCCGAAAAGGAGAACCCCTTCGCCAAGCTAAAGGGGCTCGACCTTAACTAGAGCCGTTCGAGCGCGACGGCGGTCGCTTCGCCGCCGCCGATGCAAATCGCCGCGATCCCGCGCTTGAGGTCGCGCGTTTCCAGCGCGCCCAGCAGCGTCGTCATGATACGCGCGCCCGAAGCGCCGATCGGATGGCCCAGCGCACAGGCCCCGCCATTCACGTTCAGCTTTTCGCGGTCGATGCCCAGTTCCTTTTCCGCGATCAACGCGACCACGGCGAAGGCCTCGTTCACTTCGAACAGATCGACATCGTCCATGGTCCAGCCGATGCGATCCATCAGATTGCGCGTGGCATAAACAGGGGCGCTGGTGAACTTGCCGGGTTCGTGTGCGAAAGCGGCATGGCCGACCACTTTGGCGACCGGCTTCATGCCCAGCTTTTCCGCCGTGCTGGCGCGGCACATCACAAGCGCGGCCGCACCGTCCGAAATCGACGAGCTGTTGGCCGCCGTAACCGTGCCGTCGGGCACGAAAGCGGGGCGCAAGGTCGGGATCTTTTCGACATTGGCCTTGCCCGGCTGCTCGTCCTGCGCAACCGTTTCCACACCCTTGCGGGTCTTCACCTCGACCGGGGTAATCTCGCGGTCGAACGCGCCGGTTTCCTGCGCCTTTTTGGCGAGCGTCAGCGAACGAATCGCATATTCGTCCTGGGCCTCGCGCGTGAACTGATATTCCTGCGCCGCGCGGTCGGCGAACACACCCATCAGCGTGCCTTGCTCATAGGCGTCCTCCAGCCCGTCGAGGAACATCGAATCCTTGACGACATCATGACCCAAACGCGCACCGCCACGATGCTTTGGCAGCAGATAGGGCGCGCCCGTCATGCTCTCCATCCCGCCCGCGACGACCACATCGGCGCTGCCCCCCGCAATCGCGTCATAGGCCATCATGGCTGCCTGCATGCCCGAACCGCACATCTTGTTGACCGTGGTAGAGGGCACATGCTGTCCCAGCCCCGCGTGGATCGCCGCCTGACGCGCGGGCGCCTGTCCCAGACCTGCCGGAAGCACGCAGCCCATGATCACCTGATCAACATCGCTGCCCTTGATCCCCGCCCGCTCGATCGCGGCCCTGACTGCCGTCGCGCCAAGGTCGGTGGATTTCACATCGGCAAACGCACCCTGCAAACCGCCCATCGGCGTGCGGGCATAGGATGCAATCACGATCGGATCGGTCATGGCATTTTCCTTTTGATTACTCTTGAGAATATAACTTACGTATTGGTATATCTTGTGACGAAGTGATTTTCAGGAGGACGCTTGGCCCAGAACCCCTCGCCTTTCAGGAATGCCGAACAGCGCAGCCGCGACCGGCAGGCCAAGAAACTGGCGCTGATGGAAGCGGCGGTGCGTATGTTCAACACGCGCGGCTTTCACGCGACCTCGCTTGATGATGTGGCCGGATCGCTGGGCGTGACCAAGCCGACCGTCTATCATTATCTTGGAAACAAGGAGAGCGTGCTGGTCGAATGCCTGCGCTTCGGGCTGAAACAATTGCTGGACGCGGCAACCGCCGCCCGCGCCGAAAAGGGCATTGCGGCGGACCGGCTGCGCAGTTTTCTGATCGTCTATGCGCAAGTGAATATGAGCGATTTCGGACGCTGCGTCATCCGCACGCCGGACGAGGCGTTGAGCGGGGAAAGCCGCGAGGTTCTGCGCGGACTGAAGCGCCAGATCCACAATGAAATGTGCAGCCTGATCGCGGAAGGGACCGCCGATGGCTCGATCGCCTGCGATGATCCCAATTTGCTCGCCTTTACCATTGCCGGAGCGCTGAACTGGCCCGCCCGCTGGTATGAGGAAGGCCATGGCCATTCGCCTGAGGACACCGCGCGCCGACTGGTCGACAATCTCGCCGCGGGCTTCCTGCCTCGCCCCTAAGGGCCCAAATGGCGCGCGGGGTTTCACCTCACAACTTGCTCGTAAGCTCGGGCACGGCCTTGTAGAGATCGGCGACGAGGCCGATGTCTGCGACCTGGAAGATGGGGGCATCCTCGTCCTTGTTGATGGCGATGATGGTCTTGGAGTCCTTCATGCCGGCAAGGTGCTGGATGGCGCCGCTGATGCCGATGGCGATATAGACTTCGGGTGCGACGATCTTGCCCGTCTGGCCGACCTGATAGTCGTTGGGGACATAGCCTGCATCCACGGCGGCACGCGATGCGCCCACGCCTGCGCCGAGCTTGTCGGCAAGCGGCATGATCGTCGCCTCGAAGGTCTCGGCGTCCTTCAGCGCGCGGCCGCCCGATACGATGATCTTCGCGCTGGTCAGTTCGGGGCGTTCGCTCTTGGCGAGTTCGGCACTGACAAAGCTCGACTTGCCGGTGTCGCCAGTGGAGGCAACGGCTTCGATCGCAGCGCTGCCGCCGGTGGCTTCCGCCTTGTCGAAGGCGGTGCCGCGTACGGTGATGACCAGCTTGGGATCGCTCGATTCAACCGTGGCGATGGCATTGCCTGCATAGATCGGGCGGGTGAAGCTCTTGTCGCTCTCGACCGACAGGATATCGCTGATCTGCATCACGTCGAGCAGCGCTGCCACGCGCGGGGCGATATTCTTGCCGGTGGTGGTGGCAGGAAACAGCACCGCGTCATGATCGGACATGAGATTGACGATCAGCGGCGCGACATTCTCGGCCAGCTGGTGTTCGTATGCCGCGTCATCCGCGACATGGACCTTGCCCACGCCCGCGATCTTCGCGGTGGCATCGGCCACAGTGCCGCAGCCCGCACCCGCGATCAGCAGGTGCACCTCGCCCAGCTTCGCAGCAGCGGTTACCGTGGCAAGCGTCGCATCGCCCAGATTTGCATTGTCGTGATCGACATAAACAAGCGTCTTCATCAGGCGACTCCCATGCTCTTGAGTTTGGCGACCAGCTCGTCGACATCGGCGACCTTCACGCCAGCCTGACGCACCGGCGGTTCGGACACGTTCAGCGTCTTCAGGCGCGGCGCGATATCGACGCCGTAATCGGCCGGAGTCTTGGTCTCCAAGGGCTTCTTCTTCGCCTTCATGATGTTGGGCAGGCTCGCATAGCGCGGCTCGTTCAAACGCAAATCGGTCGTGACGATCGCGGGAAGGCCCAGCTTCACCGTCTCCAGCCCGCCATCGACTTCGCGCGTCACGTTCACGCTATCGCCGTCGA
This sequence comes from Croceicoccus sp. Ery15, assembly GCF_020985305.1. Lineage (NCBI taxonomy): Bacteria > Pseudomonadati > Pseudomonadota > Alphaproteobacteria > Sphingomonadales > Erythrobacteraceae > Croceicoccus > Croceicoccus sp. Ery15. The sequence goes on from NZ_CP087588.1 coordinate 1,674,794, forward strand.
TCTCGACCTTGCTCGCGAACGTGCCTTGCGGCAGGTCCATCAGCGCGGCCAGCATCTGGCCGGTCTGGTTGCTGTCGTCGTCGATCGCCTGCTTGCCCAGAATGATGATGCCCGGCTCGATCTCGGCGGCCACAGCCTTCAGGATCTTGGCCACCGCCAGCGGTTCGACCTCTTGATCGGTCTCGACCAGCACCGCGCTGTCCGCACCCATCGCCAGCGCCGTGCGCAGCGTCTCCTGTGCCTTGGCAGGGCCGATGCTGACCGCGATGATCTCTTCGACCTTGCCCGCTTCCTTCAGACGGATCGCTTCTTCCACCGCGATCTCGTCAAACGGGTTCATGCTCATCTTCACATTCGCAAGATCAACACCCGAACCGTCCGCCTTCACACGCGGCTTCACATTGTAATCAATCACCCGCTTCACGGGCACAAGGGCTTTCATGGGCATGCCTTTCCTCTCTCAATCAGATACATCATTCACGCCATCAAAGCGCTTCTAAAATCGTGACATTCGCCTTGCCTGCGCTTTCGCACATGATCTGCATGCCGTATTTCCCGCCTCGCGAACGCAGGGCATGGATCAGCGTCGTCAACTCCGCGCCGGTGAACCGGGCTGATCGCAGAAAGGCCGTAACGCTGCTGGAAACCATCGACTCGCGCGTCATGCTTTCCGCGCCCACATCCATTTTGCAGGACGCGATCACTTTGGGGCCATCCGGATCGCGCCGTCGAGGCGGATCGTCTCCCCGTTCAACATGGGATTGGCGATGATCGATTCCACCATTTGCGCATATTCAGCGGGCTTCCCCAGCCGGCTGGGGAAAGGAACCTGAGCGCCCAGCGAATCCTGCGCTTCCTGCGGAAGCGATTCGAGTAGCGGGGTCAGGAACAGACCCGGTGCAATAGTCATTACGCGGATCCCGTAGCGCGAAAATTCACGTGCAACGGGAAGCATCATGCCGACCACGCCCCCCTTGGACGCGCCATAAGCCGCCTGTCCGATCTGGCCTTCATAGGCGGCGACGCTGGCAGTGCTGATGATCACGCCGCGCTCCTCTCCCACCGGTTCGGCATCGTAAATGCGCGCGGCGAACTTCGACAGCACGTTGAAGCTGCCGATCAGGTTGATGTTCACGATTCTGGCGAAGTCGCCAAGTGCGATCGGGTTGCCTTCGCGGTCGAGCACCTTTTGCGGCGGACCGATGCCCGCGCAATTGACGAGGATGCGCGCCTTGCCGTTGACTGCCTCGGCTTCCTCGATCGCATTGGTCACGCCAGACTCGTCGGTCACGTCAACCTTGGCAAAGCGTCCACCGATTTTTGCGGCATGCGCCTCGCCCATTTCGGCGTTGAGGTCGAAAATCGTGACCTTTGCACCCAACTTCGCCAGATGCTCTGCCGTTGCGCCGCCCAACCCCGATGCGCCGCCAGTTACGATGGCGGCCAGCCCTTCCACTTTCATCGTCTCGATCCTTTTCTTAAAATATCGTTGTAATACCGTTTTAAGTGCGCACCTAAAGCGCGCGCGCGATCACCATGCGCTGGATGTCTGACGTGCCTTCGTAAATCTGGCACACGCGCACATCGCGATAGATTTTGGCCACGCCATATTCTTCCAGATAGCCATAGCCGCCCAATGTCTGGATCGCGCCAGACACCACAGCCTCGGCCGCTTCGGATGCCACCAGCTTGGCCATCGACGCTTCTTTCAAACAGGGTTCGCCCGCATCTTTCAGCGATGCGGCATGCAGCACCAGATGGCGCGCCGCTTCCAGCCTTGCCGCCAGATCGGCGAGGCGAAAACCCACCGCCTGATGCTGGATGATGCGTTTGCCAAAGCTGCTGCGATCCTTGGCGTAATCGACCGCGATGTCGAGCGCGGCCTGCGCCATGCCGATGCATTGCGCGGCAATGCCGATGCGCCCGACCTCAAGGTTGGAAAGCGCAAGGCCATAGCCCGCCCCTTCCACGCCCAGCCGCAATTCTTCGGGCACGAACAAATCGTCGAAGCGGATCGCACAAGTATCCGACGCACCCTGCCCCAGCTTGTGCTCTACCTTGTCGACCGAATAGCCCTCGCTGTCCGTCGGCACGAGTAATCCGGTGATGCCTTTCTTGCCCGCGTCGGGATCCGTCACCGCATAAACGATGGCCAGCCCCGCGATCCGGCCCGAACTGATGAACTGCTTCGCGCCGTTCAGCATATAGCCGCCGTCCACCCTGGTCGCGCGCGTCCGCATTGCTGCGGCGTCGGAACCCGCGTCGGTTTCGGTGAGCGCAAAAGCGCCGATCATGCGGCCCGCGATCAGATCGGGCAGGAACCGTTCCTGCTGAGCCGGTGTCGCATCCTTGATCAGGCTGGCAACGATCAGGCTGTTCTGGATCGAGAGGATGGTCGAAAGCGCACCATCGGCCGCCGCGATTTCGATCAGCGAAAGGGCATAGGATATGAAATCCGCTTCGGCCCCGCCGAATTTTTCTGGCGCGGTCATGCCCATCAGGCCCAGCCCGGCCAGTTCCTCGAACAATTCGGATGGATAGCCGCCGTCGCCCTCGAACGCGAAGCTGCGCGGTCGGATCTGCTCTTGCGCAAAACTGCGCACGGCATCGCGGATGGCACTTTGCGTCTCGCTGAGAATCATGCCTCAATCCCGTATTGTTTACTCAATAGTAGATAATAGTCTCGTCAGTAGATTGTCAATCGCACCGGCAGATCGGTTTGGCCTCGCAAAATCTCAGCGCCCCGTAAGGCGAGGTAGACGCTTTGTGCATAGCATATTGGGCACGTTGTTCAGCACATGCAGGGTCAGGCTCATCGCACTCAGCGCATCGGACCGGTTTAACGTCAGCACCAGCAGGCGTAGGTCCCGTTATCCTGAACGGCGATCTGAAGAAGTCCACTGGACTGCCGGGATAGCGATTATCGTCTCGGTGGGACGGCAAACCAGGCGATGATGAAGCCTGCGACCATCTTCCGCGCACACATGAATTGCGGGACCGGCATCAATGCCGCCAAATAGCCGGTGGGCGAATTCCTGCAATCGAAAGAAACCGGTCACGAACAGCTGTGGGTGCGGATCAATCCGGTCGACGATCTGGCCGTCGTGATGCCCGGCAGCTTCATGTTGCCGAAATCGCGCGACCGACACGATATGGAATTGCTCGATCATTAATTGACCGCTGTGGAAGCAGCGAATGGCATCGAACAGGGATCGACCAAGGTGATCGCCCTGGTGACCGAGGCTGCCGAAGCCATCTTCACCATCTTCGAATGTGCGGGCGCGGCGCGGCTGATCGGCATGACATGGTGCGCGGAAGATTTGGCCGATGCGCCGGGCGCCATCAACAACCGTGACGCCAGCGGCGATTACGATTATATCTACAAGCTGGCCCGCAGCCTGCGCCTGATCGGAGCGGCGACGGGCAATGTGCTGCCGATCGAGACGATCCACGGCGATTTCCGCGACCTCGACGGGATTCGCGCCCGTGCCGAAAAAGTGCGCGCCGAAGGCTATCGCGGCATGCTGGCGATCCATCCTGCGCAGGCAAATGTGATTAACGAAGCGTTCACGCCAAGCGAAGACGAAATTGCCGACGCGCAGGAAATCGTCGATATTTTCGCCGCCAATCCGGGTGCGTGTGCAATCGAGTACAAGGGCGGGATGCTCGACCGGCCCTATCTGGCCCTCGCCGAAACCGTGCTGCGACTGGCGGGCAGGCTGTGAGCCAAGGCGAGACTGGCATAATCGATCCCGCCAGCCTCGATGTGGCGCAAAATATCCGCCCCCGCGCCTATATCGTGTGGGACAAACCGGCGGCGAGTTGACCACTCTGGTCAAGGAGCTGCCGGATCGAACAGCCCTACCGCTACGACCGGCTGACCCTGTCGAGTATGGGTGCGATCGGCTGCGATACCGCCATGGCACAGGTCAGACCTGTAAATGTGGGTGGCAACCATAGCTGCGGGCTGATTTCCGATCTTGCCCGCAACGCCACAGACGAGGCCCGCGTCGTCATTGCCGCAGCCAGCGACCGGGCCCCTTTCACGTTGGCGAGAGCATCTCCGTCGCCAAGGTCGATGTGGTCATCGTCCTAACGCGCCTACCATTCCAAGTACCGCGCGCATCGATTTCCGACACCAACCGGCTAATCGCGTGCCATGTCGCCGCTTTCACGGCCCCCTTCGTCCAACTCCTGCAGTAGCGAAATGACGTTGCACTTGGCCGCATCGAACTGACCGCTGATGTCGGCCAGGCCGATCCAATCGGCACCGAAGCATCGACACTCTGAAATACGGATCGCGTGCATGACCAGTCGGAACGGACTGTCCGTTCATCAAAATACTACTAGCTGCTGCAGATCCGTTGGCACCGCGCGACTTAGCGGATGGAAAACCCCTCACTATTCATATATTCGGGCGTGGTCAGGCCGAAATTCGCAAGGATTGCAGGCGCGATTGCAGTGGTATTGACCAGTGGCCGCCCGTCATTGTGAACGCGATCCAAAGTAGGGTCGAAAATAATCAGGCTGCCCTCGGGGATATGGTGCGCCGTGCAGGCAACATTGTCTTCGTGTTCGAACCATCCGATCCCGACATCTTCGAACGATACCGGCGTATCGCCCAGCATTCCATTTGTCGGCCCGTCGTAATGGTCGAAATAAATATAAAGCTGAATACTGGAATCGTCCTTGCGATCGTAACTCAGCGGGGGCGTTTCCGTCACGGTTTCGGCGAGGCGGTTATTGCCGAACACCAGGCTGTTCATCCGGTCGCACATGCCATTGATCTTATCCTTGGAAACCATGACCGACCGGCATGGGACCATGGTAAACCGTTCTTCGAAGTCCTCTTCTTCGACCCCCATGGCCGACATGAATTTCGTCAGATCCGTGATCGTATAAAACCCGTCGGTATGCGAACTCGACACCGCAGCCTGACCGATCGATGACGCGAACACCAGAACATATTCGGGATGCTTTTTGGTAAAATCGACAAGGCGTTCGACGATTGTTTCAAGCACGCTCATCGCGTGGCGGATCTCGTCCCCATAAATCTCCTGCCACTGTTCCTCGACGATTGATCCGTTCGGATCGTCCGGGAAGGCCGCCGCCCAATATCTGTGCATATTCGCCGCAACGTGATTGGTGTAAAAAGTGGCGAAATCCGGGCGATTAGACTCAAGCTGATCGATAAAGACATCCAGCCCGAGCAGCGGCTGGATCGAACGCCGACGAATTTTCCTGAGAGGTTCGACACGCTCTTCGACCAGCTGCTGGGCCAGTTTCATCGCCGTCGATGTCTTGATACCGATTTTCGGAGCCGATTTCAGAAAGCCGATGGTTTCCGACTTGGGAAAGCCGCGATCGACATTCCGCGCTGACCGGCGGGTCATCGCCAGATTGAAATCCTGAAACGGTTCAAGAGCCTTTGGGTGGGCAAAGCTTTCGTGCGCGAAGAAATCCGGTACATAGAACGCAAAATCGTTGATGTTCGCTGGCGCAGTGCTGGAATGGAGCGAACCGAAGACACCGCACTTCACGCCGTTTCGGGAAAGAATATCCCAGATCGCCGGGTAATCGCTATTTGCTTTCTCAAGTGACTGGCCGAGGTGCAGGATATTATGCTTGGAATCGACGACGCCGCGGTGCAGCGTCGGCCAGCTTATCCATGGATCAAGCTCAATCTCGTCCGGACAATGGGTCAGATATTGGGCGGAGTTTTTCAGGAACCTGGCAAGGGGGCCGTTCGTCGATTGCGCATAATAATCGATTACCTTGAACGGAACTTCATTGGCCTCGAGCAAGATAATCTTACGAGCATTCGCGTCCATCGCCGCCCCCTTGTCAATTGGCCTCCCGAATTGTGCAAATGCCCTCCTTGAATACATCCTGGGCGTGATGCGGTACGATCGCTTCGGAAAGCCGATTTGTCCTCCGACAAAGGCTATCCCGTGTATTTGTTTTTAGGTTTCGTGGACAAAGGGTATCCAGAGTTTGACTGAGGCGAGCGCGACGAAGCCGAGATAGGATTCCTTGGTTTTGTCGTAGCGGGTCGCAACGCGTCGCCAGTTCTTGAGTTTATTGAACAGTCGCTCGATCAGGTTGCGCCACTTGTATTTCGCGCGATCATGCGCGGCGGGATTACGCCGGCCCGCCTTGGCCGGGATCACCGCCTCGACGCCCGCCGCCTCAATCTCTTCGCGGATCGCATCGGCATCGTATCCCCGATCAGCCAGGAAGGCCTCGATCCGGTCAGTTATCATGCGGAACAGCGGTGCGAAGCCCTGCACATCGTGCGCTTGCCCCGGTGTCAGCACGAAGCCGAGGGGCAAGCCTCTGGCATCGCACCTTGCGTGGAGCTTGGTGGTGAAGCCGCCGCGCGATCGGCCAAGCGCCTCGGTTTGCTGAGTCCCCTTTTTATGCCGACGGCACAATGATGTGCCCGGACCACGGTGCTATCGATCATGTCGGCGGCTGTGTCGCGCCCCGCCAGTTCCGCCAGCGTCTCCAGCATGGCATCGAACACGCCGGTCGTAACCCATCGTCGATAGCGCCGGAAAACGCTGTTCCACTTGCCATACTCATCCGGCAGGTGACGCCACTGCGCTCCGGTCCGCGCGATCCACATCATGCCTTCGAAATAGGGGCGGTTGTCCTGCGCCGGACGGCAGCCACGACCCCGCTCAGGTGGCAGCAGCGGCCCGATCACTTCCCACTCTTCGTCCGTAACGCCAATCCGCTCGCCCAAGGCTGCCTCCAAAAGCCAGCCTTGAATCAAGGTCCGAGTCCACAGTCAAGCTTTGTCCACGAAACCTAGGCAATTACCGCTATTCCAATGGCCTGCTGCGTTATCCTTTTGCGCAGTCACAAATTGACGAGGTCGTGCCTAAAGGAGGCAGCGGCGGAACAAGTCTGTACCACGACAACTCGACAAAAAAGCCACCCTGCCCCGACCGCTCCGGCGGCCAGCAACAGGGTGGCACTATTTCAAGACAATCATTTTAAATCAGCGAAATGATGGCTGACTCACAAGCCATCCTGACACCTGATCAGAACGGAATATCGTCGTCCAGATCGTCATAGCCGCCACCCGACGAGCCGCCAGAGCTGCCGCCCGAACCGCCGCCCTGATTCCAGCCGCCACCCGAACCGCCCGACGATCCGCCGCCCTGGTTCCATCCGCCGCCGGAACCGCCGCCACCCGACGAGCCGCCCCAATCGCCGCCGCCGCCGCGATTGCCGCCGCCCGAACCGCCGCCCTGCGCGCCGTCGAGCATGGTGAGCGTACCGTTCATCCCGCGCAGTACGACTTCGGTGCTATAACGGTCGTTACCCTGCTGGTCCTGCCATTTGCGGGTCTGCAACTGACCCTCGATATACACCTTGCTGCCCTTGCGCAGAAAGCGTTCGACCACGCCGACCAGACCTTCGGAAAAGATCGCCACGGTGTGCCATTCGGTCCGTTCCTGACGCTCGCCGCTATTGCGGTCCTTCCACGTCTCGCTGGTGGCGATGCGCAGGTTCGCGACCTTGCCGCCGTTCTGGAATGACCGGATCTCCGGATCGGCGCCCAGATTGCCGATCAGCATGACCTTGTTGAGTGAACCCGCCATTGTTTCGTCCTTGGAGAATCGCTTTGGAAATACGTCCCCACTGACCTAGGGAGCCGCGCGCCCCATCGCCAGACTGTCGCGGGTCGATTTCCCCACATTCGGGTCCAGCGGTTTGCAGGCGTGCCCCTAAAGCCCCGCGCCCACCGCTATCCAATAGGTTGCGAAGGCCGCCAGATAGGCAAGCGCGAACAGATAGGCGAGCATGAAGGCCGGCCATTTCCAGCCATTCGTCTCGCGCCGCGCGACGGCGATGGTGGACAGGCACTGCGGCGCGAACACGAACCATGCCAGAAAGGACAGCGCCATCGGCAGGGTCCAGTCGTTCGCCAGCCGGTCGCCCAATGCCTGCGCGGTTTCGTCCTCGTCCTCGCTAGACACCGCATAGGTCGTGGCGAGCGAGGACACCGCCACCTCGCGCGCGGCCATGGCGGGAATCAGCGCCAGCGCCATATCGCGGTTGAAGCCGATGGGTTCGACCACCACGGCCAGCCCGTTGGCGATCTTCCCTGCGATCGAGACATCCACCTGATCCTCGCCCGGTCCCGCCTGCGGGAACGACAACAGCAGCCACAGCACCACCGTGACCGAGAAGATGATCGTGCCCGCGCGGCGCAGGAATATCCACGCGCGCTGCCAAAGGCCCAGCAACAGGTCGCCGATGCGCGGCCACTGGTAACGCGGCAGTTCCATGATGAAGCCCGAAGCCCCGCCCTGCGCCACCGAACGGCGCAGCACCCACGCCACCAGCATCGCGCCGACGATTCCCGCGACATAGAGCGCGAACAGGACCAGCCCCTGCAGCCCGATCCCCCAACCCACATTGCGTGCCGGAATGAACGCCGCGATGATCACCGCATAGACAGGAAGCCGTGCCGAACAGGTCATCAGCGGTGCGATCAGGATCGTCGTCAGCCGGTCTTTCGGATCGCTGATCGACCGCGTCGCCATAATGCCCGGAATGGCGCAGGCAAAGCTGGACAGTAGCGGAATGAAGCTGCGTCCCGAAAGGCCGACAAAGGCCATCATCCGGTCCATCAGGAAAGCGGCGCGGGCCATATAGCCCGTCGCCTCCATCAGCAGGATAAAGAAGAACAACACCACGATCTGCGGCAGGAACACGACGACCGAACCGACGCCTGCCAGCAGCCCCTCTGTCACCGCGTCGCGCAGCAGGTTTTCAGGGAAAGTGGCCACCACCCAGTCCGAAATCGCAACAACGGCACCGTCCAGCGCATCGGCAAACGGGGTCGCCCAGGCAAACACCGCCTGAAAGATCACGAACAGCAGGCCCAGCAGGATCACCGGCCCCGCCCACGGGTTCAGCAACACGCGGTCCAGCCCGCGATGCAGGCGGCGCTGGCGCGTTTCGGACAGGATCGCGCCCCTGGCCATCGCGCGCGCCGAAATGCGGCGTTCGGCCATGTCGAGATCGTCGGAAATAATCGCCTCAATCCGGTGGCCGTCCGCAGCTTTGGCCAAAGCCTCGCCCAGTTCGCCAAGGCCTCGGCGGCGCACGGCGACGGTTTCCACCACCGGCACGCCCAGCGCGTTTTCCAGCGCCCTGGGATCGAGCACCAGCCCGTCGCGCTTGGCCAGATCGACCATGTTGAGCGCCACCACCACGGGCATGCCCAAAGCGATGACTTCCTGCGCGAACACAAGATGCTGTTCAAGATTATTGGCATCGAGCACGAGGATCAGCGCATCGGGCTGCCGCTGCCCGTCCTGTGCGCCGGTGATGACCTTGCGCGTGACTTCTTCATCGGGGCTCGACGGGTCGAGCGAATAGGAACCGGGAAGGTCGATCAACTCGGCCGGTTCGCCATTGGGCAGTGTCATGCGGCCCGCCTTGCGTTCCACCGTAACACCGGGATAATTTGCGATTTTCTGGCGCGCGCCGGTCAGCGCATTGAACAATGCGCTCTTGCCCGAATTGGGGTTGCCGACAAGCGCAACGGTCTGGATCGGACGGCTCATGCCGAAGCCCCCGCCTGTGTGCCATCGACGGGATCGGCGGCAGGATGCGGCGCTTCTTGCGGAGCGGGTTCGACCATGACCGCCAGAGCGTGGCTGCGGCGCAGGGCAATGGTCATGCGCCCGATTTCCAGCGCGATCGGATCACGGCCCACGAAAATGCCCCGATGCGCCAGTTTCAGCACGGCACCCGCATCAAGACCCAGTGCGCGCAAACGGCGCCCCTCTGCCGGATCGAGACTGTCCCAATCCACCGCGACGACGCGAACGGTGGTACCAAGGCCGCAATCGGCCAGTGAATCGCCATGCTGAATCATATCGGCTGCGGCGCTCGCACAGTCGGACGAGAATTGCAACTCGTTCGCAATATTGCCTGTCAGCAGTCCGGGTTAGCGGGCGGGGTAACGCAAACGGCCCAGCAAGCGCATGGGCGAAAAACGCTCGGCATCGTCGCGTTTGAAACGCGCGGTGAATTTTCCGAACCCGGCCACGTCCTTCAGCCGCCTGTCGAGGAAGGCGTATGTGTCGGCAAAACCCTCGCTCTCATCCTGCGAGAACACGGCCAGCGTGCTGGCATAGACCGAGGACAGGATGGCGCGCTTGGAATAATGATTGAAATCCGCCGCAGTGTCGCCCGCCATGTGCCACATCAGATCAGCGCTGCGCCAGCCCGTTTTCGCGCTGCGCTTTACATTCTGCGGCATGGCCATGATCGCCATCGCGCGGCGAAACGCCTCGTGCCTTGGGGCCAAAGCCTCCAGCCGGAACACCAGCATCGCGCGGATCCGCTGGCCGACACCCATATTCTCCAGCGCGGTGGCAGGCAGGGCCTGCGCCATGGCGGCATCGATCGATGCGATCCACGCCGCGATCATATCCATCGCCCCGCCCGGAAAGGCCAGCATCGCGACATCGGGATCGACACCCTCCATCTCAGCCGCGGCGCGCACGGCCAGCGGGGTCCAGCCGTCGAACACCGCCGCATCGGCAATCGCGGGGGCCAGCGCGACGGCCAGCTGGTCGAGCGTGAGATCGTCGGCTGCAATACCCATCAGTGCATCACCGGCCCGTATTGGTCCGCCGCATCGGCATCGGCGCTTTCGATCAGGTCGAGCACCGGATTGCGCTCCCCCTGTCTGGCATAGTCGCGCGCCGAACGGCCCGAACGGTCGGCACGGTCGGGATCGGCACCCTTGTCCAGCAGGATGCGCGCCAGCGACACGTTCTGCATCAGGGTCGCGGTGATCAGCGGCGTTTCGCCCGTGGCATTGGTCGCATTGGGATTAGCCCCCCCGTCGAGCAGCGCCTGAACCCCGTCCTGAAAATTGAGCGAAACCGCGATCTGCAGCGGCATCACGCCTTTCTTGTCTGCGATATTCGGATTGGCGCCCTTATTCAAAAGGAACCGCGTCCATGTCGCGTCGCGGCGCGACACGGTAATGTGCAGCGCGGTTTCGCCGCTGGTCAGGTCGCGCGTGTTGACGATGGTGCTGGACGGATCGGACAGCATGTCGATCACATCGTTGCCTTCGGACTTTTTCACCGCTTCCAGAAATTTATAGCCGGTCGAAAACTGCGCCTGCGCGGGCAGCGCCGACAGGGCGCAGGCCATCGCGGCAACCGCCGCCAGAATGCGAATAACAGGGCGCTTGGCCCGCTGCGATGTAAAGTCAGACACGCGAATTCTTTCCGTTCCTATCGACCCGTTCCAACCCCGCCCCGTCGCATATGGGGACGGTCCGGCGCATTTCACGCACGCCGCAGGGTCGTTTCGTCCTTGCCAGCAGGGCCTTAGCACGACATGAACCCGCCTGCCATGACGCGTAAAAAATCCCTTTCCCTTCGCCAAGCCCTGATCGCTCCGCTGCTGGCGGCCACGCTGGCCGTGACCGGCTGCAACAGCGCCCCGTCTGCCCCGTCGGAAGCCGACTGGCCGCTGGCGGGCGCGACCATCGGCGGCGATTTCACGCTGGTGGATAAAGACGGCAAGACAGTCACCTGGCAGGATTTCGCGGGCCAGTGGCGTATCGTCTATTTCGGCTTCACCTTTTGCCCCGATGTCTGCCCGGTCGATGCGGCTGCCATCGGCGGCGGATTGAACCGTTTCGAGGAGATGGACGCGGCGCGCGCTGCCAAGGTTACGCCGATCTTCATCTCGGTCGATCCGAAGCGCGATACGCCCGAAGTGGTCGGTGAATTCGCCGCCGCGTTCCACCCGCGCATGGTCGGGCTGACCGGCACGCAGGAACAGGTCGCCGCCGCCGCAAAGGCGTTCGTCGCGACCTATAGCTATGGCGAGCCGGACGAGACGGGCTATTACCGCGTGGACCACACGGCGATGACGCTGCTGTTCGATCCCGATGGCAAGCCGGTCGCCATTCTGGAAACGCATCAGGGGCCGCAAGTGCTTGCGGACGAGCTGGCCAAATGGGTGCAATAGCGGACGACACCGCCGGCGAGACGCCGTTCTGGGAACGCCCGCTCGACCGGATCAGCGATGCCGAATGGGAAGCCTTGTGCGACGGCTGCGGTCAGTGCTGCATCCACAAGCTGGAAGATGCCGATACGGGGGAAATCTATCCCACCAATGTCGCCTGTCGCCTGCTGGATACGGCCACGGCGCGCTGCATGGATTACCCGAACCGCAAGCGCCACGTGCCCGATTGCCTGCAACTGACGCGCGCAACGGCGGGCACGCTGCCATGGCTGCCCGAAACCTGCGCCTATCGCCTGCGGGCCAGCGACCGGCCCTTGCCCGACTGGCATTATCTGATCAGCGGCGACCGCGATGCCGTCAGGCGCGCAGGCGTATCGGTCGCGGGGTGCGTCATTTCCGAGGACGAGGCAGGCCCGATCGAGGAACATGCGTTGATCGAGGGGTTCACCCTGGTCGAGGCACCTGAAGAGTTCGAAGCACCCGACGGGGATGAGACCGAATGAAGGACCGCGCGCGCCGGGGCCTTGAAAATTTCCTGTCGCGCCGCGCCCGCCCTCCGCGCGAACTGCGCGAAGAACTGCCGCTGGCGGATGGCCCGCTGCCATTGCTGGTGCGCCCCCATGCCACCGCCCGCCGCATGACCCTGCGCCTGTCGCCCGACGGGAACGAGGCGCGCGTGACCGTGCCCCTGGGCGTGCCCTTGCGCGAAGGGGCGAATTTCGCCCTGTCGCGGCTGAGCTGGCTGGCAGCGCAACGCGCCGCCGCGCCCGAACGCAAACCGGTAGGTCATGGCGACACGGTGCCGTTTCGCGGCGATGAGTTGCGGATCGAATGGCATGCGGCGGCCAAGCGGATGCCCGTCGCCAGCGATGGGACCCTGCGGCTGGGCGGACCGCGGGACAATCTGGACCGCCGCATCCAGCGCTGGCTGGAAGCCGAGGCGCTGGCGCTGTGCCGCGCCGATCTGGCCGAATATTGCCGCGCAGCGGGCGTTGCCATGCCCGATCTGCGGCTTAGCCGCGCGACCCGCCGCTGGGGCAGCTGTTCGACCAGCGGGACGGTGCGGATCAACTGGCGGCTGGTGATGGCCCCCGATGCGGTGCGCCGGTCCGTCGTCGCGCATGAAGTCGCCCATCTGGTGCATTTCGACCATTCGCCACAATTCCACGCCTTGCTGGGCCGCCTGTTCGGCGCGGGCCTTCCCGCTGCCGACCGCTGGCTCAAGCGCGAAGGGCGCACGCTTTACCGGTATTTCGGTTAGGGCCGGTATTTCGGTTAGGGCCGGAATCTCCGCTAAGGCTGGCGAAAGGCGTGCCGCGCTATTATCTGGGCCACCATGTTCTCATTCTCCCGCTTTTTCCGCCTGTTCAATCCGGTCGCGGCCGTGCGCGATTTCCGCGATGTCTGGGTGCAGGAAAACCCCGTCCGGCTGCGCGTTCTGCTGCTGTCGGGCGCGGCGACCTTTGCGATTTTCGGCACGATGTTCGGCGAATCGCACATGATCCAGCCCCGCCCGCCCGAAGTTACTTATATCACCAGCTATCAGGGCGACCGAACCGATGCCGAGATCATCGCCGAAAACATCGCCAACCAGCAGGAAAAGAACGAACGGTTTGCCGAGGCGGATGCCCGCCGCGCCGCCGCTCGCCAAGCGTATGAGACGGTGGGCAATGCCACCGGCGTGGATACGTCCGAAGCCCGTGCCGAGGGCGAGGCCGAGCGGCGCCAGTACGAACGCGATCTGGCAGAGGCGCGGGCCAAGGCCCTCGCCCGTTGGGGCACCATCGATCCCGCGACCGGCCAGATCGTAAGCCCGAAGGAACAGCAGGCCCCCGTTGACACAGCCGAATAAGTCGCAGGCGCAGAAGCCGGATGCGCAGGACCGCCGCTGGCTGGCGGCGGCGGCAGCGCTGGCCATGCGCGGGCGCCCCCTGTCGCGGCCCAATCCCGCCGTTGGTGCCATCGTGGTCAGGGACGGCAAGGTCATCGGTCGCGGCTGGACGGCCGAAGGCGGACGCCCCCATGCCGAGGCTGTGGCCATCGCAGAGGCAGGCGATGCGGTGCGTGGCAGCACGATCTTTGTCACGCTGGAACCCTGCGCACATGAAAGCCGCCGCGGCCCCGCCTGCGCCAGCCTGTTGACCGAGGCACGCCCCGCCCGCGTCGTGATCGGCTGCGGCGATCCCGATCCGCGCACCAACGGGCGCGGCATCGCGCTCTTGCAGGACGCGGGGATCGAAGCGGTACTGGCCGACTGCAAGGCCAGCCGCCATTCGCTGGCGGGTTTCCTGATGCGCGAGACACGGGGCCGACCGCATGTCACGCTGAAGCTTGCCCTGTCGCTTGACGGGTGCATCGCCATGGCCAGCGGCGAAAGCCAATGGATCACCGGCCCCCAAGCGCGCGCACATACCCATATGCTGCGCGCGATGAGCGATGCGATACTGGTCGGCGGCGGCACTCTGCGGGCCGATGCGCCGCGTCTGGACGTGCGGCTGAACGGCCTTGACCATTGCGGCCCCGCGCGCTGGGCCCTGACACAGGGCGATGTGCCCGATGGCTGGCAGGCATTGCGCAATGCGGCGGATCTGTCCCCGATGATGCCCGCGCAATATCTGCTGGTCGAAGGCGGAGCCAAGGCGGCGGCAGCCTTTCTGGCGGCCGATATGGTCGACCGGCTGGCGATCTATCGCGCGCCCGTCATCATCGGCGGCGGCATGGGCGGGATCGGCGATATCGGCCTTGCCTCGCTCGATCGGGCGCACGGGCGATGGCGGATGGCCGACAGCCGGATGCTTGGCAAGGACGAGTTCTGCCTTTACGAGCGCACGCCATGTTCACCGGAATAATCACTGCCATCGGCACCGTCAGCACGGTCGCACAGCAGGGCGACACGCGCCTGCGCATCGCCTGCCCCTATGACACGGCCGCCATCGATATCGGCGCTTCCATCGCCTGTTCGGGCGTGTGCCTGACCGTGGTGGAGCGGGGCGAAGGCTGGTTTGCCGTCGATGTCAGCGGGGAAACCCGCAGCCGCACCGCGCCGGGCCAATGGACCGAAGGGCGCCGCCTGAACCTGGAACAGGCGATGAAGCTGGGTGACGAGTTGGGCGGCCATATCGTGACCGGCCATGTCGATGCGGTCGGCACCGTCGCCATTCGCGAGGAACGCGGCGGATCGATCCATTTCGAAATCGACGCCCCTGCCGATATGGCGCCGTTCATCGCGGGCAAGGGCAGCATCACCGTCGACGGCGTATCGCTGACGGTGAATGCGGTTCAGGACCTGTCCGACGGCACGGCCCGCTTTGCGCTGAATATCATTCCCCACACTGCCGAAGTGACGACGCTGGGTGCGCTGGCCGTGGGCGATATCGTCAATCTGGAGATCGACGTTCTGGCCCGCTATTTAAAGCGGATGCAATCGCTTCAGACCTAGGCCTGTGCGGCAGGTTTGATCTGCACCGTTAAAGAGCGGGCGGGCGTGTAAAGAGCGGACAGGCGTGGCTTCATGCCTGCCCGCTCAGTTCCGATCAGGTGTTGGCGTCAGGCGCTAACCGTGGCCACCGCCTTGATGAACTTGTCGATATTGCCCATCGTCAGCCCCGCGATATTGATGCGGCCCGATCCCGCCATATAGATCGCGTGATCGCTGCGCAGCGCGGCGATCTGTTCTTTCGACAGCGGCAGGATCGCGAACAATCCGCGCTGTCCGGCCAGCGGGCGCAGATCGACGCTGCCGGCGACGCCTGCTTCGGCCAGCCTTGCGCGAACCTGATTGATGCGGGTGCGCATCGATTCCAGCTCGTCCTTCCACTCTGCGGTCAGTGCCGCATCTTCCAGAATGGTGCGCACCGCAGCCGCGCCGTGATCGGGCGGCATCGACCAGTTGGCACGCGCCAGCGCGGCACCGTTCGACGCGATGCAGGGCAGGCAATCCACCCCCTCGCCCATCATATAGATCGCGCCCACGCGGTCGCGGTAAAGGCCGAAATTCTTGTCGCAGCTATAGGCGATCAGCGCTTCGGGCACGGCTTCCAGCACAAGACGGACACCGGCCGCGTCTTCTTCCAGCCCGTCGCCCAGACCCTGATAGGCAAGGTCGAGGATTGGCAGCATGCCCTTTCCTGCAAGCAGGCGGGCGATTTCTTCCCAATCGGACAGCGTGTAATCGATGCCGGTGGGGTTGTGGCAGCAACCGTGCAGCAGGATGGCATCGGTGGGCGCCGCCGCCGCGATCGCGTCGCGCAGGCCCGCCATATCGGCCGTGCCATCGGCGGACGCATGGTTGAACGTGCCGACTTCTACGCCAAGGTCTTTCATGATCTGCGCATGGTTGGGCCAGCTGGGCGTGCCCATCCAGATTTTCGTAACGCCCGCCGCCTTGGCCAGTGCCGCCGCCAGACGCACACCGCCGGTGCCGCCCGGCGTCTGCATGCCGTCGATCTGGTCAAGCTTGGAAAAACCGGCACCGAAGATGATCGGCTTCAGCGCCTCGACAAAGCCCATGTCGCCTTCGGGACCGAGATAGGCCTTGGAATCCTGATGATCGACAAGGATCTGTTCGGCCTTTTTGATCGAGGTAAAGACCGGTGTGTGGCCCTGCCCCGTGCGATAGACGCCGACGCCAAGGTCGATCTTGTCCGCACGCTCGTCAGCCGAATAGAGCTTGATCAGCGCAAGCAGCGCGTCAGGGGGCTGTTGGGTGAGCTGGGCAAGCATGGTCATGGCAATCCTGTTCGCTTGGGAATCGATTCGTGACCCGACCGCGTCGGGGCGGGCGCTCCATGCCGGTGCTTTGCCCGTCGGGCAAGCCCCGAACGCCCCGCAGCGGTGCGACTTATCTTGAAATCGGAAAGGCCCCTTCCCACATCAACCTTGCGGGCCGGGCCCCTCTGGCGTGTATTCGTTACAGAATGCGCGTGATGTCGGACCGCATCGGATCATCCGATGCGCGATCGACGGGCCGAACTTCCTGCTTCCCCACATCGCATCGGTGACCGATCGAACAGCCTCGATCAAGGAGCGATAGATGAAGGGCCGTATTTTCAGACTGACCGAACTTTTGCAAAAGGTGGATCGCCATCTGCGCATGGAAAAGCAGCGGCGTGATCCCGATGCGTGGAACATGCTGCGGCTTCGCCTATTGCGTCATCGCATACGGGCCGCCTTGCACCGCTCCGCCGCCAACCGGTTCAAGCCGCAGCGCGCCATAGACACCCAAGCGGCGTGGCCGGTGCTGCCTGCGTGACACGCCATGCACAATCGGACGCATTTTTGAGAGCACTATTGTCGTGATACTGACCTTGCTGACGCTCGCCATCGGTCTCGCCGGACTGTTGGCGGGCGGCGAATTGCTGGTGCGCGGCGCAGTGCGCCTTGCCGAAAGCGCGGGCGTGTCGCCCCTGATCGTGGGGCTGGTGATTGTCGGCTTTGCGACCTCTGCGCCCGAACTGGTCGCCAGCCTACAGGCCGCGCTGGCCGGTTCACCCGCCATCGCATGGGGCAATATCGCCGGATCGAACATCGCCAATACCTTGCTGATAATGGGTTCGGCGGCACTGATGACCCCGATCGTCATCCGCGCCGACATCGCCAGCCGCGACACGGGCGTCGCGCTGGCCGGTTCGGCAGCGCTGGTTTTGCTGGCGTGGTCGGGCTGGGGCGCGACATGGATCGGCCTCGCCATGCTGGCCGCGCTGATCGCCTATATCGCGCGCTGCTATCAGGAAGAATTGCGCGACCGTTCGGTTTCCGTCCCCAATGCCCCCTATGAACGGGCCGAAGCGGCAGAGATGAAGGAACCGCCCCTGCACGCCAGCGGCAAGGGCTGGACCATTCCCGTGCTGCTGACACTGGGCGGGCTGGCCCTGCTGGTCGTCGGGGGACGGTTTATGGTCGATGCCGCCATCGAACTCGCGCGTATCGCGGGATTGAGCGAAACCGCCATCGGCTTGAGCGTGATCGCCATCGGCACATCGATGCCCGAACTGGTCACATCGGTCATGGCCGCACGCAAGGGCGAGACCGAGGTGGCGTTCGGCAATGTGGTCGGATCGAATATCTATAATCTTCTGGGCATCGGGGGCGTCACCATGGCGATCGCCCCCGCCCCGCTGCCCGCCGGCCTGCTGCCGTGGGATCTTGGCCTGCTCACGCTCAGCGCTGCGGGCCTGCTGTTTGTCGCGCTGCGCTGGCGCAGGGTCGGGCGCAGTCTGGGCGGCGCGCTGGTGCTGGCCTATACCGTCTATCTCACCTGGCTGCTTGTGACCGCATGAGGGTCAGGCCCCCCGGTCAGAACGGCAGCCAGTCCTGTTTCTTGCTGAATTTCATATAGCCCGCGTTGATGCCCAGCCGCGCACCGGCGCCAAGCCGGATCGGGATCAGCACCACATCGCCCTTGCGCATATAGCTGGCATTCAGCCCGCCCACGACATAGGCCGCGCCCTCGCCCGCCGGATAGCGGGTGAACAACTCCTCGCTGTCCCACAGATTATAGACGAGCACGAAGGTCGATGCCGCGTTCGCGCCAAAGTCGAAGCCGACCGACGGACCGGTCCAATAGACTGGCCGCTTGCCTTCGACCTTGTGATACATGGTGCCCGATCCATAGCGGACACCCGCGATGAACGCACCGCCAGCCTCGCGCCCGACGATATAGGCATTGGGTTCGCCCTGATCTTTCAGGATTTTCTCGATCAGGCCCGCAAGCCCTTCGGCACCTTCGCCGAACACGCCCTCGGCCGCCCCCATCAGATCGTCTTCCTGATAGGTCGAGGATGTCGATGCCTGACGGGCGGCCTGTTCGGCGGGCACCACATCGGTGGGCGCCCCCTCTGCAACGGGCGCGGCATAGGGATCGTATGGCGCGCCCTGTTCCGAAGCAGGCGGTGCATAGGGATCCTGTGCCGGCGAAGGGGCTGGATCCGGTGACGGTGACGGTGCCGGTGCCGGCGCGGGCTGTACCGCATAGGGATCGCCCGCCATCGCATCGCCCGACACAGGCGGCAATTCACCGTTCAGATCACCATCGATCGCCCCGCCGGACGATTGATAGGCGCCGGAATTATAGGTCGTGTTCGGATCGATCGTCTGGATCTGCGCCAGTGCGGGCTGTGCCGCCAATCCGAAACCGGCCAATCCGAAAGCCATCGGCAAAAGCGCCGATGCCCGCCTGGCAAAGTTGGAGCGCATGTTCATCGGTAATACCCCGTCGTGTTCGTGTCCGCATCCTGCCGGACCGGCGCCGTGGCGACCTGTCCGCATTGCGATGCCACGCATGTCGTTCGTGGCTGCCTGAATCCATGCAGCCATTCCGGCAATGAATGGGCGGTGAATCGAATCCATTTCGCGCCGGATCGAGTCCCCCGCCCCACTTATCCGCCGCTTTCTGCAAGCTTTGCCCGCAATGGCAAAAGCAGCCTTGATGGCCGCGATAACGCTCGCTATAGGCCCCCTTCTTCCGGAGACGTGGGTGAGTGGCTGAAACCAGTTCCCTGCTAAGGAACCAGACGGGGTAACCTGTCTCGAGGGTTCGAATCCCTCCGTCTCCGCCATTGCGCTTTGATTTTATTGATATTTTTACAAGATCGGCGCTCTATCCCCCTAAACGTCCCCCAAAAGTGGTTATGCTGCGCCATGTGCATGGCCAGTCCGTTGCACCCGATGAGTTGCAAACGGCTCGCGAATGGCTGCTAGCTTTAGCCCATCCAAGCCGCTCAATTCCCCTAGCGCACAATCTGCAAAAACGTCTTATTAAATGTCGCACCCTATAGTTGCTGCGAAAACAGCTTAACGGAAACTAAGTGCGCCAATGTTCGACAGATGCTTTACATCGGTAGCGGCACTCGCGAGTGTCTCAATCCTCACAGTAGGATTTTCTGCACCAGCAATGGCAGCAGAGATTGAAGCTGTTTCATTGGATTCCGATCTTACGGCTATTTTAGTCACAGGAGACATAGAAGCCGGTGACGCACTGAGCTTTCGGAATGAAGCTGCAAAAGTCGATCAAGCAATTGTTATGCTGGAAAGCGACGGAGGAAGCACCCTTGAGGCAATCGAAATTGGGGAAGCAATTCGACTAAAAGGTTTCTCCACCCTCGTTATAAACGGTTCGGATTGTTTTTCAGCATGCGCTCTAATCTGGCTGGCTGGCGCTCCCCGATCATTATCCAAATCTGCACGGGTAGGTTTTCATGCCAGTTATACGGACTCAAATGGGCAGCGCATGGAATCGGGAGTGGGGAACGCTCTTGTGGGTCGATACCTTACCCTTCTCAATCTCCCCGCCAAGGCCGTTGTATATACGACCTCTGCGCCTCCAAACGGGCTGAATTGGGTCAACCAAAGCAATTACAGCACGGTTGGAATCGACATCAAATTCATTGATGACTGGACCGATGACAGCGGGGACGACAAGAACAGCAGACAAGAAAATCCCGAAAGTCCGCAAAATTACTCTCAGTATCAACAGACGAGTCAAACGACAGTTTTGAAAAATATCGGCGCATGGACAATTGGCATTGACCACACGCTCAATGAATCATGCTTCGCTGTAGTACCTTACAAAGAGGGAACCGTATTCCGCATAGGATTTAACTATTCAACAAATTCTAATTACGTGATGATTGGTAACAACGCTTGGCAATCATTGAGGGATGGCGACAAGCACAATCTTGTATATCAATTTGATGACTTAGAGCCTTGGGATGCACCAGCAAGTGTAGTCACAATGGGAAATTCCAGCTTCCTATGGACTAACTTCAGCAACAATGAATTTTGGGATGAATTTGTCAGCGCAAGTTGGCTCAACATTTCGCGCGGAGATCGTTCAATCGGTAGTCTATCGCTTTACCAGTCAGCCGAGGCTATGAGCGCCCTTGCTGATTGCCAAAAGACTGCCAACCGCTCCCGGCAGGCATCCGACCCATTTGCGGATTAGCCTAGCAAAGTCTCCAATCGCCGCAATTCCTTAACTAGCCGCTCAGTGGCGACAGATCGCGCCCCATGTTTCCAAGCATTGCGATTACCCACGGGAGCGCCGGGATTAGTCCCGCCGTGCATCCGGCACCGCTTCCGCCCCTTCACCGCTGGCGATTGGCACTCCGTCCCCTTGCGGGTTTTTGCCAAGCATCGGGGCGCTCGCGCCAGCCGCTCCGGTTGCATGGGATTGTTCGCTTGTTTTGACATTTTTGCTGCCCCCCGTGTGATGGTGGAATTGATCGGCAACGATAGCCTGCCCGCCCTCATTGACATGAACGTGCCGCACCGTTTGCTCGCGCGGCTGGTGTAACTTGGCCAGAGCCTCCAAAGTGGCGCGGGACTGCGCTTGCGCCTTAAAAGCCAGCCGCATGTAATTTGCCGCCGCGTCGGGATAGTGCCCCATGTTTAACGCTCCGCGACGGGCCAGTTCGGTAAACATGCAATCCAAGGTAAGCGCCTGCGTCACGAGGGTTTGGCTTGCCGTTTCTAGATCGCCGCCCGCCGCCGCTTTGCCGCGCGCTTGCAAGTCGCTGAGGTAGTCTCCCAAATCGGGCTGGTCGCCTTCCGGCAGGCCTTTCAGGATCGGCCCCTGAAACTCCATCACCGCCACCCCGTGACGGACAAAAGGGCCGTTGAGCTTATGCGCGACTGCTACTCCTGCCTTTTCGCCCTCATGTTGCTCGACTTGCAGTGCGCCCGGCTTGCTTTTGCCAGTGCCGACGGTTTGCGGCTGGTCGCCCTTTTTCTTTCTCGCCATAATCTAAACCTCTTTACCTTTCGCGCGCGTCCGCGCGGAATGCGCCAAGTCTGAATGAGCTTTGCGCGCCGATGGCCCGATGTTCTGCGAAGCGCTGCACCGCTTGCCTATGACAAGCCCGCCCGGTTCCAATCGCTCCAGGCCAAATTTAGCCACCGCGTCCGGTGCCGCCCCTTTCAGGACATAGCCAAACACGGTCGCCAGATTGGCCGCGTGAAGTTCGGGGTTGCTCCATTCCAAGCCCAGCCGCCCGCCTATGGGATCGCTATGGATGACTTTGGCGCGATAGGCCTTGCCGGTAATCCTGCGCAGCCAGCCCTTTTGCTTTTTCATCATAGCTGAGACTCGTTCAGCGGGGATATGGGCCAGCAAATGGCAGTGACCTCCCTTACCAGCGCCGCCTTCATGCACCCAAACCCAAGCTGTTTGCTGGCCTTTCCGCGCCAGCAGTTTCGTCATCAGGTCGATGAACCGGCCCGTCGCTTTCGCCATCCCGTCCAAGGGAATGCCTGCCGCCTCCCAATGGATCGTTATCATGCGGTTGAACGGTAGCCCGATCATTCGGGCATGATCGGTCGCAGCGATCAGACTGCCAACTTGCGCCTCGCTCAGTGCATGGCTTTCGCGGTATGCGCAATTACGCGCCCCGCCCCTGCCAGTGCTGCAAGACAAATTGGCTGCCACACCTATAAGTGAGTTACTTACTGCACGGATCGTGCCAGCATCCGGCAGCGGCGGTTTTCTGCGAGTTTTCGGGCGGCGGCGTGCCTTTGAAACTTCACCGAATTTGCAGGCCGGTGAAGTTTCAAAAGTGCCGCCATGCCGATTGCAGGCATCCTGCTTAGGCATGGCGGCGACTCTCATGCTGCTACCCAGACAATGGCCATTTTGCCGGTCGCATTGCGCCTGCGTTCGCCGCTGTCACAGATAAGGCCCTTGCGCCGCAACTCGCTGGTGCGCGGCTGGATCGAATAGCGATCCATCCCCAGCCGCTCGGCCAGTTCATCGGCGGTTCGGCCCCGCGCGCCTGCTTCGCGGATAGCCTCATGCGCCATCTGTTGAAGCCGCCCCAGCTTGGGAGCGAGCGCGTTAGCCGCTGCTACGGACGTTTCAACATTCCGGTGCCCCGGTGCATTGGGATAGGCGCTCATTGCGTTTCTCCCGCTGCCAGAGGCGGCAAGCCAGCCCTGTCCAAGAGCTTCGCCAGCCAATCGGCCTGAGCCTCGCTCATGGGCGAATCATCGACCGCAAGCTGCCCCAAGAATTGGCCCGCCTTGCGGCTAAGCCGATATGCGCCGTTCAGCAGAGTCAACGCGGCTTCACGATGGCTTGTGAAAGGGTGATCAGTCATTTGTTGCCTCCCCAAGCCAGAGAGAGCAGATCGTTTGTGCCATCGACTGCGAGAGACAAAAGCGGTCCGCAATAAGTTGCGAACGCCAATGCGAGCGGGTATAGGTCGAGTGCGTTTGGCTTCCAATCAATTCGCACCCGACCCGGCCCCCCAAAGGCCGGGTTCGGTCTTTCTGGATCATGGCTCATGCTCCCGCCTGATAGGTGGGAAGGCTGGCCAGATAGGCTTCCAAATCTTGGAAACCGATCAGGGTTCGACGGCCTGCTTTGCGGGCAGTCAAATCACCCCGTTTCAGCGCCTCATAGATTGAGGTGCGAGACATGCCCGACACCTTGACGGCATCGGGGATTGTAATGGCGATTGGTGTTTGCATGTTCTTGTGTCCCGCAAGGCCCCAGCGGAATTGCGGGAACGTTGCTGGACACTTTGAGCCGCCACTTCATTCCGAGGAACAGAGGGGGTTATTCGGAAACTTTCGCGGGTGGATTAACCCACTCATGCGCCAGCAGAATTTTAGCCCATTCCAGTGGACGGGACCGAGCCAATTCACTCGCCATGGATATATCAACTTCCATGCGGTCAGGACTCTTGCCGTCTTTACGCTGGTGGATTCTCTCACGAAGCTCTTTCAGTTCCGCTGCCGTAACTCGAACACCCCAGCATGATTCATTGATCAGTTTCGCAGCGAGTTGCGTGCCCGGTTTAACGAAGGGGCGCATGCCTTCATGCCGACAATGCCGAACGCAACATTCCGTCACGATTGCCAGCTTACCCTCAAACTCCAATTGCATAACCGACTTCGGCGGCGTTCCACCCGAGCTTGTTCGAGCTGGTCTGAATATCGCACTGTCTCTGCCATTATCAGCATCAACGATGGCCTCCATTACCGCCTCAATTGGTCGCACGGTTGCATGTGGCATGCCCCTGCTCGTCAGGTAGTCGATAAGATCCGTCATGGCACGATAGACTCCGTATCGCCCGCCATCGCCATGATGCTGAAAAAATTCGGTCGATACAGCCAAGCGTTCTTGGAGAAGATCGAATGCCACGCCCCGGCCCTCTGTTACCGGTAGTCGCTCCAATAACTTGTCTCGTGGTCGAACCCGCACATCGCCTGATTCAGGATCAACCTCATAATTCAGAGCTGAGCGAGGCAGCAAAGTGCGCTTAGTGCCCGAACCGTAATCCATTATGCCGCTCCCCGTATCGGCGTGACCTTTTCCCCAGCCGCCCCACCGCTTGCGCAATAGGTCGCCCAATCGCTCATAAGCCGCCGCCGCTTGTCGAACAGATCGCCGCGCCGATATGCCCGCTCAACCCTGTTTTCGATGGTATGGGCCAGTGCCATTTCGGCAACCTCATGGGCATAGCCGGTGCATTCCGCTGCCCAATCGCGGAAGCCGGAACGGAAGCCATGCACGGTAACGTCAATCTTCATCCGGCGTAGCAGCATCGTCATTGCCATGCCGGACAGCTTGCCGCCCTGCGCGCCGGGAAAGAGCCATTCGCTGCCCAACGGCTTCAAGCCTTCCAGAATTTCGACCGCTCGCGGCGATAGTGGGACGCGATGCTCTTTCGCTGCCTTCATGCGCTCGGCAGGGATCGTCCAGATTGCCTTTACAGTATCGACCTCGGCCCAAGTCGCGCCAATCACCTCGCCAGATCGCGCAGCGGTCAGGATCGTAAATTCAAGCGCCAGCGCCGCCATTGCTTCCCGCTTGCGCAATGCGCCCATGAATGCCGGTATCTCGGCATAGGGCATGGCCTTGTGGTGGCCGCGCGATAGCTTTGTTCGGGCGGGCAGGATTTGTGCCAGATGGCCCCGCCAGCGGGCGGGGTTTTCCCCCTTGCGATAACCCCGCGCCTTCGCCGCATCGAGCACGGTTTCAATCCGGCCACGTATGCGGCTGGCAGTCTCGGCCTTACCTTTCCAGATCGGTTCCAAGATTTGCAGGACATGCGGGGTATCGACCTCACCAACCGGCAGATTGCCAATCACCGGATAGACATAGCTGGAAAGCGTATTTTTCCATTGTTGGCGATGCTTGGCATTGCGCCAACTATCCTCGTTCGCCTCAATGTAAGCCTCAGCCACGGCCTTGAATGTGACACCGGCCACCTTGGCAGCCTGTTGCGCCGCAAGCGCCTCAGCGGCTTCCCTGTCGCGTTCTGCGAGCGGATCAATGCCCGCCCTCACCTTCAAGCGCAGTTCGTCCCGCGCGGCCCGCGCATCGGCCAGCGATATACCGCCCTTGCCAGCCGCGCCTAATCCTACGTCCCGCGATTTGCCGTCCAGCATGAAGCGGTAAATCCAAGACTTGGCCCCGCTCTCTTTCACGATCAGGCGCAGCCCGCCCCCGTCGCTATGGCTGCCGGGTTTCGCGTTCTTTACCGCCAGCGGCGTGAGCGCATTGCTGAGTTTCTTTGGCATTGCGGTTCCCATCGGGGGACTGACTGCCAGAGCCTTGCCGGTTTGGCGGAAATGGCGGCGCTCCCCTAAACGTCCCCCGAAAATAGCCTGTTTTTAGGGGGACGCAAGCGAACAGTGTCGGACGGTCAAAATGCGGGATGCTTTCTAAACCCACGTATTTTAGCCGCTTTATGGGATAATTTCGGATCGTTCCGGACGGTGGTTTGGGGGACTCCGTCTCCGCCATTTCCCGACCATTGCAGGCATGCTCCGCTTCCTCATGCGAAGACGCGGGTGGCGATCAGTGCAAGGCTGGTCACGATTCCCATGGCCGGTACGATCGCGGGAAAGCATCGCACGCCCTGGGGCGCGGGTTCGCCGCGGGCCTTGATCGCCAGCAGCGCGGCGCAGGCGGCGGTAAAGATCAGCAACATCAACAGGCTGGTGCCCGCCGCAAGCTGTTCGGTGGGAAAGGCCAGTGCCAGCAGGGCGACGACGGCCCCGCTAAGGATTGTGGCCAGAACCGGCGTGGCCGTGCGCGGATGTATGCGCGCAAGCCACGACGGAGCCGCCCCGCGGCGCACGCCAAGGTCGTAGATGACGCGCGATGCCATCACGATCTGCGCCAGCGCGCCGTTCAGGATCGTCACCAGCCCGATCAGTGCCAGCAGATCGGCCGGACCGTTGTGCGCCGCCAGAATGTCGCTGAGCGGTGCGCCGCTGTCGCGCAGGGTTTCGGGCGGCACGGCCGATACCGCGATGGCCGAGACCAGCAGATACAGCACCAGTGCCCCTGCCAACGAAACGACGATGGCAAAGGGGATCGCACGCTTCGGGTCGCGCGCTTCCTCTGCCAAAGTCGCCAGATCCTCGAACCCGATAAAGGCATAGAACGACAGCACCGCGCCTGCCATCACGCTGCCTGCCAGCGGCAAAACCGGCCCCGCATCCAGCGCCGCGCCGAAAGCGGCCGGGAAATGCGCAAGTTCGCCGCCCAGAAACCCGATCACCAGCAGCAGGCCGCCGATTTCCAGCGCCGTGGTCAACGCCATGAACCATGCCGCCTGCTTCACCCCCATCGCGGCCACCGCGGTCAGCACGCCCGCGACCAGCGGCACCAGCAGCGCGTCGGGCAAGGCCACGAAGACGGACAGATATCCGGCAAAGCCCGTGGTAATCGTCGCGGCCGATACCAACCCCGTCAGGATCAGCGCCCAGCCGGTGATGCCGGTCAGCCAGCGCCGGTTGAAACCGCGCGCGATATAGGCCGCAGAACCGCCGCTTTCGGGGATGCGCGCGCTCAGCTCGGCATAGGACAGGCCGGTGAAACCCGCCGCGACAGCCGCCGCCAGAAAGGCCAGCGGCGCCAGTGCCCCCGCCTCGCCCGCGACCTTGCCGACCACTACGTAAATGCCCGCGCCAAGGATCGTGCCGATGCCGTAAACGGCCAGCATCCCGCGCGACAGCGCCGGTTTCAGTGCAGTTTCGCGATTGGCCATACCGTCCGCATTCCCCTTGTTGCCGGTGCGCATGCGTCACCCGCCCACCAATACGACCTTTCGCCGATGGACCGGAAGGGCCGACAGGCATAGCGTGCCCGATTGCCATGACACAGACGCGACCCCACGCACCGGTCGAACCCGAAGAATTGCGCGGTTTTCTTGCCAGCCATCCGCCTTTCGCGCGGCTTGGCGGCGATGCGCTGACCGCGCTGATGCAAGGGTGCGAAATCAGCTATCACCGGCGCGGCAGCACGGTGACGCGGGCGGGCGACGACAACCGGTTCCTGTCGGTGGTGCGGTCGGGCGCGGTCGAATTGCGGCTGGGCGGCACCGACCTTCACGCGCGTCTGGGGGAAGGCGAATGCTTCGGCTATCCCTCTCTGATCCGCGGCGGCCCTGCGCAGAACGAGGTTCTGGCGATCGAGGATACGCTGCTTTACCGCATCGCCCGCCCCGCCTTTCTGGCGCTGCGCGAGGCCAATGCCGATTTCCGCGCCTTTTTTGATACGGACGAATCGGGCCGGCTGCGACGCGCGCTGGAAGCGATGCGCCGCCAGGTGCAATCGGGCGATCCCGCGGCAGAGGTACTGGGCGTGCATGGCCCCGTATCCTCGCTGCATCGCAGGCGAGAGGTCGTGACCGCCACGCCCGACATGTCGATTGCCGATGCCGCGCGGCTGATGGCCAATCGCGACGTATCCACCCTGCCCGTCACCGGTGGCGGGCAGTTGCAGGGCATCGTCACCGACAAGGATTTGCGCCGCCGCGTGCTGGCCCCCGCGCTCGATCCCGCGCGCCCGCTGGCCGATATCATGACCCGCGATCCCGTCACCGCGGTCGAGGATACGCCCGTGCTGACCGCGCTGGTGATGATGGCCGAACGCCAGATCCATCACCTGCCCGTGACGGACGCCACCGGCACGCTGGTGGCGGTGATTTCGTCGAACGACATTCTTGCGCGACTGGGATCGAACAGCCTGCTGATCGCCAAGGAGATCGCCGCCGCCGCCGATGCGAGGGAAGTGGCGCGCGCCGCGGCGCAATTGCCCGATGCGCTGGGCGGGCTGGTGGCGGCGGGCGTCGATGCCGATCACTTGTCGCGCTATGTCTCTACCATCGGCGAGAGCGCGCACCGGCGCATTCTGGCACTGGCCGAGGAAGAGCTTGGCCCGCCGCCTGCCCCCTATGCGCTGGTCTGTTTCGGATCGCTGGCACGCGCGGAACAGGCATTGGGATCGGATCAGGACAACGGGTTCGTGTTCGGCGACGGTGACGGATCGGCGGGCAGCGATCCCTATTTCATCGACCTCGCCCGCCGCCTTGCCGACGGGCTGGACGGGGCGGGATACCGGTATTGCCCCGGCGACATCATGGCGACCAATCCGGCCTGGCGCCGCAGCGTTACCGAATGGCAGGCGCATTTCGATGGCTGGATGAATGCGCCCGACCCCGATGCCATCCTGCAAAGCACGATCTTTTTCGACATGCGCTGCCTTGCGGGCGATGCCGCGCTGGTCGAACGGCTGCGCGCGCATGTGTTCGCCGCCGCCAGCGCCAATCGCATATTCCTGTCCTTTATCGCCCGCGCCGCCGCCAGCACGCGCGTGCCGTTGGGATTCTTCCGCAACTTCCTGCTGCAGGACGACGCGAACGAGGGGCAGGTGCTGGATCTGAAGACACAGGCCATCGCCCCCATCGTCGATATCGCGCGGGTCCATGCGCTGGCCAATGACATCACGGCGACCAACACGCTGGAACGGCTGCGCGCGGCGGTGGATGCAGGCAGCATGGACGCCGATCCCTCCCGCGATCTGGCCGCTGCGTTTGAATTCGTGCGCGATGTGCGCCTGCGCCATCAGGCCGAACAGGTGGCGCGGGGCGAAGCGCCGTCGAACAAGCTGCCGCCTGCGCAATTGTCGCGTTTCGACCGCGAACATCTGCGCGATGCGTTCAAGCTGATCCGCGACCAGCTGGACCGGACGCGCAGCCGGTTTGCGGGGGGCATCACGTGATCCTGCCCTTCTGGCCGGGCCGCGAGGGGCGTTTCCGCCGCCGGTTCGATCAGGCCGCCGCGATGGCGCCCGCCGGTCCGCTGCGCGCGTTCTATGCCGCCCCGTTGCCTGCATTCGACACGGATGCGCATGCGCTGGACATGATTGCCATCGACCTCGAAACCGACGGGCTGGATTTCGCGTCCAGCGCGATACTGGAAGCAGGCATCGTTCCCGCCCGCATCGGATCGATCGCGGCATCGGGTTCGCGTCGCATCCGGTTCCGCCCTGCACAGGCATTGCAGGCCAGCAGCGTCGTCGTTCACCGCATCACCGACGACGCGCTGGCCGATGCCCTGCCCGAAGAGGATGCGCTGGCCCTTCTGTTGTCCGCGCTGGCGGGAAAGGTGCTGGTCGCCCATTTCGCCGAGATCGAGGCGGGATTTCTGAATGCCGTGTGTCAGCGCGTCTATGGCGCGCCCTTTGTCGCGCCCTTCATCTGCACCATGCAACTGGAAAACCGCTGGTTTCCGCGCACCCGCGCTGCCGACGGGCTGCGCCTCGGCAAGCTGCGGGCGGGCTATCGGCTGCCTGCCTATCGCGCGCATGACGGGCTGACCGATGCGCTGGCCTGCGCCGAATTGCTGATGGCGCAAATCGCACACCACGGTGCCGAAAACCTGACATTGGCGGATCTGCTGCGGCGGTAGGAACAGGCGCCTGTCCCTGCTGTCGCCGCCGCCGCTCCGGGCATTAGACCAAAGTCGCTCTGTAAAAGAGGTCCCCGTTCCTTAACCCTTCCTGTCAGATCGCGCCTGAAACCGGTGTGGTTCCCACAACGAAAGATAAGAGGGGGAGGACGATATGTCCGACGAAAGTCCCGACGACGCCGTAGCCGGTAACGGCCACGAAGGCGCCTATTGGAAAGAGAATATACGTCTGCTGCTGACCCTGATGGCGATCTGGTTCGTCGTCTCGTTCGGGTTCGGCATATTGCTTCGCGATTTTCTGGACCAGTTCATGCTGGGCGGGTTTCCGCTGGGCTTCTGGTTCGCGCAGCAAGGTTCGATCTATGTCTTCATCGTGTTGGTGTTTTACTACGCCTGGAAGATGAAGAAGATCGAGCAGCACTACGACCTTCACGATTGAGCGGGAGGCGGACATGTCCACACAGACACTGATCTATATCTTCGTCGCCGTCAGCTTCGCGCTGTATATCGGCATCGCCATCTGGTCGCGCGCCGGTTCGACCAAGGAATTCTATGTCGCGGGCGGCGGGGTTCACCCCGTGGTCAACGGCATGGCCACCGCTGCCGACTGGATGAGTGCGGCAAGCTTTATCTCGATGGCAGGTCTTATCGCCTTCATGGGCTATGACGGTTCGGTCTATCTGATGGGCTGGACCGGCGGATATGTGGTTCTGGCCTTGTTGCTGGCGCCCTATCTGCGCAAGTTCGGCCAGTTCACCGTGCCCGATTTCATCGGCACGCGTTACTATTCCAAGGTTGCGCGCACGGTGGCGGTAATCTGCCTGATCTTTATCTCCTTCACCTATATCGCCGGGCAGATGCGCGGCGTGGGCATCGTGTTCAGCCGGTTCCTCGACGTGTCGGTCGAACTGGGCGTGATCATCGGCATGTGCATCGTGTTCTTCTATGCGGTGCTGGGCGGCATGAAGGGCATTACCTATACGCAGGTGGCGCAATATTGCGTGCTGATCTTCGCCTATATGGTGCCTGCCTTCTTCATCTCGATGCTGATCACGGGCAATCCGATTCCGCAGATCGGTCTGGGCTCTACCGTCAATGACGGTTCGGGGATGTATGTCCTCGAAAAGCTCGACAGTTCGCTTCAGGCCATGGGTTTCGGTCCCTATACCGATGGCAGCAAGTCGATGATCGACGTGTTCTGCATCACCGCCGCGCTGATGATCGGCACGGCCGGCCTGCCCCACGTGATCGTCCGCTTCTTCACCGTCCCCAAGGCGTCCGACGCGCGCAAGTCGGCCGGTTGGGCGCTGGTTTTCATTGCGCTGCTATACACCACGGCCCCTGCGGTCGCGGCCTTTGCGCGCCTGAACTTCAACGACACGGTAAACAACACCGCCTATGCCGAAGCGCCGGGCTGGTTCACCAACTGGGAAGCCAATAATCTGATCGCTTTCGACGACAAGAACGGCGACGGCGTGATGACGGTGGCCGCGGGCGATGCGTTCAAGGGCGCGCCCGAATATACCGCAGAGCGTGGTCCTGCGGGCAACCGCATGGTCGCGAACGAAAGCAACCCCGACAGCGTGAACGAAGTCTATCTGGACCGCGACATCATCGTGCTGGCCAATCCGGAAATCGCCAATCTTCCTGGCTGGGTGATCGCCCTTGTGGCGGCGGGCGGACTGGCTGCGGCGTTGTCGACGGCGGCGGGCCTGCTGCTGGTAATCTCCACCGCGGTCAGCCACGATCTGCTGAAATCCACCTTCAAGCCGGAAATCTCGGAAAAGGGTGAGCTTTTGGCGGCACGTCTGGCGGCAACAGCGGCGATCGTGGTGGCCGGCGTGCTGGGCATCTATCCTCCGGGCTGGGTGGCACAGGTCGTTGCCTTTGCGTTCGGCCTTGCAGCGGCATCGCTGTTCCCCGCGATTTTCATGGGCATCTTTACCAAGGCCATGAACAAGGAAGGCGCGATTGCAGGTATGGTGAGCGGCCTTGCCTTCACCTTCATCTACATCGCTTATTTCAAGCTGTGGAATCCGGATGCCAATGTGGCCGAAAACTGGCTATTCGGCATCTCGCCCGAAGGCGTCGGCGTGATCGGCATGCTGATCAACTTTGCCGTCGCCGTCGCGGTGATGAAGATGACCGCCAAGCCGCCGGTTGAAATCGCCCGACTGGTCGATTCCATCCGCGTGCCGCGCGGCGCCGCCGGGGCCCATGCACACTAGGCCCCAACGCGCAAACCCGGACATTACGCACCGGAACTGAATGACCGGAAGGGGGCGGCAGGAAATTGTCGCCCCCTTTCGTTTTTGCGCTATCACGGCAAACCGCAAAGCCGAAAGGATGCCGCCGCCCCGATGTCGATCTGGATCATTCCCCTGGTCGCGATCGCCTATGCAGCACTGCTGTTCTGGGTGGCCGACGCGGGCGACCGTCCGCAGATCGCCCGCTTCGCCGAACGGCACAAGCGGATCATCTTCGGGCTTGCCCTTTGCGTCTATTGCACCAGCTGGACCTTTTACGGCGCGGTCGGAACCGCGACCGACAGGGGGTGGCAATTCCTGCCGATCTATCTTGGCCCGATCATCATGTTCACCGTGCTGGGCCGTTTCGTCGAACGCATCCTGCACACGGGCAAGGCACAGCATTCGACCTCCATCGCCGACTTCCTCTCCGCCCGCTATGGGAAGAACGCGTGGGTTGCCGCCATCGTCACCCTGCTCGCCCTGTTCGGCGCGTTGCCCTATATGGCGCTGCAGCTGAAATCGGTCAGCCAGACGCTGGGCGCGCTTTCGCCCGAACTGGCGGCAGTGCTGGGCCCCGATCAGGTGGTGCTGGCCGTCGCCGCCGTGCTGGCGCTGTTCGCGGTGCTGTTCGGCACCGGCAGGCCCG
This sequence comes from Croceicoccus sp. Ery15, assembly GCF_020985305.1. NCBI lineage: Bacteria > Pseudomonadati > Pseudomonadota > Alphaproteobacteria > Sphingomonadales > Erythrobacteraceae > Croceicoccus > Croceicoccus sp. Ery15. Next base: position 1,707,416 of record NZ_CP087588.1, read on the forward strand.
AGCTGACCGGCCATAATCGCGGGCTGGTGCTGGCCATCGCGCTGGAAGCTGTGGTGAAATTCGCCGCGCTGATCGCGGTCGCCATATTCGCCGCCTTTCTGCTGCGCGATATTCCGGTGGATGCCATCGCCGCCCATGCCGCGCAAAGCTATTCCCCCGCGCAATTCGACCTGCATTTCGCGGTCATGACGTTCGTGTCGGCCATGGCGGTGCTGTGCCTGCCGCGCCAGTTTCACATGCTGGTCGTCGAAGCGCGCGAGGATCGCATGCGCGGCGCCGCGCGGTGGCTGTTCCCGGCCTATCTGGCGCTGGTGTGCGCTGCCATCGTGCCGGTGATGCTGGCAGGCGGACTGGTCGGTCCTGCAGGGGTCGCGCCCGACATGCTGCTGATCGCCCTGCCGCTGGCCTTCGATGCAAACTGGCTGGCGATCTTTGCCTTTATCGGCGGGCTGTCGGCGGCGACCGGCATGGTGATCGTGACGGGAATCGCGCTGTCGAACATGATCACCAACGATCTGGTCGTCCCGCTGATGTTCCGCGACCAGATGCGCCAAAGGGGCGCGGCAGAGGCACTGGGTCTGGCGCTGGTCAACGCCCGCCGCGCCACCATCGCCTGCCTGTTCGTGTTCGCCCTTCTCTACCTGTCGGCCATCGACCGCGAGGCGACGCTGGCCGGTCTGGGCGAGATTGCCTTTGCGGGCGCGGCGCAATTGTCGCCGGGCCTGCTGTTCGGCCTGTTCTGGCGCAAGGCCAATCGCGCGGGGATGATCGCGGGTCTGTGCGGGGGATTTGCGCTGTGGCTGCTCTATCTGGCGCTGCCGGTATCGGGCATCGCGCTGGTCCCGCCGCTGCCCGGCGACGATCCGCTGGTGGCGGGCATCCTGCTCAGCCTTGCGGTCAATGTCGCCCTGTTCGTGCTGTTCTCGCTGGGCTGGGAACCGGCACTGATCGACCGCGTGCAGGCCGTCGCCTTTATCGATCGCGGCCAGCCCGACCTTGGCTATCCCCGCCTGTCGACGCGCACGCGCGTCGCGGATTTCCGCCTGTTGCTGGAACAGTTCGTCGGGGCCGAACGCGCGCGCCAGACGATCAATGCCCTGCGCCTGACCACGGGCCATGCCTATGGCGATGCCGACGCGCCCGACGATGCGCTCGTCGACACCAGCGAGCGCATGATCAGCGCGATTATCGGCAGTTCGTCGGCACGCGCGCTGGTACAGTCCACGCTGGAAGGCGATCCGGTTTCGATCGAGCAGGTCGTCGCCATGTTCGACGAAACCTCTCAACGTTTGCAATTCGGCGCGGACCTGCTGCAGATCGCGATCGAGAACATCGATCAGGGCATCTCGGTTGTCGACAAGGAGCAAAGGCTGGTCGCGTGGAACCGCCGCTATGTCGACATGTTCGGCTATCCGTCCGAACTGGTCGAGGTAGGCCGCCCGATTGCCGATCTGTTGCGGTTCAACATGCGCAATCTGGGCGTGGCGGAAGATGCGATCGAACCGGCCATCGAACGACGTCTGCATCATCTGGGCAGCGGCAACCGGCACAATACCGAACGCGAGCTTGGCGATGGCCGCATCCTGCGCATTCTGGGCAATCCAGCGCCCGATGGCGGCTATGTAACGAGCTATACCGACATTACCGCCGACCGCATGGCCGAACAGGCGCTGGAGGCGAAGATCCGCGAACGCACGCTTCAATTGACCGAAGCGAACGAAGCGCTGGCCAGTGCCACGCGGTCGAAAACGCGCTTTCTGGCCGCGGCCAGCCACGATCTGGTCCAACCGATGAATGCCGCACGTCTGTTCGCCAGCGCGCTTGCCGACGATATCGCGCCCGACCGCCGCAACGAACGCGCACTGCTGGGCCAGATCGACCGGTCGATCGAAACGGCGGACCGCCTGCTGCGCGCATTGCTCGACATCTCGCGGCTCGATGGCGGCAAGGCGGCGGTCGATCCCGAACGCTTCGCGCTCGACCTTGCCTTTGCCGATATCGCCAACGAGTTCGAGATTCAGGCAGAGAACAAGGGTCTGGCGCTGGTCACCGTGCGCAGCGGCCTGTGGCTCGAAACCGATCGCGGCTTGTTTATCTCGATCCTCCAGAACCTTGTGACCAATGCGGTGCGCTATTCGACCAGCGGGCGCATATTGATCGGCGCAAAAAGGCGCGGGCCGATGGCGGAAATCATGGTGATCGATCAAGGCATGGGCATCGCCCCCGAAGACCAGAGCGCCATTTTCGAGGAATTCACGCGGCTTAATCGCATGGGCAGAAGCGCTGGTGACGGCGGCGATGATGGCGGTCTGGGCCTTGGCCTCGCCATTGTGCAGCGTATCTCGCTGATGCTGGGGACCGAAATTCGCCTGCAATCCGCGCCGGGGCGGGGAAGCTGCTTTTCGTTCCTGCTGCCCGTGGTGCCCGCCGGCCCCGCCAGACCGGCACCGGTTCCCGTGCGCGAAGCGCCGCGCACCGAAAGCGGCGGCCATGTGCTGTGCGTCGACAATGATCCGGCGTCCCTTACCGCACTGGAAAGCCTGCTGATGCGCTGGGGCTATGCCGTATCGACGGCATCGCATCCCTCGCAAGTGGCGCAGAGCGCGCCGCCCGATCTGTTGGTGATGGATTACCATCTCGATGACGGGCTGACCGGCGACGATGCCGCGCGGCTGCTTTATGCGCGTTGGGGCGGTCCGGTGCCGACCGTGCTGCTGACCGCAGAGGATAGCGCGGCGACCAAGGCGGCGGCGGGATCGATCGGGGCCGAACGTATGATCAAGCCCCCCTCTCCGCCTGCATTGCGGGCGCTGATGGGAAGGCTGCTACCGCATTGAGCCCACGCGGTTCAGGCGTCGGCTCCGTTTAGCGGAGGGAGGCCCGGATCATCCAGCTTCCCCGCCATCAGCACCGCCTGTGTCCGGTTGATCACGCCCAGCCGCCGGAAAATGCCTGTCAGATGCGCTTTGACCGTGGCCTCGGAAATCTGCATTTCATGCGCGATCTGCTTGTTCAGCCTGCCTTCCGCGACAAGCGCCAGAATGCGCCGCTGCGCAGGGGTCAGGCGCGACAGGCGGGCAAGCGCATCGTCGTCCTCTCCGCTCACCTCGTCCATATGTTCGGGAAACCACAAATCGCCGCTGGCCACCGCCGACAGCGCCTCGCGCATCAGGTCCATCGGTGCGCTTTTCGGGATAAAGGCCGCCGCGCCCAGCGATTTGGCGCCTTGCCAGATGCGTGCCTCCTCGCTCGCGGATATGATCGCGACGGGCATGGCGGGGAAATCCTTGCGCAAGTCCATCAGTGTCGTCAGGCCAGCGCTGTCCGCCATATGCAGGTCCAGCGTCATCAGCGCGACCTCGCCCTTTTCGGCTTCGGCACGGGCGGCGGCGGCATCGGGCACCTCGACAATGGTGTGCCCCGGCCATGATTTCTCGACCGACGCGCGGATGGCCGCGCGCATCAGCGGATGATCATCGGCAATTACGATCGTCGGGCCCGTCACACCGGCCTCCCCTTCTCCCCGCCGGCAAACCGGCCCATGGATGTTAGCGGCAGCGAACCGCCGCAATCAAGTCACGGCTGCGCACCCTTTTGTCGCATCGCCGCACAGTCCGAACGCACGGCTTGCCAAGTCCCCGCATCGGGCGCAGAGCTTGCCGACATTACCGGAACGGGTCGCGACAACGGGAATGGAGGATATCTTCATGTCCAAGGCACCCTCTTTTGCACTCGCCGCGATCGTGTTCGCCGGACCGGCGCTTTTCATGACACATACCGCTCTTGCGCAGGATGCGGCCGAAACCGCAGTAATAGTATCGGGCAGCGCGCAAACCGGCGCGGCGCAGAAATCCTTGGGTCGCTCGATCGGATCGGGCATCGGCAATGCCGCCAATGCGGTGGGCAGTACGAATGCGGCAAGAACGACGCGCCGGGCTGCTCCCTCCACCTATCGCGCCGCGCCGCGCGGCAGCGGGAGCAGCGTTCCGGCCGGTGTCGATCCGCTCGCCAACAGCGATGCGGCGACCTATGCGCTCGACAACGGGGCGACGATCAAGGTCAGCGGCGGGTTCAGACCAGCGACCGGCACGCATTGCCAGCGCAACTGCCCCACCCCTGTAAAAGCCGCGCCTGCACAGGCCGAGCCCGTAAAGCCAGCGCCGGTTACGCCCGTCACTCCCGAGGCGACAGGTCCCGCTCCGCAGCACTGACCCGGTCAGCGGTTAAGCCGCCCTTCGATCAGCCCGTCCACCAGCGACGGATCGGCCAGCGTCGACGTATCGCCCAGCGATCCGAAATCGTTCTCGGCGATCTTGCGCAGGATGCGGCGCATGATCTTGCCCGAACGCGTCTTGGGCAGCCCCGGCGTGAAATGCAGATGGTCGGGCGTGGCGATGGGGCCGATCTCGGTCCGCACCCACTGGCGCAATTCCTTCGTCAGATCGTCATCCGCGTCGATCCCGGCGTTCAGCGTGACATAGCAGTAAATGCCCTGCCCCTTGATGTCGTGGGGAAAGCCGACGACCGCCGCCTCTGCCACCATTTCATGCAGCACCAGCGCGCTTTCAACCTCGGCCGTGCCCATGCGGTGGCCCGATACATTGATCACATCGTCGACGCGGCCTGTGATCCAGTAATAGCCGTCATCGTCGCGGCGGCAGCCGTCGCCGGTGAAATATTTGCCGCGATAATTGCTGAAATAGGTCTGGATGAAGCGTTCATGGTCGCCATAGACGGTCCGCGCCTGCCCCGGCCAGCTGCGCGTGATGCACAGATTGCCCTCTGCCGCGCCGCCTGTCGTTTCGTCGGCCAGCACCGCACCGTCATTGTCGACCAGCTGGGGCGCAATGCCAAAGAACGGACGCCCCGCACTGCCCGGCTTCATGCCATGGGCACCGGGCAGCGTGGTGATCATGATGCCGCCGGTTTCGGTCTGCCACCACGTATCGACTATGGGCGCGTTGCCGTGGCCGACATGCTGGTGATACCAGCGCCATGCCTCGGGGTTGATCGGTTCGCCCACGCTGCCAAGCACGCGCAGCGAGGACAGGTCGTGCTTGTCGACATGCTCGTTCCCCTCACGCATCAACGCGCGGATCGCGGTGGGCGCGGTATAGAAGATGTTGACCTTGTGCTTGTCGACCACCTGCCAGAACCGGCTGTGATCGGGATAGTTGGGCACGCCTTCGAACATCAGTGCGGTCGCGCCGTTCTGCAGCGGGCCATAGACGATATAGCTGTGCCCCGTGACCCAGCCGATGTCCGCCGTGCACCAGTAAACCTCGCCCTCGCGGTAATCGAAGACATAGCGGAACGTCGTCTCGGTCCAGACGGCATAGCCGCCGGTGGTGTGCACGACGCCCTTGGGGCTGCCGGTCGACCCCGAGGTATAGAGGATGAACAGCGGGTCTTCCGCCTTCATCGCCTCGCACGGGCAATCTCCGGCCACGCCCTCGCTCATCTCGTGATACCAGTGGTCGCGCCCTTCGGTCATGTCCACCGCGCCGCCGGTGTGACGGATGACCAGCACCGATTTGACCGGCACCTTCTTCAGGGCGGCATCGACATTGGCTTTCAGCGGGATCGATTTCGACCCGCGCAGCCCTTCATCGGCGCAAATGACATAATCGGACCGGCAATCCTCGATCCGGCCGGCGATCGCGTCGGGCGAAAAACCGCCGAACACCACCGAATGCACCGCGCCGATCCGTGCGCAGGCCAGCATGGCGAATGCGCCTTCGGGGATCATCGGCATGTAAATCGTGACGCGGTCGCCCTTGGCCACGCCCATTTTCTTCAGCGTATTGGCCATGCGGATCACTTCGCCCTGCACTTGCGCATAGGTAAAGCGACGCACCGGCGTTTCGGGGCTGTCGGGTTCGAAGATCAGGGCGGTGCGGTCGCCATTGCCTGCCTGTACATGCCGGTCGACGGCATTGTGGCAGATGTTGATCTCGCCATCCTGGAACCATTCGATCTCGACCGGATCAAAGCTCCAGCCCGATATTTTCGAGGGCTTGGTGAACCATTCCAGCCGTTCGGCCTGCTCCATCCAGAACGCATCGGGATCGTCCATGCTTTGCGCATACATGGCGCGATACTGGTCAAGCGTGCAGTGCGTGCCGTCCAGCGCCGCTGCGGGGACCGGGATCATATCGGTCGCGGGTTCCATCGTGTCCTGCATGCTATCTCCCGTATGCTCTTTTCATGTGGCCGCCCGATGCGCGCAATTGCCGCGGCGCTTTGGTCGATCCTATGTCCGGCAGCCTATATCCTAAAGCCCCGCGCGGTCATTGCGACCAAAGTCTTATAGACCATCCGCTAGCTGGGAACGCCCGTCCCGCCCTGCAAGACCCGATGCACCAAAGCATCAATGAAATGCCCGCGCAGACGGGTCGAACGCATGGCATTGCGGGGAGAGGCTAAGATGGCAAAACAGGCAAAAGCCGTTTGGAAGACCGCTTTCGCGGCAGGATTGATGAGCGCAAGCGCGCTGGTGCCCGCGGGCGCCATGGCGCAGGACGCAGCCGGTTCGTCGAAAGGGTCGATCGAAGACCGGCTGGACCGGCTGGAAGCGATGATCGGCAGGCTGGAGGCGCGCATGGATGCTGCCGAAACGCCGGACGCCGAAAACCAGGCCATGGCACAGGAAATGCGCGCCGCGGTCGAGGAAACGCGCGTCGCCGCCGCCCAGCAGCAAGAACTTGAAGCCCGCCTCGCCGCGGTAGAGGCCAAGGACACGCAGGGTTTCCGCGTGGGCGAAACGCAGTTCACCATCGGCGGCTATCTCAAGCTGGACGCGATCACCCAGCGCACCAGCGCAGGGCAGATACCCGGCGATTCGATCAACCGCGACTTCCTGATCCCCAGCCTGATCCCCGTCGGCGGCGATCCATCGGGTTGGGACACCCATTTCCAGGCCCGCCAAAGCCGCATCATCATCAAGGGCGAGACACCCGTGGGCGACCAGAAGCTGGGCGGCCATCTGGAATTGGACTTCCTTGTCACCGATGGCGGCGACCAGCGCGTGTCGAACAGCTATGTGCCGCGCATGCGTCAGGCCTTCATTACCTATGGCGGTTGGACCTTTGGGCAGGCGTGGTCGACGTTCCAGAATGTCGGGGCCCTGCCCGACAGCGTGGATTTCGTCGGCACCATGCCGGGCACCGTTTTCAATCGCCAGCCGATGATCCGCTACAAGACCAAAAGCGGTATTTCGATTGCGGTCGAACAGCCCGAAACGACGATCACCAATGCAACGGGCGGGCGCATCCTGCCTTCGGACGACCAGATTCCCGACGTTGTCCTGCGCTACGACCGTGGCGGCTTTGCCGTGGCGGGCATCCTGCGCCAGCTGCATGCTTCCGACCGGGTGCTGGCCGATGGCGGCGACAGCGCGTTCGGCTATGGCGTCTCCGTCTCGGGCAAGATCCCGCTGGGCGAGCGCGACGATCTGCGCTTCATGGCCACGGCGGGCGAAGGTCTGGGCCGGTATATGGGCGCCAATATCGTCAATGACGCGGCCATCGACACCAGCGGCAATCTGGACCCGATCGCGACCTATTCGGGCTTTGCCGCGTTCCGCCATGTGTGGAGCGACAATCTGCGTTCGACCATCGCGGGCAGCTATTTCAAGGCCGATAATCCGGTCGATCTGACGGGCGGCGCGCCGACCGACAATGTCTGGAACGCGCTGGCCAATATCATCTACTCGCCCGTCCCCAAACTCGATCTCGGCCTGGAATACATGTATGCCGAGCGCGAGAACGAGGCAGGCGACAGCGGCAATCTGCAGAAGATACAGGCTTCGGCCAAATACAGCTTCTGACCGGCAGCGGAGCATTCGATACCATGGATTACAGGGCAGTCCTGAACGCGGCGGAAAACGATCCCGAAGCCTTCTGGCTGGATGCGGCCAAGGCGCTGGACTGGGACGGTTTTCCCGCCACCGCGCATGACGGCGACGGCGACCTCTGGTTTCCCGACGGCACGATCAACCTGTGCCACAATGCCGTCGACCGCCATGTCGCGGCAGGGCGCGGGGATCAGACCGCGCTCGTCTATGAAAGCCCGATCACCGGCAAGTCGGCCAGTTTCAGCTTTCGCGAATTGCTTGGCCGCGTGTCGCGCACGGCAGGCATGCTGGTCGATGCCGGAGTCGGGCGGGGCGACCGCGTCGTCATCTATATGCCCATGGTGCCCGAAGCCGTGTTCGCCATGCTGGCCTGTGCCCGCATCGGCGCAGTGCATTCGGTGGTCTTCGGCGGTTTCGCCGCCCCCGAACTGGCCAAGCGGATCGACGATTGCCAGCCGGTCTGCGTGTTATCGGCCAGTTGCGGGCTGGAACCGGGGCGGACCATTGCCTACAAGCCGCTGCTCGACCATGCGATCGAGCTGTGCACCCACAAGCCCGATAGTGTCATCGTGCTTCAGCGCGACGAATTGCGCGCCGAACTGACCCCCAATCGCGATATCGACTGGCATGCCGCCTTTTTCGCGGCCCGCCCCGTCGATTGCGTGCCGGTCCGGTCGACCGATCCGCTGTATATCCTCTATACCTCGGGCACGACGGGCACGCCCAAGGGCGTAGTGCGCGACACCGGCGGCTATGGCACCGCGCTCGCCTGGTCGATGGAGCATATCTATGGCGTCGGCGCGGGCGATGTGTACTGGGCCGCATCCGATATCGGCTGGGTCGTGGGCCATTCCTATATCGTCTATGGCCCGCTGCTGGCAGGCTGCACCAGCGTGCTGTTCGAAGGAAAGCCCGTGGGCACACCCGATGCGGGCATTTTCTGGCGCCTGATCGACAAGTTGCGGGTGAAGGTGCTGTTCACCGCGCCCACCGCGATCCGCGCCATCCGCCGTGCCGATCCCGACGGGGCCTTTATCGCGCAGTCCGACCTGTCATCGCTGCAGGCGCTGTTCCTTGCCGGAGAGCGGGCCGATCCCGATACGCTGAACTGGATCGCGGACCTGCTGCACAAGCCCGTGATCGACCATTGGTGGCAGACCGAAATCGGCTGGCCCGCCATTGCCACCTGCCACGGCCTTGGCGAGAGCGAGATCCGGCCCGGCAGCGCAGGCCGTGCAGTGCCCGGTTTCCGCTTCAAGGTGCAGGATGACAACCACCGCGAAGTCGACGCGGGCAAGGTCGGCAATCTGCTGATCGAACAGCCCTTGCCGCCCGGCGCATTCCGCGCGCTGTGGAACAATCCGGAAAAATTCGCGGCCGGTTTCGCCGATTTTCCGGGCCATTATACATCGGGCGATGCGGGCATGATCGATGCCGACGGGTTCATCCATATCATGGGGCGGACCGACGATATCATCAATGTGGCGGGCCACCGCCTGTCGACCGGCCAGATGGAGGAAGTCGTCGCCGCCCATCCGCAAGCGGTGGAATGCGCGGTCGTCGGCGCGGCGGACCAGCTGAAGGGCGAAATGGCAGTCGCCTTTGTCGTCACGCGTCCCGACAGCGGCGACCGCAATGCGATCCGCAAGGAACTGGTCGCCTCTATCCGCGAGAATATCGGGCCCATCGCCAGTCCGCGCAGCGTCTGGTTCGTGGACGGGCTGCCCAAGACGCGTTCGGGCAAGATCCTCCGCAACCTGCTGCGTGCCATCGTCAATGACGAGGAGATCGTGGTACCGCAAACCATCGAGGATCCCGCCGTGATCGACGCGCTGATCGCGCAGCTGGCGGGGGCCGAGGCGGCATCGGGGTAATCATCAGGCAGGCGGAGGATCGAAAACCGCCGGTTACGCCTGTTTGCGCGGCCATTTCAAAAGGCCCAGACCGACCAATATGCCAAGGCACACGCCCAGCCCCATATTGTCGATCAGCGATCCGAAGATGATGCCGCACACGATGGCCATCGGAAAGCCGATGCCTTTCCGGCTGCCGCTTCCCTTACCCGTGCCTTCCGTTTCTTCCGGCAATCTGCCCCCCCCTATCGCCTGACCCATGGTTCTTCCGTGCGCGCAATCGCAATTGCCCCCCGATAGGGCGCGCATAGTTCCTTTGCCCTGTCGGGCGCGGCGTCCATCCATTGCGCCCTGTCGTCAGGCGATACAATCACGGGAGACCGGTCGTGGATGCCCTCCATCGCGGGGGCGGCATCGGTCATCACCATGGAATAGACAGGGCCCCATTCGTCGCTGTCGCGCCAGATGGCCGCGATGGTGAATACGGGCTGGTCGGGCAGGCTGAACCATGTCCGCGTCTTTCCGCCCTTCGGGCCCTCCGCCTCGGCAAAGGCGGTCAGCGGGATCAGGCAGCGACGCTCGGCAAAGCTGTAGCGCCACATGAAACTGTCGAGCTTGTCCGAGCGGGTATTATTGACCGGTCGGGGTTTCAGCATCCGGCCCGACTTGCCCTTGACCGAAAGGGGAAAGCCCCAGCCCATGCTGCGCAGGGCGGTGCCGTCGAACACCAGACCCGGATAGCCGGGATAGACTTCCTCTGCCGCGTTCAGACCGCCGGGTGCCTCTACGCCGAACAGCTTCGCAATTTCTGACGTAGCCTTGGTCATGCGATAGAGATTGCACATGCGCCAAGGCTGCCCCGTGCGCGGTCGGATGTCAAAGCAGTGCCGGAATTGCGCCCGTTCGAACCGGACGTCTTTTGCTGCCCCGCGCCGGTCGCAATGCCGGCGCGGGGAAGCGCAAAGGATCAGTCGGCAGCCGAAAGATTGACTGCGCTGGCCTTGCCGTTGCGGCCGGTTTCGATTTCGTAGTTCAGGCGCTGTTCCTTATCCAGCGTCTGCATCCCTGCGGCCTGCACGGCCGTGATATGGACGAAGCTGTCCGCCGTGCCATCGTCGGGCTGGATGAAGCCATAGCCCTTGTCGGCATTGAAGAATTTTACGGTGCCGGTCTTCGACATGATGTGTTCCTTTCAAGAACGGTGTGATTTGCCCGACGCGAATGCGACAAGGCGGTCGTGCATAAAGTCGTTCAAAAAAAGGAAGTCGCCGTCTAATTTACGCCGGACTGGTCAACAGTATGGGCGGTCGTCAAATGCCGAAGTCCGTCGCTTGTTTTCGACGTCAGCAGGCGCGGGCAATAGCAGGGTTTGGCTCCCGAACCTAATTCTTATTGAATCCCGATATTCATTGGCACTGCCCCGTTCTACTCGTCGGCAAAGGCGAAGGGCACGCCCGACTGGCGATAATGGTCGAACCGCAATTCGCGGCCCATCGGCGGGGCGGACCGCGCGATGCATTGCGGGCGGTGGCAAAAGCGGCAGGCAATACCGATCGGCGTCGGCTCTTCCGCGTCGGGCGCATTGCCATAGACCAGCTCTGCGCTGCGTGCATCGGCACAGGCCAGTGCGACGGCGCGGGTCACCCGCTCTGCCCGAAAGCTGCCGCCGCCCGAGATCACGGTGCGCGCGACCGACAGATAGCGTTCTCCATCGGGCAGTTCGATACGCTGGACCAGCACCTCGCCCTCACGGTCGAAAGCCTTGTGCACGTTCCACAAGGGGCAGGCCCCGCCGTGCCGCGCGAACGGAAAGCCCGCGCCGTCAAGCCGTTTCGACACATTGCCCGCGCGGTCGACGCGGATGAAGAAGAATGGCACCCCCTCTGCCCCCGGCCTTTGCAGCGTGGTCAGCCGGTGGGCGACCTGTTCATAGCTGACCTGAAACTCAAAGGTCAGCGCGTCGATATCGTACCGCAACCTCTTGGCCGCATCGAGGAACGGGCGATAGGGCATCAGCAAGGCTGCCGCCCAATAGGATTCCAGCGCGCGACGGGCCAGCACCTTGCCGTTCCCGCTTTCGAACCGTCCCTCGGCAATCGCGGCCTCGATCTCCTCGCCCCGTTCCAGCACCGCCAGTTGCAACGCCAGCTGAAAGCGGCGCGCCTTGTGATCCAGCTGGCGCGAAAACAGCACGCGGCGGCGATGGTAATCGTACCAGCGCATGGCCCCCATCAGCACTTCGGGCGGCGCGAAGGAAACGTCGAGCTGGTGCCGGTCCCTGATCCGCGCGATCATCGAGGACACAGTGGGCAGGTCCTGCGCCGCGAGCGATGCGCTGTCGTCGAGCGCGGGAAAGCAATTGCGCCGCGCGGCGAGGAAGTTGCGCGCCTCTGCCACCGGATCGGGCGCGGTCGGCCCGCCTTCGCCCCCCGCACCATCCTCGCGCCGCGCGGCCAGCGCCAGTTGCTCCTCGCCATAGGCGGTGTGAAGGCGCAGCAGTGCCTCGGCAAACGAAGGGAAGCTGGTGGCGATATCGGCTACGTCGAGCGTGGGCAGGTCGATATCGGCAAAGATCGGATCGCGCAGAACGGCTTGCAGGCGGGTCACCGTCTCTTCGCTATCGTCGCTGGCCAGATCGGCGATATCGATGCGATAGGTGGTCGCGATTTTTAGCAGCAGATCGGCGGTAACAGGGCGCTGGTTGCGTTCCATCAGCGCGATATAGCTGGGCGAGACATCCAGATCGCCCGCCATATTGGCCTGCGTCAGCCCCAGTTCGCGGCGCATGCGTTTCAGCCTTGGCCCCAGATAGATTGCCTTGCGCGCCATGGCTGCATACCCGCTGTGAATGACATTACAACTATACAAGCAAATCTTGTAAAGTTTGACAAGAGCACACCGCGCGCAATTTCCGAAAAGCATTTTGCACTGCACAAGACCGGTCATGCCCAAAAGGGGCGCACGAATCACATTTGCAACGAAGGCCGATCACCAATGACTTACGCAGCAGAAATCCAGCGCCAGCGCGGCACCATCGCCAGCCTTGGCCAGAAATGGGCCGCCATCGAACCCGAAATGGCCGCCCGCATGGCCGTGCAGAACAAGTTCCGCACGGGGCTCGACATTGCGCGCTATACCGCAAAGATCATGCGTGAGGACATGGCCGCCTATGACGCGGACCCCGCCAATTACACCCAGTCGCTGGGGTGCTGGCACGGGTTCATCGGGCAGCAGAAGATGATCTCGATCAAGAAGCATTTCGGCACGACCAAGGGCAAGTATCTGTATCTGTCCGGCTGGATGGTCGCCGCTCTGCGCAGCGAGTTCGGCCCCCTGCCCGACCAGTCGATGCACGAAAAGACCAGCGTTCCCGCGCTGATCGAGGAACTCTACACCTTCCTGCGGCAGGCCGATGCGCGCGAGCTGGGCATGATGTTCCGCGAACTGGACGATGCGAAGGCCGCAGGCGACGTGATCAACACGCACCGCCTGCTGCGCGAGATCGACGAACACCAGACCCATGTCGTGCCGATCATCGCCGATATCGATGCAGGCTTCGGGAACGCCGAGGCGACCTATCTGCTCGCCAAGAAGATGATCGAGGCCGGCGCCTGCGCGCTGCAGATCGAAAACCAGGTTTCCGACGAAAAGCAGTGCGGCCATCAGGACGGCAAGGTCACCGTTCCGCACGAGGACTTCCTGCAGAAGATCCGCGCGATCCGTTACGCGTTCCTCGAACTCGGCGTGGAAGACGGCATCATCGTCGCCCGCACCGACTCGCTGGGCGCGGGGCTGACCAAGCAGATCGCCTTCAGCAAGGAACCCGGCGATCTGGGCGACCAGTACAACGCCTTCCTCGATTGCGATGAAGTCGATCCGGCGAACATCACCAATGGTCAGGTGTTCATCAGCCGCAACGGCAAGCTCATGGCGCCAAAGCGTCTGCCGTCGAACCTTTACCAGTTCCGTTCGGGTACCGGTGAGGACCGCTGCGTGCTCGACTGCATCACCGCGCTGGAAAACGGGGCGGACCTGTTGTGGATTGAGACCGAGAAGCCCCACGTCGCCCAGATCGGCGGCATGGTGAACCGCATCCGCGAGGTGATCCCGAATGCAAAGCTGGTCTATAACAACTCGCCCAGCTTCAACTGGACGCTGAACTTCCGCCAGCAGGTGTTCGACGCGTGGAAGGCCGAGGGCCGCGACATGTCTGCCTATGACCGGGCAAAGCTGATGAGCGTGGATTACGACGGCACCGATCTGGCCGCCGAAGCCGACGAGCGCATCCGCACCTTCCAGAAGGACGCGGCACGCGAGGCGGGGATTTTCCACCACCTCATCACCCTGCCGACCTATCACACGGCGGCATTGTCGACCGACAATCTTGCCAGGGAATATTTCGGCGAGGCAGGCATGCTGGGCTATGTCGCAGGGGTCCAGCGCAAGGAAATCCGCGAAGGTATCGCCTGCGTGAAGCACCAGAACATGGCCGGTTCCGACATCGGCGACGACCACAAGGAAGCCTTTGCCGGCGAAGCGGCCCTGAAGGCCGGCGGCAAGGACAATACGATGAATCAATTCGCGGCGTAACACCCGCGCGACACCAAGAAGGAAAGGAGACTACCAATGCCCGAACCCGCACTTGCCCGTCCGGTCTTCTCGACCGAAGATTCGCGCCTGATCCGCCGCGCTGTGCAGGAATTCATCCGGAACAATCAGGACGATATCGAAACGCCCAAATTCGTGAACCTGCACCACCGGCTCGGCCGGCTTGGATAAAGCGAATTAACTGACGAAAATACATGGAAAGACCCGCCCCCCGAAGCCAGCGCGCTTCGGGGGCGCGGTACAGGAAGGACGAGTTATGCTGACCGATTTGCACCACGAGAGCGAGACCCCCGGCGGGGAGGCTGGGACCGTGTCGCGTGCCGGGTTGCAAGTCGACCGGTCCCTGGCGAGCTTCGTGGAAAATGAAGCCATGCCGGGGACCGGTATCACTCCCGACGAATTCTGGCAGGGGCTGGCGGCGCTGGTCGCGCGTTTCGAACCGCGCAACCGCGAACTGCTGGCCACCCGCGACAGCTTGCAGGCGCAGATCGACGCATGGCACCGCGCCCACGTCGGTGCGGCCACCGGCGCGCCCGAAAGCTTCCTGCGCGAGATCGGCTATCTGGCGCCCGAACCGGCGCCCTTCACCATCGGCACGCAGAATGTCGATCCCGAAATCGCCAAGGTCGCGGGCGCACAGCTTGTCGTTCCCGTGCTCAACGCCCGCTTCCTGCTGAACGCGGCGAATGCGCGCTGGGGCAGCCTGTATGACGCGCTTTACGGCACCGACGCGCTGGATGGCTCGCTGCCGCAGGGCAAGGCCTATGACGAGGAGCGCGGCGCGCGCGTGATCGCATGGGCCAAGGCGTTTCTGGACGATGCGGCTCCGCTGGCCCAAGGGTCGTGGGCAGACTGGACAGGCGGCGCTCCGGCTCTGGCCGATCCGTCGCAATATATCGGTATGCGCGGCGACAATATCCTGCTGCGCCGCAATGGCCTGCATATCGAAATCGTGGTCGATCCCGCCCATTCGATCGGTCGGTCAGACCCCGCCGGTATCGCGGATATCGAACTGGAATCGGCGCTGACCACCATCGTCGATCTTGAGGATTCGGTTGCCGCCGTCGATGCATCGGACAAGACCGATGCCTATCGCAACTGGCTGGGCATAATCCGGTCGGACCTGACGGCCGAGTTCAGCAAGAACGGCGAGACGATGATCCGCCGCGCCAGCCCCGACCGCAGCTACACCACCGCCGACGGCGAGCTGACCCTGCCGGGCCGCAGCCTGCTGCTGGTCCGCAATGTCGGCCATCTGATGCGCAATCCGGCGATCCGCCTGCCTGACGGAAGCGAAATTCCAGAAGGTATCATGGATGCGGCGATCACTTCGCTGATCGCCCTGCACGATTTGAAGGGTCTGTCCGAAAACACCAACAGCCGCGCCGGTTCGGTCTATATCGTCAAGCCCAAGATGCACGGGCCCGACGAATGCGCGTTCACCAACGAACTGTTCGACGCGGTGGAGGACCTGCTGGGCCTGACGCGCCACACGATCAAGGTCGGCGTCATGGACGAGGAACGCCGCACCAGCGCGAACCTTGCCGCGTGTATCCATGCGGTGAAGGACCGCGTGTTCTTCATCAACACCGGCTTCCTCGACCGCACGGGGGATGAAATCCATACCTCGATGCTGGCAGGCCCGATGCTGCGCAAGGGCGAGATCAAGCAGGCCGGATGGATCAAGGCGTATGAGGATCGCAATGTCCAGATCGGGCTGGCCTGCGGCTTTGCCGGACGAGCCCAGATCGGCAAGGGCATGTGGGCCGCGCCCGACCGGATGCAGGCGATGCTGGCGGAAAAGACGGGACACCCGCAATCGGGCGCCAGTACGGCATGGGTGCCATCCCCCACGGCGGCGACATTGCATGCGACGCATTACCATCGCTGCGACGTCGCCGCGCGGCAGGCAGCGCGCGCGCAGGAGAGCATCGCGCCGCTGTCTGCCCTGCTGACCGTGCCGCTGGCAAATGGGGCCAACTGGTCGGAAGACGAAATCCGCGAGGAGGTCGAGAACAATTGCCAGGGCATCCTCGGCTATGTCGTGCGCTGGATCGATCAGGGCGTCGGCTGTTCCAAGGTGCCCGACATCCATGACATCGGGCTGATGGAAGACCGCGCCACCTTGCGCATTTCCAGCCAGCACCTTGCCAACTGGCTGGAACATGGCGTGATCACCCGCGACACTGTGGAAGCCGCGCTGTGGCGAATGGCCGAGGTGGTCGACCGCCAGAACGCGGGCGATCCGTCCTACGCCCCGATGATCGCACGCGGCCGCGACTGCCTGCCGATCAGGGCATCGCGCATGCTGATCCTTGAAGGGCGCGACCAGCCCAATGGCTATACCGAGCCGGTGCTGCACCGGATCAGGAGAGAGGCGAAGCAGGGCTAAACGGCGTTATTGCCGCCAAGGCAGGTCTCGTATAAAATTCGGCATCCCGCGCGCGGAGAAATTCCCGGTCCGCGCGAAAATGGCGGCCCGGTCGTACTCCGTCGCCAGCGGGATTTCTGTCTGTCACAACCCAATCGGGCAAAAGCCCCCTCCCCACCCTTGGGCGCTGGGGCGCCAGCCGCTAACCCCTGATCGGTGGATTCGCATATTGTCATAGGTCAGGACGCGCACGGGGCAGATGTGCGTGTCGATATTGAAGAGCTGCTCGCCACGCGCCTGCTGGTGCAGGGCAATTCGGGTTCGGGCAAATCGCACCTCCTGCGCCGCCTGCTGGAAGAAAGCGCGCAGATGGTGCAGCAGATCATCATCGACCCCGAGGGCGATTTCGCCTCGCTCTCCGATCATTTCGGCCATGTGGTGATCGATGCCAGCGCGCATTCGGCGGCGGAGATCGTGGCGCTGGCCGCGCGCGTGCGCGAACATCGCGCCTCGGTGGTGCTGGGGCTGGACGGGCTGGATGTCGAATTGCAGATCCGCGCCTCGGCCCAGTTCCTGAACGCGCTGTTCGATGCCCCGCGCGAGCACTGGTTCCCTGCCCTTGTCGTGGTGGACGAGGCGCAGATGTTCGCGCCATCGGCCAGCGGCGAAATGGCCGAGGATACGCGCCGCCTGTCGCTGGGCGCGATGACGAACCTGATGTGCCGCGGTCGCAAGCGCGGCCTTGCGGGCATTGTCGCCACGCAGCGCCTTGCCAAGCTGGCCAAGAATGTCGCGGCAGAGGCGTCGAACTTCCTGATGGGGCGCACATTCCTCGATATCGATATGCAGCGCGCCGCCGATCTTCTGGGGATGGAGCGCAAGCAGGCCGAACAGATCCGCGATCTGGAACGCGGGCGCTTTCTGGGGCTGGGGCCCGCGATCACGCGGCGGCCCGTCGCCATCAAGATCGGACCGGTGAAATCGGGCTCGCGCGTCAACGCCAGCGCGCTCGTGCCGCTGCCCAGCGCCCCGCCCGAAGAGATGGAAGCGCTGCTCCACAAGGAGCTGGACAAGGTCGTCCCGCCGCCCCCTCCCCCGCCGCCGCCGCGTCAGGATCCGGAGGAACTGGCCCGCCGCATGGAGCCTGCCGCACAGGCACGTGCCTCCTCTGGCGGACCTGCCGCGTCTGCCGTGACTTCGGCGGAGAGCGAGGCGATGCTGGACGAAATCCTGGTAGAAATGGCGGGCGATACCAATATCACATTCCAACCAGCCGCCAGCCAGTTCCAGAGCTTTATGATGGCCTGCCGCCGCAGGGGCGCGACCGCCGCGCTGCTCGACATGGCGGCATTCCGGCGCCGTTTCGCCATTGCGGTGGCGGGGCTGGACCATCTGGACGACGACATGCGCGAACGGGTGCTGGGCCTTGGCGCCATGGTCGATGACGATCTGCTCGCCCCGTTCCTGTTGATTGCCCGATCTGCGGCACAGGGCATGGAATCGCCCGACGAGGAGGAATTGTCGCGCGCCTATGGCACCAGCTCGCCGGGGCGCATCCGGCGGTTGCTGGAACATCTGGAACGCAAGGGGCTGATCGTGACCCGCGAGGATTACGGCGGCGGGCGCACGATCAATGTGCCGGGTCTTGAACTGGCTTAGGCTTCCTCAACCCAGCCCTTGCGCAGCTTCGGCCCCGCCAGCAACATCAGCAGCCCTGCCAGCAGGTAAAGCGTCAGCCCCAGCAACATCGAATAGCGCAAGGCCTCGTCACCATAGATGGGCGTCAGCAGGGTCGAAACCTGCCCCAGCGCATAAATGCCTCCGCCAAGACCGATCAGATTATTGATCAGCAGGAACAGCGCCGATGCCGTCGCCCGCGCGGGCGGAGGGACAAGGTGCTGAACAGCCGACAACACCGGCCCCAACCACACATAGACCAGCGCCTGCGGCAGGATGAACAGCGCGAACGCCAGCATCACGCTGCCGCTCATGATACCAAGCGCGAACAAAGGCGCGCCGATCAGGAATGCCGCACCCGGCACCCATGCGAACCATGCCCGGTCGCGCCCGCCCAGCCGGTCGCCGATCCAGCCGCCCAGCAGCATGCCCGCCACCCCGCCGATCAGCAGGACAAGGCCAAAGAACCACGCAGCCTCTACCAGCGTCAGGCCAAAGCTGCGCTGCAACAGGCTGGGCAGCCAGAATGCAAGGCCATAGCCGCACATCGAACTCGACGCAGCGCCAAAGGACAGGAACCAGAACGCGGGCTTTTTCGCCAGCATGCGCGCGGTTTCGGACAGGCGGGGCTTGTCGATCACCGGCTCGCCCGCGGCCACCTGCGGACGATTGTCGCGCACCAGCAGGCGGAAAACGGGTGCGATCAATATGCCAAGAATGCCGACTGCCAGAAACGCCATGCGCCAGTCGACCCGCGCCGCGATATAGCCGCCCGCCAGCACGCCCGCCGCCGAACCCAGCGGAATGCCCAGCGAATAGATCGACAGCGCAAACGCCCGCCTGTTCGACGGGAAATAGTCCCCGATCAGCGCATAGCTGGGCGCAACGCCCCCCGCCTCGCCAATACCGACCCCCAGCCGCGCAAGGAAGATGTGCCAGAACCCCTGCGCCGCGGCGCAGGCGGCGGTAAAGCCGCTCCACAACACCAGCGACACGGTGATCACCCAGCTGCGGCTGGTGCGATCGGCCAATGCCGCCAGCGGCACGGCAAGGGTGGAATAGAGGATCGCAAAAGCCAGCCCGCCCAGAACGCCCATTTCGGCATCGCTGAGATCCAGATCGGCCTGGATCGGGGCGGCAAGGATCGACAGGATCTGCCGGTCGACGAAGTTGAAGATATAGACGACCAGCAGCATCGCCAGCACCACATTGGGGCGCGATTGCCGGGGATTGGCTGCGGCGTCGGTCATACCGGATAGTGCTCCGTCAGGAATGTTTCGATCGCTTTGCGCGCCGCAGGCTCGTTCAGCAATGGGGTATGGCCGCGAAGGGGCACGTCGACCGATGCGAAGGGGCCTTCGTGCGTGCGGTCCATTTCCGCGACCGTGGCGGCGGACAGCAGATCGCTCATCACCCCGCGCACGACCAGAACGGGTAGCCCGTCCATGGCCCGCCATACGGGCCACAGATCGACCTCGCCATTGCCGGATTCGTTCCCGGCCTCGAACGGAACGGCGATGGCGGGATCATAGTCATAGGCAACGCCATCCGCTGTGTCGCGGCAGGTGCGGCGGGCGAATTCCATCCAGTCGGCATCGGTGAAATCGGGAAAGACCGGCCCGTTCACCGCGCGGCATCCCGCTGCCGCCTCGTCCCAGTCGGCAAATGCGGGCGATTTGCCGACATAGCTGGCGATGCGGGCCAGCGCGTCGGGTTCCAGATGCGCGCCCACATCGTTCATGATCACCGGCCCCACGCGCGGCGGCAGATCGCGCGAGCGTCCGCGATCCATCGCCGCCATGGCCATTGCGATCAGCCCGCCCATCGACGTGCCGATCAGCCCCGCGCTGTCGATGCCCAGATCGTCCATCAGCGCGAACATATCCTCGGCATAGACGGCGGGGTTGTAATGCGCCGGTTCGGGATCGCGGTCCGACAGGCCGCGACCGCGCACATCGGGGACGACCAGCCGGTATCTGCCACCCAGCCAGTCGATCAGCGGTTCGAAATCGGCGCTGTTGCGGGTGAGCGCATGGATCAGCAGCAGCGGCCGGGCGGCGCTGTCCGTCCCGGGATAATCCCGGGCGAACAGGTCCAGCCGCCCGTCCGCGCTGCGGAAGCGGTGGGATCGGTAATCCGTCATGGCAATCCGGTCCGCGAGCGGATCAGAAACGGATTTCGCCGGTCACGAACACGCGGCGCGGGTCGCCATAGAAACCGGTCAGCGTCCCTTCCTGCCCCAAAGTGGGCGCGCCATTCGCGCCGATGAAATTATAGCCCGACACGATATAGCGCTTGTCGAACAGGTTCTTGCCGTGAACCCCGATCGAGAAGCGGTCGGAATCGTCGGTATAGACCACGCTGGCGTTGACAAGCGTAAAGCCGTCCTGATCCAGATAGGGATTGGGCACTTCGAACTGGCTGGCATCGCTGCGCATCGAGACGGAGCCGATGAAATCCACAATGCCGCTCGCCACCGGCAGGCCAAGGTCGAAACCGGCATTGACGGTGAATTCGGGCGTGTTCTGGAACACGCGCTCGTCCGCCACGTCATTTCCGAATGCGTCGATATATTCGTTGAACTTCGCATCCAGATAGCCAAGCGCGAAATTCACGTTGAACCGGCTGCCCATCCCCGCGAAATCGCGACCCATCAGGGCGTTCATCTCGAACTCCACGCCGTTGACGTCGGCGTCGGCGGCGTTCGATGTGATGCCGATGAACGTTTCGTTCACGCCGTCGCCGTCGGAATCGACACCTGCCGATCCCGGGATCTGCACATCCTTGTACTGCGACATGAAACCGGCAAGGCTGATGTTCAGGCGGCGGTCGAGCAGCGAAGCCTTCCACCCCAGTTCAAAGCTGTCGACCGTTTCGGGGTCGAACTGCATGAAGTCATAGACTTCGTCATACGAAACCGTGCCGTCGCCATCGAAATCGGGGGCGCTGCTGGTCTGGCCGCGTGGGTCGAAGCCGCCGCCCTTGAAGCCCTTGGAATAGGTGAAATAGAAATTGTGATCGGGCGTCGGCATAAAGCTGATCGACGCGCGCGGCGTGAATTCCTTGAACGTCGCGCTATCGTCGAAGTCCGAAGTCACGGCGATCGGGATGGACCCTTCGGCGAACAGGTCGGAATAGCCCCCGATGAATGTGGTGCGCAGCACGCGCGACGAACGCTTGTCATAGGTGTAACGGCCGCCGACCGACAGGCTGAGCTGGTCGGTAAGGTCATAGGTGAAATCGCCGAACACCGACCATGTCTTGGTGTTCACATCGCCCAGCGTCTGCGCGGTCAGGCCCGGCAGGCTGATCAGATCGCCCGTGGTCCAGATGCCCACGTCGAACGCGGTATAGGCATTGGCGTCAAGGTAATAGGCGCCCAGCACACCCGAAAGCCGGTCGCCTTCGTACAGCAATTGCAGTTCCTGGCTGAACTGGTCGTTCTTGTAGATCGCGGGCACGTCGACATCGACGGCGGGCAGCGAATCGAAGTCGATGGGCGAGGTCGATTCATCCTTTCGATAGCCGGTGATCGACTTCAGCGTGATCGTGTCGGACAGTTCGAGCGCCATGTTGAGCGCGCCGCCATAGGCCTCCACTTCCTGATCCACGACATCCAGACCGGCGCGCGTGTCATAGGGATCGTCCAGAACCGGCGCGCCGCTGACCATGCCCTCGATCAGGCGGTGGCCCTGACGGGCGGCGGAATCGTCCTTGACGTAATCGCCCGAAAGGCGTGCGAAAAACGCGCCGCTCTCGAACTCGATAGTGCCGCGCGCGGCCCATACGTCCTTGTTATAATTCTCCACCCCGTCCTGATAGAGATTGTCGCCGAACCCGCCGCGCGACAGGCGCGCGCCGCTGGCGCCGATATTCAGATTATCGCCGATGGGCGTGGAGGCCGTGACGATCAGATCGGCCTGGTTATAGGAGCCATAGGTGCCGCGGACCTTCACCTCGGTCTCGTCAGGCAGGCGCGCGGTGACATATTTGATCGCGCCGCCGATGGTGTTGCGGCCGTAAAGCGTACCCTGCGGACCGCGCAGCACCTCGATCCGTTCGACATCGTAAACGTCCAGAACGGCAGCCTGCGGGCGGTTCAGATAGACATCGTCGACATACAGGCCGACGCCTGCCTCGAAACCGGCGACGGGGTCCTGCTGGCCCACGCCGCGGATAAAGGCGGTCAGCGTGGTATTGGTGCCGCGCGATACTTCCAGCGTCAGGTTCGGGACCTGCTCGCCGATTTCCTCGATCGTCTGGGTGCCCTGCTTGGCCATGGCGTCGCCGCTGATCGCGGTGACGGAAATCGGAACGTCGATCAGCCGCTCTTCGCGGCGGCGGGCGGTGACGACGATGGCATCGCCGTAATCGACGTCATCGGTAATCTCGGTTTCGGCGACGGCATCGGCAGCGTCCTGCGCAATGGCGGACGGCGCGGCGATGGCGGTGGAAATGGCAAAAACACACGCGGTCGTATGCCGCAGACGGGCCTTCAGCATCCAATATTCTCCCACTTGGAACCTTTGTTATGACCCGGTGAATATTGAAACCCGAACCACCTTTCAACTTTAAAATTTTGCCAAGCGCGATTTTGCGGTTTAGCCAGTGTCCTTATGACCACAGATCGCCCCGCCATCGCCCTTGCCGGCGGCAAGCAGCCGCGCACGGAACGCGGCCGCAAAAGCTTGCGCAAGCTGCTGGATGCCGCCGCGCTGGAGTTCGGGGAAAAGGGATTCCACGATGCCTCTATCAGCGGGATCACCCGCCGCGCAGGCATGGCGCTGGGCAGTTTCTATACCTATTTCGACAGCAAGGACGCGCTGTTCCGCGCATTGGTGAACGATCTGTCGGCCCGCGTCGGTGAAGAAGCTGGCAAGGCGCTGGCGGGCGGCCACGATGCGCTGGGAGCCGAACGCGCGGCGTTTTCCGCATTCCTCAACTTCGCGCGCGAGCATCAGGAAATCTATCGCATCATCGACGAGGCTGAATTCGTCGATCCCGACAGCTTCCGCGCCCATTACGAATCGGCAGCGCAGCGCATTCACGAACGCTTGCAACGCGGCGTGGCTTCGGGCGAATTCCGCCCCGATCTGGACGAGGCTTGCGCATGGGCGATCATGGGCATGAACGTGTTCCTCGGCCTGAAATACGCGGTCTGGTCCGATGGCCGCGCGACCGACGATATTGCCGGCATCGCCAGCGCCTTGCTGGAAAAAGGCATCGTAAAGCGTTGAAAAACCGTACCGCCGCGTAACGAAATCGCATCATTCAGCCGCGATGCAGGATCGGCCTGACAGCTTTCGGGCCGGCTTTTGCGCGCATAATCCGTTGGGGGACGATCGATGAAGCATTTCAGACTGGCACTGGCACTGACTTTGGGAACAGGCTGCACGGCGATGGCGGCCTTTGCGCAGGATGCCAGCGACCCCACCGGCAAAAGCCAGCAGGGCGATGTTTCCGTCACCATCTATAACGGCGATACCGCTCTGGTGCAGGACGTGCGCGATCTGTCGTTTCCGCGCGGGCGGACGCGGATCGAATTTCCCGACGTGTCCAGCCGCATCCGGCCCGAGACATTGAGCTTTGCTGCCGACAATACGGGCATTGTCGAACAGAATTTCGATTTCGACCTGCTGACCCCGTCGAAGCTGATGGAAAAGGCGGTGGGCGAAACGATCACGCTGGTCCGCACCAATCCCGCCACCGGCGCCGAAACGCGCGAACGGGCCAAGGTTCTGTCGGTCGCGGGCGGCGTGGTGGTGCAGATCGGCGACCGGATCGAGGTGCTGCGCGACGACGGCCTGCCGGTGCGCGCAGTGTTCGATCGCGTGCCCGACGGGCTGCGCGCCCGCCCCACCCTTTCGGTCACCGTAGATTCGAGCACGGCAGGGCGGCGGCCAGCCTCTATCCGCTATCTGACGACGGGGCTGGGCTGGAACGCCGACTACGTGTCGCTGTATGACGAGGCTTCGGGCACGCTGGACATGCAGGGCTGGGTCACGCTGACCAATAACACCGGCACGACATTCGAAAACGCGAAAACCGTGCTGGTGGCCGGCGATCCGTCGACCGGGCGCAACAATTACAGGCCGCAGCCGCCGCGCAATCAGGTCCGTTCCATCGGCACCGAAAGCGCGGATCGCGAGCGTCTGGCGGATTATTACCTCTATCCGCTCGACGCGCGGACCACCATCGCCAATGCGCAGACCAAGCAGGTCAGCTTCATGGACGTGCAGGGCGTGCCCGCGCGCAAGATCTATGCCCGCACGCTGAACTGGATGCAGAACGACAGCGATCCGGTGCAGGTGGAAAGCCGCCTCGCCTTCTCCTCGTCGCGCGAGGGCGGATTGGGCGATGCACTGCCTGCTGGCACGGTGCGTTTCTACCAGCGCGATGCGCAGGGCACGCCGCAATTCATCGGCGAGGACGCCATCGGCCATACGCCCATGGGCAGCGAGATGAGCCTGAAGCTGGGCGATGCGTTCGACATTTCGGTACAGGCCAGCGTCACCGCGCGGGCGAAGATCGATTCCGAGGAATATGTCCGTTCGGCCCGATACCGCGTGATCGAGGATGACCGCGTCCGCCAGATTACCGTCGAACGCGCGCAGACATTCTATCGCACCACCATGCAATATCGCGTGACCAATGCGAAAGCACAGCCGGTGACCGTCGATGTCGCACAGGCGGGGCTGGATCGTGGATGGTGGAGCAACGACTTTCGCGTCGTCAGCGAAAGCATCAAGGGCGAACAGGTCAATCTGGACAAGCGGCAATGGGCCGTGCCCGTTCCCGCCAATGGAGAAACCGTGCTGACCGTGGTTTACGAGACGCGATACTAGGGGGCGGCGCGATGCGGCGCTTTGCTTTCCTGATCTGCGCGCTGGCAGCGACCGGTGCCGCGGCGCAAGAGCCGCCCGCACTGCCCGCGCGGCTGGCCGTCGACGCCTCTGCCCCGTCGGACATCGCCGTTACCATCTATCGCGACGAGGGCCGCGGCGGCGATCCCATCGACGTGCGCTGGGTGGGCGGCTTTGCCATGATTTCAGAAGTGCGGCAGGTCACCCTGCCGCCCGGCCATTCACGTATCCGCTTTACCGGCGTGGCCGAAAGCATGGTGGCGGTCAGCGCCATCGTAACCGGCCTGCCCGGCGGGACCATCGAAAAGAACCGCAACGCCGATCTGCTGTCCCCCGCCGCTTTGGTCGACGGCACATTGGGCAACCGCGTCACCATCACCCGCACCAATCCCGCGACCGGAGCCGAAATCAGCGAAAGCGCGGTGATCCGCACGCGTGCCGATGGCGGGCTGGTCCTGCAAACGCGCGAGGGGTATGAGGCAGTGCGTTGTTCTGGCCTCCCCGAAGGTCTGACCTTCGACCGCGTGCCAGAGGGGCTGTCGTCCGACCCCGTGTTCAGCGTCGATACGTACAGCGCGGCGGGCGGGACCCATACGGTCACGCTGACCTATCTGGCGACGGGGTTCGACTGGCAGGCGAATTACGTCGCCACATTCGCAGAGGCCAGCCGCGAGAAGGATCGCACGCTGGAACTGATGGCGTGGCTGACCGTGGCGAACGGTAACGGGCAAAGCTTTCCCGATGCCGAACTGATGACCGTCGCGGGCCGGATCAATGTCACCAGCGATTACGAGGATCTTTCCGATCCACCCGTTGCCCGCCCTTTGCAGCTGAGCTGCTATCCCATCGGCAGCACATCGCGCGGCACCTATCCGCCGCCGCCTGCACCCCCTCCGCCCCCACCGGCGCCCGCCCCAGCGATGATGGCGGACCAGATCGTCGTGACCGGCAGCCGTTTACGGAAGGCCGAGATGGAATCGGCCATGGCCGTGACAGAGGTCGAGGCGGGCGAGGAAGCGCTGGGCGATCTGAAGCTCTATCGCGTGCCGGTAGCGGTCGACGTGGCCGCGCAGTCGCAGAAGCAGGTGAAATTCCTGACCCTCGACGCGGTCAAGGGCGAATTGATGCATACAGGGCGCTGCGTTGCGGAAATGGAAGAGGCGCTCGCCGGTATCGAATTGCGCAGCCGCAATCTGGAAACGCAGGGTCTGGGCCGGTCGCTGCCGCAAGGGCGGATCGCCGTTTTCGAGCCCAGCGCCCATGGCCCCCTGCTGGTGGCCGAGGACGATATGCGCGACCGCGCCGTCGGCGAGGATGTGGAGATTGTCCTCTCTCCCGACAGTGCGGTAATCTATGCCTGCCGCCCGCGCGGCGCATCCTCTGCCAGCGACCGCGATACCGCGCTGGAGGCATGGCGCAATGCCGTCGCCAAGGGAAAATGGGCTGCGATGGAAGCCGATGTCACCAATCCGACAGGCGAGGCCCTGCGCTTCGAACTGGCGCTTGGCCCGGCCAGTGCGATCGCCCTACGCCGCGCCTCGCAAAAAATCGCGATCTATCGCGGGCAACAGGTGCTGCGCATCGACGTGCCCGCAGGTGCGACGCGGCGGATCACATGGCAGATGCGCGATCCGAACGCGTCAGAAAGCCCTTAGCCAATATTGCATCGCCTTGGGCGTCTCCGCCGCCTCGCCATGGTCTTTCCATGCAAGCTGTGTCACCAGACCGCCCACCGGCGCATAGCCCCGCCCCGTCCAGAACCGGTCATGCGGGTGGTATCCGGCAGGGCGCAGCGGATGATCGTCGGGCCTGACGACCGATGCGAAACACGCCGATGACGCGCCCCATGCCTGCGCCTGCGCTTCCCTTGCATCAAAGAACGCATGGCCGATCCCCTGTCCGCGATATTCGGGCAGCAACACGCTCTCTCCGAAATAGAACAGGCTTGCCGTATCAATTCCGCGCGCATCGAACGGTGCGCGGAATTCGGGCTTTTGCGATGCCATGGGCGATGCCGTTGCCGCGCCGACAATGCGCCCCGCATCTTTCGCGGCGATCAGTACGCTGTCGGGCTCTGCCATGAATTCGCGGACATATGCCCGTTCGTATTCCGCGCTGCCGTCATAGAGATAGGGGTATTCGGCAAAAACCGCGATGCGCAGCGCCGCCAGCGCATCGACCGCGTCGTGCAGTGCCGCGCCCGTCAGCACATCGATGTTTACAGCCACAGCGGCAATCCCTCTGAAGCGAACCGCACCGGTTCTTTTATTTTCCTACTTCCCGCCGATTCGGCACGACGCCTGCTGGCCTGCCACAACAACGGGAAAATGCCATGCCCCTTATAGAATCGCTTATCGGTCCAATCTCAAAGATCATCGACCGCGTCATCCCCGACAAGGAAGCACGTGAACGCGCCAAGCTGGAACTGCTGCAACTGGAAAACAGCCAGGAACTGAAAACGATCGAGGCGCGCCTGTCCGCCATCGTGACCGAGGCGCAATCCGCCGATCCCTGGACCAGCAGGGCGCGGCCCGGCTTTCTCTATGTAATGTATGCGCTGATCCTGTTCGCCATCCCCATGGGTTTTATCGCCGCGTTTCGCCCCGACGCCGCCGATGCCATCGCGCGCGGGATGACGGGCTATCTCGGCGGGCTGCCCGAACCGCT
The DNA here is from genome assembly GCF_020985305.1 of Croceicoccus sp. Ery15. Lineage (NCBI taxonomy): Bacteria > Pseudomonadati > Pseudomonadota > Alphaproteobacteria > Sphingomonadales > Erythrobacteraceae > Croceicoccus > Croceicoccus sp. Ery15. The sequence goes on from NZ_CP087588.1 coordinate 1,735,310, forward strand.
CTATGCGCTCTTCGGTACCGGCTATCTGGGCTATACCGCCGCGCGCCAGTGGGGAAAGGCCAAGGGCACCGATCGCTAGTTTAAGCACTCTCCGTCAGGGTCGGGCCGCATCGAAGATCGACGGCACCGGCCCTGCCGCCTCTGCCGGCCGCATCCCAAACCGGCAAATTAATGCCTGTATGTCAGGGATTTGCCACATGATTCGGAGGCTGGCAGCCCTTATGTCGCTGCCAAGTTTCCGCACAATCGCCCCGCACCCTCTTGCCCTTGTCGATGCACAAGCGCATAGGCCCGTCCCATTGTGCAACCTCAAGCGAGGCGATGGATGAGCGACGGAAAGACCGCTCCCGGCAAGACGAATTCGGGAATGAACGTTGATAGCGCGCTGGTGCGCGAACTGGCCGAACTGCTCGGCGAAACCGGCCTGACCGAGATCGAGGTCGAGGATGGCGACCGCAAGATCCGCGTATCGCGCGCGGGCGGCGTCGCTGCCTATGCCGCGCCTGCGCCCGTGATGGCCGCGCCTGCCGCACCTGCCGCCGCCCCCGCGGCAGAGGCCGCCCCCGCCACCGCTCCCGTCAATGGCGACGCTGTAAAAAGCCCGATGGTCGGCACCTGCTATCTGGCGCCCGAACCCGGCGCCGCCGATTTCATCAAGGTCGGACAGAGCGTGAAGGCAGGCGAAACCCTGCTGATCGTCGAAGCGATGAAGGTGATGAACGCCATCCCTGCGCCCCGTGCAGGCACGATCGCGCAGATTCTTGTCGGCAATGCGGACCCGGTCGAATTCGACCAGCCGCTTGTCGTGATCGAGTGACGGCGGGCCGCTGACCATGGCCATCAAGCGTATCCTGATCGCCAACCGGGGCGAGATCGCGCTGCGCGTGCACCGCGCCGCGCATGAAATGGGCATCGAAACCGTCGCGGTGCATTCCACCGCAGACGCCGATGCCATGCATGTGCGCCTTGCCGACCATTCGGTCTGCATCGGCCCCGCGCCTGCCAGCGAAAGCTATCTCAACATCGCCGCGATCATTTCGGCAGCCGAAATCGCAGGCGCGGATGCAATCCATCCCGGTTACGGTTTCCTGTCCGAAAACGCCCGTTTTGCCGAGATTGTCGAGGCGCATGGCATCAAGTGGATCGGGCCCAAGCCCGAACATATCCGCACCATGGGCGACAAGGTGGAAGCCAAGCGCACCGCGGGCGCGCTGGGCCTGCCGCTGGTGCCGGGCAGCGACGGCGCGGTCGACAATGCCGACGAAGCACTGAAACTGTCGGCGGAAATCGGCTATCCCGTGCTGGTCAAGGCGGCCAGCGGCGGCGGCGGTCGCGGCATGAAGGTCGTGCAGACGCCCGAAGAACTGCCCGCCCTGATGAGCGCGGCGCGGTCCGAGGCAAAGTCGGCGTTCGGCGACGACACGGTTTATATCGAGAAATATCTGGGCAATCCGCGCCATATCGAATTTCAGGTGTTCGGCGACGGCAACGGCCAGGCCATCCATCTGGGCGAGCGCGACTGTTCGCTGCAACGCCGCCACCAGAAAGTGCTGGAAGAGGCCCCCTCCCCCGTCATCAGCGCGGACGAGCGCGAGCGGATGGGCGGCATCTGCGCCAAGGCGATGGCTGACATGGGCTATCGCGGCGCGGGCACGATCGAATTCCTGTGGGAAGACGGCGAGTTCTATTTCATCGAAATGAATACCCGTCTGCAGGTCGAACATCCGGTAACCGAAGCAATCACCGGCGTCGATCTGGTGCGCGAGCAGATCCGCGTCGCCGACGGCAAGCCGCTGTCGGTAAAGCAGGACGAGCTGGTCTTTGCCGGCCACGCCATCGAATGCCGCATCAATGCGGAAGACCCGTTCAACTTCACGCCATCGCCCGGCACGCTGACCAGCTATCACGCGGCGGGCGGCATGCATGTGCGCGTGGATAGCGGGATCTATGCGGGCTATCGCATTCCGCCTTACTACGATTCCATGATCGCCAAGCTGATCGTCTATGGCCGCACTCGCGAAGGCTGTATCATGCGGCTGAAACGCGCGCTGGAAGAAATGGTGATCGAAGGGGTCAAAACCTCGATCCCGCTGCATCAGGAACTTATCCGGCAGGACGATTTCCTGAACGGCGATTATTCGATCAAATGGCTGGAGGAATGGCTCGCGGAGCGCGAGGCATAGGGGCAACCCCATCGGCGTTGCGTAAAGTCACGCTAGTCCGGTTCAGTTCACTTCAGGGCTGACCGGGCTGGCGCCTGTCTTCAGAACGCCCAACTTACGCGGACATGGGCCAGCCGGCCCGATTTCTTCTGGCCGCCGCCCAAGGCGGCAAGCTCCAGCGCGGGGCCGTCTTCGACGGGGCGGATCGACCATTCGCGTTTCAACCCGTCGTCCACCCATGGCTGGCGCGGCATGGCAGGCGCTTCGAGCGCGCCTTCCTCTTCTTCTGTTTCAGCCTCTGTTTCGGCAGGTGCGGTTCCGGCATCGCTCTCGTGCAGCGCTTCGGCACGGTCACGTCCTGCAAGGTCGAAGTTCATCGCCAGCAAGGCGGCCCCGCCGACGCGGGCCAGTGCCGGATCGTCCCGCATATTCGCCGGTTCGGCACAAGCGGGCAGTGCGGCCATACCGGCACCGCAACAGCAGCCGGCAAAGACAAGGCGCGAATAAATCCTGTTCGACATGACGGATGGCATGGATTTGTCCCGAAGCTCCGCAACGCGTAATTTCTATCCTATATCCATTTCCAATGCGAATATTGTGTGACGGTTCCCCCGACGAAGCGAGATATTTGCGGGGGAAAACGAACGGCGCCCCGTCCGCACCCATTTCGCGATTGCGCCCCAACCCGCCGCGCCCTAGTCAGCGCGCATTATGGAAACATCGCCGCTTGCCCGCCCCTTTCCCGCCCTTCCCGCGATCGCGGGCGCCGTGCCGCGCGTGGCGCGGGCCGGTTACAAGAACTGGGGCCGCTGCGACCTGACCTTCGTGACCCTGGACAAGGGTACGGCCGTTGCGGGCGTGTTCACCAAGAATGTGTGCTGCTCGTCCGAAGTCGAACTGGGCCGCGAACAGGTCAAGCTGGGCCGTGCCCGCGCGCTGGTGGTGAACGCGGGCAATTCCAATGCCTTCACCGGCTATCGCGGGCGCGAGGCGGTGGAGACGATCATGGCCGAGGTTGCCGCCCATCTGGACTGCGAACCGAGCGATGTGTTCGTCTCCTCCACCGGCGTGATCGGCGTCCCCCTGCCGCAGGACAAGGCACGCGAAGGGCTTGCGCGCGTGTTCGGCGCGGAACCCTGCGGCTGGGAACAGGCGGCAGAGACCATCGGCACCACCGACACATTCACCAAGGGCGCGCATGCCAGCGCGATGATCGGCGGCACCCGCGTCGAATTCAGCGCCATCATCAAGGGCAGCGGCATGATCGCGCCCGATATGGCGACCATGCTCGGCTATGTGTTCACCGACGCGAATGTCGCGCCCGCGTTTCTGCAACAATGCCTGTCCGCCGCGAACGCGGCGACGTTTTCCTGTATCACGGTCGATGGCGATACCTCGACCAGCGACACGGTGCTGGCGTTCGCCACCGGCAAGGCCGGGAACGAGGAGATTACCGGCCCCGACAGCCCGGGCGCGGATGCGTTTGCCGCCGCGCTGCACGATATCTGCCGCCAGCTGGCCCATCTGGTGGTGCGCGACGGCGAAGGCGCGCAGAAATTCATCGAGATCGCGGTGACCGGCGCGACATCCGACGAAAGCGCGCGCCGCGTGGGGCTGGCCATTGCCAATTCGCCGCTCGTCAAGACGGCCATCGCGGGCGAGGATGCCAATTGGGGCCGCGTCGTCATGGCCGTGGGCAAGGCGGGCGAACCGGCGGACCGCGACCGCCTGTCGATCGGCTTTGGCGGCATATGGACGGCAAGGGACGGCCAGCCGGTCGCCGGATATGACGAAGCGCCCGTCGCCGCCCATCTGAAGGGCGAGGATATTCGCATCGATGTCGACCTTGGCCTTGGCAAAGGGCGCGCGACGGTTTGGACATGCGACCTGACGCATGGCTATATCTCGATCAATGCGGATTACCGGACATGAATGCGCTGACCGATCAAGTCGCCGCGCTGATGCGCGAGGTGGCGGAAAAGGCGATCTTGCCCCGCTATCAATCGCTGGCCAGCAGCGAGATTATCGAAAAGGCGCATGACGATCTGGTCACCGTCGCCGACCGCGAAAGCGAAGTGATGCTGGCCGAGGGGCTGGCGCGCATCCTGCCCGACGCCGCCATCGTGGGCGAGGAAGCGGCCCATGCCGACAGCGCGGTCATGGACCGGCGCGGCGCCGATCTGTGCTGGATCATCGACCCGCTGGATGGCACCAATAATTTCGCGCGCGGCAAGGCCCCGTTCGGGATCATCATCGCGCTGGCCGCTGGCGGCGAGACACAGGCTGGCTGGCTGTGGGATCCGCTGGGGCAGCGCTTGTGCCACGCCGAACTGGGCAAGGGCGCGTTCGTCAATGGAGATCGCATCGACGCGCGCCCGACGGGCGAGGACAAGCCCGTGGCCGCGATCAGCACGGTGTTCATGGACGAAGCGCAAAGGCACGAGGTTCAGCGCAATGTTGCCCCGCACTTCCGGCTGGTCGACATTCCGCGCTGTGCAGCGGAGCAGTATCCGCGGCTGGCGCTGGGCGTGAACGATGTGTCGGTGTTTCAGCGCACCCTGGCATGGGATCATGCGGCGGGCGTCTTGTGGCTGAACGAAGCGGGCGGCATGGCCGCGCGGATCGACGGTTCGCCCTATCGGCCGGACCAGGACGGCACCGGCCTGCTGGCAGCGGCGAGCCCTTCGCTGTTCGAAAAGCTCGCCGCCTGCATTCCCTGATTAAAGCTCGCTTTCCAGCCAGCCCTTCAGCTGGCTTTTCGGCGCGGCGCCCAGCTTTTGCGCGACAGCCTCGCCGTTCTTGAACAGCACCATCAGCGGGATCGACTGCACGCCGATCTGGCCCGGAACGCCGGTGTTTTCCATGATGTCCATCTTGGCGATGGTCACCTGCTCGCCCAGCTCCTCGCTGATTTCCTCAAGCGCGGGGGCGATCATCTTGCACGGGCCGCACCAGTCGGCCCAGAAGTCGACCAGAACGGGCTTGTCGGACTTGAGGACGTCTTCCTCGAAGCTGGCGTCGGTGACGGCGATAGTGGCCATGAATCAATCTCCAAAAATGCGAATGGGCATGAATATGTCTTGGACGTATAGATAGGGCCACATACCGCAGACGCAAACGGCGGGCGGGCAATGGATTCTACCCCCCCCTTAACGCGGCCTTCTCGCGCTCCAGAATATCGGGCGGAATCGCGAAAATGCGCGGGGCATGGGTATAAAGCAGCAACGCCTCTACCCTGCGGCCGGGGTGGATCGCCTCCAGCGCGCAGGCATAGGCAGCCATCTGGCGTAAATAGGCTGGCGGAACCTGATCCAGGCGTTCGGGCGGGCGGCGCGCGGTCTTGAAATCGACAATGCGGATCGGGTCGGCAGGCGTATTGCCCAGATGCAGACGGTCGACTGTGCCCGCCACCACACGCGTGCCGACAGTGGCGGAAAGCGAGACTTCGGCCAAAGCCTCAGGCGCGAACAGCGCGGCGCAGGCCGGATCGTTCAGCGTGCGTACCGCCGCCTGCACCATTTCGGCGCGCGTTTCGTCGGACAGATCCGCCGCCTGCCGCGCCAGCCAGCGCGTGGCCGCGTCGGCGCGGCGGTCACCCGGCAGTTCGGGCAGGCGTTCCAGCAGCCGGTGGATCAGCACGCCGCGCCGCGCCGCATCCACGCCAATGCCGCCCATGGGGGCCAGCGGCGGCTCGGCCGCTTCATGCGGGTCGCCCAGCGACGATGGCGCAAGCGGGCGCGGCGGCGCGGGTTCCGCCCCTGCCGGTGCCAGCGCCCAGCCCGGCAGCAGGGCGAAACCCGATTGCTTTGCGCCCGCGGGCATGCCGGGAGTTCGCTGTGCCCCCTGCCCCAGCTGTTTCGCGCCGCCCCACACCGGATCGGTCAGCCAGTCGTCGCTGTCCCCGAACAGAGGTGCCAGCCGCGCATACCAGCTGTTCGCGGGCGGCTCGGTCTTTTTGGCCCGCAATGCGCCCGCGATGAACAGCGCTTCTTCCGCCCGCGTCATCGCGACATAAAGCAGGCGCCAGTGCTCCTCGCGCTCCTCGCGCGCGGCCTCTTCCTCGGCCGCGGCGATGGGGCCGAGTTTTTCGGATTTCCTCAGCGAGGGCAGCGGAATGGTGCGCGGTGCGAAACCCGCCATGTCGGGCAATGGCTCGGCCAGTTCCAGCGTGCGCGGCATCGCCAGATCGGGATCGTCGGCGGCGTCGGCCAGAATGACGATGGGGGCCTGCAATCCCTTGGACCCGTGCACCGTCATCACGCGAACCAGCCCGCCCTGCTGGTCGGCTTCGCGCTTCAGCTCGCCGTCGCCTGCCTCGAACCATCGGATGAATCCGGTCAGGCTGGGCGTCTGGGTTGCGCTGAAGGCCATGGCGGCATTCAGCATCTCGTCTATGGGATCGTTGACTTCGCCGCCCAGCCGCGCCGCCAGCCTGCGCCGCGCCTGCCACGGTCCCACCAGCATCCAGTGGAGTAGGGCCTGCGGCGTATCGTAATCGGCCAGCCGCAACAGATCGTTCAACATGGCCAGCGCCTGACGCGGGCGGGCTTCGGTGCTTTGGCGCAGCCGGTCATAGAGCCGGACACCCTTTTCGCGCCAGCCGTGTTCCAGCAGCTCTTCCTGCGTCCAGCCGAAGATCGGCGATACCAGCAGGCAGGCGAGCGAGAGATCATCCTCGGGCTGGGCGGCAAAGCGCATCGCCGCCATCAGGTCGCGCACCCCCAATGGCGCGCCCAGCCGCAGCCGGTCCACCCCCGCGACCGCGACGCCCTTGGCATGCAGCCGCGCGACGATCAGCCCCGCCAGCTCCTTGCGCTTGCGGACAAGCACCATCACGTCGCCCGGCCCCGCCAGCCGCTCGCCGCCCTTTACCAGCGGAAAGCCCGCATCGATCCAGTGGCGGATCTGGGTCGCGATATTTTCCGCCACGCGGCGGTCGGGGCGCGAGAGCCAGCCCTCTTCACCCTCGTCAGCTTCGTCATCCAGACCGACGGGATCGCCGACCGTGCGCCACATCACCACCTGCCCGGGCCGTTTCTCGCCCAGATGCACGCCCGGATCGTCGGCAAGGCCCAGCGCCTCGGGCCCGATTTCGGCAATCGCGGCATCGACGAAATCCAGAACGGGCTGCGCGGTGCGATAGCTGCGGGCAAGGCCATATTCGCGGAAAGGGCGATGCTCTTTCGCGCCGCGCGTAAAGGACAGGTTCTCAATCGCGCCTGCCATCCGTTCCTTCACGCGGTCGCGCGCCAGCTTGAAATTTTCGGGACTGGTGCCCTGAAAGCGGAAGATCGCCTGCTTGTAATCGCCCACCACGAACAGGGTCCGCAACCGATCGCCCCGCGCGCCTTCGCCGGTAAAGAACTCCTCGGTCAGCGCGTCGATCACGTCCCATTGCGCGCTATTCGTGTCCTGCGCCTCGTCGACAAGGATATGGTCGAATTGCCGGTCCAGCTTGTACCGGATCCAGTCGGCCATGTCCGACCGTTTGAGCAGGCGCGCCGCCTCCGCGATCTGGTCGTCGAAATCGATCAGGCCCGCCCGCGCCTTCGCCTCACCCCATTTCAGCGCGAATGCCCGGCCAAGCGTCAGCGCGGGGGCCAGCCACTGCGCCAAGGCGCCCAGATCGCGGCAGGCGATAACGCGGTCGATGGATGCGCGCACGGATTCGACCGCATCGTCATAGGCAAAGCTGTCCTTCACCAGCTTGCGCGGCTCGCCCTTTTGCGTGAACAGCGCGTTGTAAAGGTGGTCGAGCGTCTCCAGCCGCTTGTCCGCATCGCTGCCCAGCCACGCGGCGATAGGTTCGGCCGCATCCAGCGCCTTTTTCCCGCCCTTGTCGCGCAGCATCGCCTCGGCCGCTTCCAACGCGCGGCAATCGAACGCATCCGGCCCGCAGAGTGCTGCCACATGCGCCTCGCAATGATCGGGCTTCAGCCCCAGCAGACGATAGACGCGCGGCAGCAGCGGCGGCACCCAGCTTCCGGTCCCTTCCCATGCCGCGCGCGCTTCGGCGCAGGCCATCAGGAACCGTTCGATCGCACCCTGATCGGCCCGCAGCGACAGGGTCGCCAGCGCATCGGTCAGCGAAGTGTCGCCCCGCTCCTCGGCCTGGATCAGCAATTCGGCCAGCGTGTCGCGCAGCAGCAATTCGCGGTCGCGGTCCTCCATCGGGCGCGTGCCCGGGACCAGCCCCGCCTCCAGCGGAAAGGCCGAAAGCAGCCATTGCGAGAAGGCATGGATCGTCTCGATCCTGAGGCCGCCGCCGGGGCAATCGAGCACGGCGGCAAAACGCGTGCGGGCGCGGGCGCGGGCATCAGGACCTGAATCCGCGCAAATTGCTTCTAGCTCATGAAACAAATCATTGTCGGACTGTCGAACCCAACGCGCCAACACCTCGTTGACGCGATTTGCCATTTCCGCCGCACCCGCCTTTGTGAAAGTCAGACACAAAATCTGAGACGGCTCTACGTCCGGCTGCAGGAGCAAACGCAAGACACGGCTGGAAAGCACCTGAGTTTTGCCTGTGCCGGCACTTGCAGATAGCCAAACTGTGTCCGCCGGATTGACGGCATCACGTTGGCTGCCGGTCAAAGGGTATAACTTCGCGGGACCACTCATCCGGCTTCCCCCTCAGGCGAACCGCGCCCCTGCCATTCGTCCAGCCGCATCAGCTGATCGTAATCGTTATATCCGGGCAGATCGGGGTTGAGCCGCGCGGTAAACGGCTCCTCCCCCACGATCCAGCGGTCGAGCGCGTCGTGCAGCAGCCGTTCGCTCTCGGTGAGGAACTCCTCGCGCAATATGCCGCTTTTCTTGCGGCCCTCCAGGATCGGCTCGTCGCGATAGCCGAACTCGCCCGTCTTGCGGTCGCGGCCCAGCGACCAATATTCGAAATGCGTCGGTTCGCCGCGCAAGGCATCGAACCCCTCATGCGCTGCGATCACGCCCGTCGTGCCAAGCTGCAACGCATATCCCGCCGCCACTTCGGAAGCGCGCGGCGGGTGTCCCGTCTTGTAATCGACGATCGCCAGATCGCCATTGGCCAGCCGGTCGATCCGGTCGGCCCGCGCGCTGATTTCCACGCCCTTCACGCTGATCCTGCCGGTTTTCTCCACCACCGCGATCTCGCGCCCCTCGGCGCGCAGGGCCTGCGTTTCGGCGTCCAGCCATTCCAGCGCGGCCAGCAGGCGCGGCTGCCACAACCCGCGCATGAACGGATGGCCCGACAATTCGCGCAGCCGCTCTTCCGCCAGCGGCACCAGCGCGCCGGGGGCGGCATCGTGTTTCTTGTACCAATCCTCTAGGATCGTATGCACCGCGCTGCCGCGCCATGCGGGCGTCGGCTCCTCGTCGATGCTGTCCAGCCGTTTCAGCCGCATAATGTGCGAGGCATAGAACTGGTACGGGTCCGACCGCAGCCGGTCCAAGGCCGTCGCGCTGATGTCCACCTTGCGCTGCGCGGCGCTGGGCATGGGTTCGGGCTGCGGATGCGGCGGAACCGGCTGGGCGAAATCCATCTGTTCGGCCAGCGCCGGTATCTCGCGCTCCATATGCTTTTCCAGCAATTCGCCCAGCATGGCGCGCACGCGCAGCACAAAGCGGCTGGCAATGGCGGGCCCGCTGGCGTCCTTGCGCGCATAGGACAGCACCACTTCCGGCGCGCCCAGCGCGGCGGCAAGGTCATGCGCTGAAAGCCCGATGCGGAAATCGCCCCCCGGCACGCCCAAGGCGCGCATCACGGCGGGCGCGACCAGCGGATCGCGCGCAGGCGGCTGGGGCCAGCTGTTTTCGGTCAGCCCGCCGCAGATGACAAGGTCGGCGCGGCTCATCCGCGCCTCGATCAAGCCATAGATCGCGATGCGCGGGTGCCCGCCATAGGGCGGCCGGACCGAGATCGTGTCGATCGCATCGCGCAGCACCAGCGGCACCTCGGCAGGGGCCAGCGCGGTCGGCACCTCGCGCGCGGCGCTGCGCAGGGTTTCCAGCGCCGCGGACAATGCGCGCCCGTCCGCCTCGGCCCAGATGCGCATATCACAAAGCGCTTCGCCCGCCGTCGCAATCGCGGACAAAGCCTCGGCCATGTCGACCTCTTCGTGCTCGCCAAGCATGACCAGCGGCTCGATCACCGGCTCGACCGAGGCTTCCCACCAGTCCAGCAGGCGTGTGCTGCCGCGATCCCTGGCGTGTTTTTCCAGCTGGGCACGGATCGGCATCAGGCCGGTATCGATGCGCGGCCCGCGCAGCAGCTTTTCGAACCGGCGTAAATTGCGCAGCCATGTGCCGCGATCATCCCCCGTGCCGCCCGCCAGCGGGTGCGACAGCGCCGCGACCAGCGGCACCGGCGATGCGCGGGTGGCCAGAATTTCGGCCAGCAACAGCGCCATGCGCCCTGCCGTGGTGTGCGGCATGGGGCGTCCGGCGGAATCGTCGGCCTGAATGTTCCAGCGTTTCAGATGGGCGATCACCCGCCCCGCCAGCCCGCGATCGGGCGTGACCAGCGCGACGCGGCGTTCGGGCGTTTCCAGCGCCTCGCGGATCAGCAGGGCAATCGACTGCGCCTCATGCTCGGGCCTTGCCGTTTCCATCAGCCGAACCCCCGACAGGCGGCGGCGTTCGGGCGGCAGATCGACCCAGCTTGCGCTTTCCTTCGGCGGCAGGAACAGGCTGGAAAGCGCCCGGCTGCGTTCTGGCGGGGCGGCGGAAGCGCCCCGGCGGTGCCAGTTGCGCACTTCTCCGCGCGCCACGCCCATGCGGTTCAGCAGCAGCTTTAAATGATATTGCGGGTGAGTCACCGCATCGCCCGCGCCCAGCGGCGCATCGCCCGCTTCGGCGCCGATGCCCGCGCGGCCCAGCGCCTCCCACACCTCGTCATCGAGCGAGAGGTCGAGATCTGGCAGCACCACCGCCCCGTTCGGCAATCCGGCAATCGCCCGCAGCAATCCGGCAATGGCGGGGCTGGCGCTGGTGATCCCCGCCGCGACTATCGGGCTGGCGGGAGGGGTTTCGCGCCAGCGGCGGGCGGCATGGTCGAACAGCGCATTGCGGCGCGCGGGCGTGTCGGTTTCGCCGCGTTCCTGCAATTCGGCCAGCCACAATGCCTGCACCGTGGCGAACAGATGCAAGTTCTGTTTCCAGTGCTCCGACAACTCGCCCACGATATCGAGCACGCGCTCGCCCAGCAATTCCTCGGGCCCGATGCCTTCGACCAGCAGCCGGTCCATCGCGCGCCCGATCTCGCGTGCCTGCCGCAAAAGGGCAGAGGCAACGGGAATCTGCATCCCCGCCCGCTCCATCGCGGCGCGCAGCAATTCGGCCAGCCGCAACCAGCGCCGCGTGGGATCGGCGGCAGGGGGAATGTCGGCCCCTTCCCCGATGGGGTCGAGCAGCGGGCCCAAAGTCTCGTCCAGATCGATATCGCCGATCACCGCCATGCGCGGCAGCAGCAGGCCGGTCCGGCCTTCTTCTCCCATCAGGCGCGTAAACGCCTCGGTCATGGTGCGGATCGCGCGGCGGCCGGGCAACAGCAGGGTCAGCCGTGCAAGGCCATAGCCATCCTCGTGGTAACGCGGCACCAGCCCCGCCGCGAGCGCATCGGCAAAGCCGCGATGGGCGGCAATGGAATAGATCGAGAGCTGCTGCGAACCCACGATTACAATGTATCTGAGAACAAGGCCTCTGCGGGCGCGATATGCTGCGGCTCGCCGATCTCGATCCAGTCGCCCTGATGGACGACGCCGTAAAGCCGTCCGTTCTCTATCGCGCGGTTCCAGAATATATTGGTCGAGAATTTCGCCTCTGCCGGCGGATCGCGCAGCAATGCTTTCGATACCAGCTGGATGCCGGTGAACACATAGGGGGCGACGCGGCCCGATTTGCGGCGCGATATCCGGCCATGCGGGTCAAGGTGGAAATCCCCCTTGCCGCGATAATTATGCGCGCGCTTGTGCGGCACCATCAGCAACAAGGCGTCCATCCGCTCCGCGTCCCATGCGGCCGACAATTCGTGGAACACGTCGACCGGTCCGTCCAGCCACATCGCATCGGAATTCAGGCAGAAGAACGGATCGGCATCGATCAGCGGCCATGCCTTGACCAGCCCGCCGCCGGTTTCCAGCAATTGTTCGCGCTCGTCCGAAATCGTGACCTGCGGGCGGCTGCGCAATTGCATATGCCCCTCGATATGGTCGGGCAGGTAATGCACGTTCACCACCACGCGCGCGATGCCCGCATCGGCGATCTTGTCCAGCGCATGGTCCAGCAGCGGCTTGCCCGCGACCTTGACCATCGGCTTGGGACGGCTGGCGGTCAGCGGGCGCATGCGCTTACCCAGCCCTGCGGCCATCACCATCGCCACATCGGAAACCAGCGGGGGCTTGCTGTTTGCCATGAACCTTACGCCTCTTGCGTTGCGCCACCGGCCGAACGGAGATGGCCGGGAATATTCGCCTCCATCCAGCGCGTCACCGGTTCCAGCGCGGGATGGGCAAGGTCGCGCTCCATCAACGCCCAGACGCGCGGGATCAGGTCAAGATAATGATGCTTGCCGTCGCGGCGCGACAGGCGGACGAAAATGCCGACGATCTTGGCATTCCGCTGCGCGCCGAGGATGGCGTAATCCGACAGGAAATTTTCGCCCGCGCCGGTCTGCGCGCGATAATGATCCAGCATTTCGGCTTCCAGTTCCGGCGCGACATCGCGGCGCGCGTCCTGCAGCAGCGAGACAAGATCATAGGCAGGGTGACCGACCAGCGCGTCCTGGAAATCCAGAAGACCCTGCTCGGTCAGGCCGTCCAGCAGCATGACGTTTTCGGCGTGATAATCGCGCAGCACCGTCACCCCGCCACCGGGCAAACCGGCCTGCGTGTCGAGCACGGGGGCCAGCACCTCGCGCCACGCGGCCTCGAACCCGTCGTCGTCCACGGCAAGGCCATGCGCGACGCAGAACCATTCGGTGAACAGCTTCGCCTCGCGCAGATAGGTGTTGAGGTCATAGGGATCGAACGGGCCCGCGGGCGCCTTGGCCAACCGCGCCAGCACATCGACCGCCCCTTTATAGACCGCGCCTTCGTCATCTCCTGCCACGTCCAGATGGTCGCGCATGCGCCGATGCCCGAAATCTTCGAGGAGGACGAGGCCCTGCGCTGCATCCTCGGCCAGAATGGCGGGCGCGCGAAAGCCGTGATCGGCAAGGTAATGCGCCGCCCGCAGGAAAGGGCGCGGATCTTCATGCGGCGGGGGCGCGTCCATCAGCATAGCGCTGGCCCCGCCGCGCAAAATGCGGAAATAGCGCCGGAAAGAGGCATCGCCCGGCAGCGGTTCGATCACCGCCCCGCCCCAGCCCGCCGCGTCGAGGAACGCGCGCGCATGCGGGGGGAACGGGCGGGAACTGGATACGGGCGTGCTCATCCCCAGCGCCTTAGCCAATCGGCCCCCGCGCGGGCAATGGCGATCCGCCCTGCTTCACCCGTTTCGATGTGGATTTGCAGGCACGCCGGATCATATTCGAACCCGCCCGCCATTTCGGGCCATTCGGCAATCAGTGCGGCATCGTGGCGATAATCGTCAAGGCCAAGCTCCTCGGCCTCCATCGGATCTTCCAGCCGGTAGAAATCGGCATGGACCAGCGGCAGCGACACATCCGGCGGATCATATGTCTGGATGATGGCAAAGGTCGGGCTAGGCACCTCTCCCTCATGCCCCAGTGCGCCGATGATCGCGCGGGCAAGAGTGGTCTTGCCCGCGCCCAGACCGCCGCTCAGTGCCACGACATCGCCTGCGCGCAGCAGGGCCGCGATGCGTTTGCCGAAAGCCGCGGTTGCGGAAAGGTCGGGCAGCGGGTGGCGGGTTTCGTTCATGACACTCCGGCGATCATGGCAGGTTGATCGTCACCACGACCCGCCCGCGCGCGTCCTGCGCATAGTCGAGGCTGCCCTTGTGCGCCTCGATCAGTTCGCGCGCCAGCGGCAGGTTCAGCCCCGCATTGGTGTCCGCGCTGCCCGATACGCCTTCCTGCGCATTATCGTGGGTGATGATCACGGCCACCCCTTCGCGGCGGCGGCGCAAATCCATATTGATCCGCCCCCCGCGCGGAGAGGACGCGATCGCATTGTCGACCAGATTGCCGATGGCGCGCGCCAACTGCCGCTCGTCCCCCTTGACCATGCCCGAAGACCGGTCGCCGCGCAGGTTGAAGCTGATATCGGCTGCCTCGATCGACTTGACGCGGTCCTGCACCAATGCCGTCACCAGCGGCATCAGTTCGACGTCTTCCTCGGCCAGCGGCATCAGCCCCGCCTCGCTTTGGGTCAGGTCCAGCACCGCCTCGATCTGCTGCGACAGGCGAGCCGTGGAATCGAGGATCGCGTTCACATAGTCGCGGCCCGTCTCGCTCATCTCGCCCGCCACGCCCTCGCGCAGCATCTCGGCAAAACCCGCGATAGAGGTCAGCGGCGTGCGGAATTCATAGCTCATATTCGCAAGGAAACGGGTCTTGACCGCATCGGCCTCGACCAAAGCCTCGTTCCGCTCGATCAGCGCGGCCTCGGCCTTTTGTGAATCGGTGATGTCGAGGCTGGTCAGCATGCCGTTCCCGTCAGGCAGAGGCACGCCCATCAATGCCAGCGTGCGCCCGTCGGCCAGATTGACGCGCCCCGTCGCGGGCTGGCGCTGCAAGGTCGCGCTTTCGACCAGTGCGCGGATGCGGCGCGTATCGGCCCTGTCTTTCAGCAACGGCCCCATCGCGTCGAGCAGCGCGTCGATATGGGGGTGCCCTGCCAGCATCCCCTCTTGCAAATCCCACTCGCCCGCGAAACGGCGGTTCCAGATTTGCAGGCGGCCATCGGGGGCCAGCACGACCAGCCCTTCGAACAGATTGTCGAAAGTGGCCGTGCGCGTGCGCAACAGCGTGTCGCGCGCGCTGGCCAGTTTCAGCTGTTCGGTCCGGTCCTCGACGATCATCACCAGCCCGCCGTCGGGCATGGGCTGCGCCACCACGCGCAGATGGGTGCCGTCGGCCAGCACCCATTCCTCGTCCTTCACCTCGCTCGCGGTAAACCAGCCCTCGTGCTCGGCGCGCCATGCGGGAAAGTCGCGCACTTCGGGCAGACGGCCCGCATTGCGCATCATGTCGAACACGCGTCCCACGGGCAGCGCTTCCTGTCCGATATTGGGCGGCAGGCGGAAGATGCGCTGCATCGGCAGATTGGTGAAAACCAGCTGCCGCAGATGATCGAACTGCGCCACGCCGCTGCTCATCTGGTCCAGCAACGCGCGCTGCGCATTGCGAAAGGCGCGATATTCACGCTCCAGCAGCTGCAGATCCTCGACATCCACGGCATAGCCCGCCACGCCGTCATCGCCCACCGGCAGGTCCGACACGCGAAAGGCACGGCGTTCGCCGTCGATGGTGATCATCGCCTGCCGCTCCACGGCCTGTTGCGACGATTTGGCCTGTTCGGCCACTTCAATCGCGGTCACGCCGTCGACCGTTTCGACCAGCTCGATCCCGCCCGACACGACTTCTTCCGCGCTTTCGGCCCCGACCGCGGCGACATAGGCGGAATTGACCAGCCGCAGCCTTCCGTCGGTATCGCGGAACCACATCGGCACGGGCGCAGCCTCGATCAATCCGACCAGCGCATGGAAATCGTGGCGCGACCTTTCCGCTTCCGCCGACAGGCGCGCGATTTCCTCTGCACTGTCGCTGGCGTCGAACACCCACAGCATCACCGCCCCGCCGCCCGCGACCTGCGGATCGGCCAGGTGCCCGATAACCGACAGCGCATGGTTGCGCCCGCCGGGATGCAGCATCATGCGCAAGGGCGCGGCGGAGGACCGCGTCTTTTCGACCGCTTCCCACAGGGCTTCCGCCTCTTCCACCGGCAGACCCGATTCCGGACCCGCCAGCCCGTGCAGATGTTGCGGCAGGCTGGCACAACCGAACCACGCCGCCAACCGTTCCGATGCCTCTATCCGCCCGTTCGACCGCACCAGCAGCGGCAGGGCGGGCGATTCGTCGATCATGCGCGACAGGCGCAAATTCGCCTTGCGGTCGCGGCGCGCGCGGCGAAACTTGCGCTGCGAAACTACCAGAGCCCAGCCTGCCGCCGCCGTCCACGCGGCCAGCAACAGGCCGATCAGCAGCAAGGCGGGCAGTCCCAGTGTAAACCCTTCGGCAGCGGTCGTTGCATTCATGGCGATGGGCTAGGACAGCTAGGGCGCAAGGGCAATCGCGTTAAGCGCGCTTATGCGCGATGATGCAGTTCACTTGCCCCGAACGAAAACGGCCGCCTCCGGTATAGAGGCGGCCGCTTGCCCGGATCGACGGATATCCGCGATCAGTAACGGTAGTGCTCGGGCTTGAACGGCCCTTCGACTGGCACGCCGATATAATCGGCCTGACGCTGCGACAGCTTGGTCAGCTTCACGCCCAGCTTGTCGAGGTGCAGCGCGGCGACCTTTTCGTCGAGGTGCTTGGGCAGGATATGGACCGAATTGTCATACTGGTCCGCCTTGGTGAACAGCTCGATCTGTGCCAGCGTCTGGTTGGTGAACGACGACGACATGACAAAGCTGGGGTGGCCGGTGGCGCAGCCCAGGTTCACCAGACGACCCTTGGCCAGAACGATGATCTGCTTGCCGTCAGGGAAGGTGACGAGATCGGTGCCCGGCTTCACTTCCTTCCACTCGTAATTGTCGAGTGCCGAAATCTGGATCTCGCTGTCGAAGTGGCCGATATTGCACACGATCGCCATGTTCTTCATGGCTTCCATATGGGCGCCGGTGATCACGCCTTCGTTGCCGGTGGCAGTGACGAAGATGTCGCAGCGCTGCACAGCCTCGTCCATGGTGACGACTTCATAGCCTTCCATCGCGGCCTGCAGAGCGCAGATCGGGTCGACTTCGGTGACCATCACGCGTGCGCCGCCATTACGCAGCGAATCCGCCGAACCCTTGCCGACATCGCCGAAACCGGCGACGCAGGCGACCTTGCCGGCCAGCATCACGTCGGTCGCGCGGCGGATCGCATCGACCAGCGATTCCTTGCAGCCATACAGATTGTCGAACTTCGACTTGGTGACGCTGTCGTTCACATTGATCGCGGGGAACGGCAGCTTGCCGTTCTTGGCGATGTGATACAGGCGATGGACGCCGGTGGTCGTTTCTTCCGACACACCGCGGATATTGGCGACGGTCTTCATCAGATAGCCCGGATGCTTGGCGACGAATGCCTTCAATGCGCGCTGCATCTCGATCTCTTCGGCGTTTTCGGGATCGGGCATGGTCTCACCCGCGTCCAGACGCGCACCCCACAGCGCGAACATGGTGGCATCGCCGCCATCGTCGAGGATCATGTTCGCCGTCTCACCGCTGCCATCGGTGGCGCCCCAATCGAAGATGCGGCCGACATAATCCCAATATTCGGCAAGGCTTTCGCCCTTCACCGCAAACACAGGGATGTTACTGGCCGCGATCGCGGCGGCGGCGTGGTCCTGCGTCGAAAAAATATTGCAGGTCGCCCAGCGCACCTCTGCGCCCAGCGCAGTCAGCGTTTCGATCAGCACGGCGGTCTGGATCGTCATGTGCAGCGATCCGGTGATGCGCGCGCCCTTCAGCGGCTGGGCGGCGCCATATTCCTCGCGCAGCGCCATCAGGCCCGGCATTTCGGTTTCGGCGATGGCAATCTCGTCGCGGCCATAATCGGCAAGCGACAGATCGGCGATGACATAATCCTTTTCAGCGACGGTGGCCACGGCGGGTGCTCCTGATCTTCGGGCTTTGGTCAATGGCGGCGCAATGCGCCCCTGCTTGTGCACTCCGCTCTACAGGGCCAGCCGCGTTAGGGCAAATATAAAGCTTTCTTTATATCGCTTGCGCCGCACGATAGCCCGCATGCGCAAAAAAGGCCGGAGCGCGATGCTCCGGCCTCTCCCGGCAAGAAGGTGGAATGGATCGCCTTCTTGCAAGCGTGCCCCCTTTTCAGGGGGATGGAAAAGCAGCTGTCAGTCCACCATCGCGAATTGCGCCGGACGGGCAGGAGCCAGGAGATGCTCTGCCGCCAGCAACAGTTCGGCATGGCCGCCATTATGCGCAAGGTCCTGCGTCACCTGCTTCAACTGGTCGCATTCCAGCCAGGGATGGCCCAGCCCGTACTGGTTCGCCATGCCCACGCTGATCTTGTCCATCTCGCGCTTGGCCCCGCGTTCGCCAAGGCGCCGGACATGCCCGCTCTTCAACGTGGTATAGGCCGACTTCATGATCGTCAGCCGCTTGGCCGAAAAGTCGTTGTAGTCCGCCTGAAAATCGAACGCGCCCTTGCGGCAGCGCAGCGACGTGACCATCAGCATGATGTCCAGCTTGCGCAGGCTTTCCGCCTGCGAAACCTCTGCCTGCGTGGCGGCCGTCGCCGGAGCGGCGACCAGCATGGCGGCTGCCGAAGCGGCCGCGGCGATTTTTCCCAAAGTCCCCATTGTGCACGAACCCCATTTGCCCGGACCACCCCTCGGCCCATGACGGCAGGATCGCGCAAAGCGTTTACGCAAACTTAAACCCGTGCGGTAAACCGGTTTTTACCATAAAGCGCCGATGCGCTGGTGCAGGCGATCGCGCGGGCGGACTGGCTGGCACGCGAACAGGGCGCATGCCGCTTCTTGCACCTTGGCGCTTTAACCCTATGTCTCGGCCTGACGCGCGGCAAAGCGCGGGACACGGGAAAGAAGGACCCCAGAATATGACCATCCAGCAAGGCCAGAAGCTGCCCGATATCACGCTGATCAAGCCCACCGCCGATGGCCCGGAAAAGGTTCAGTCGGGCGAATATTTCGCCGGCAAGAAAGTGGCCCTGTTCTCCGTCCCCGGCGCTTTCACCCCCACCTGTTCGGCCAAGCACCTGCCCGGATTCGTCGAAAAGGCGGACGAGCTGAAGGCCAAGGGAATCGACGAGATCGCCTGCACCGCGGTCAACGATCCCTTTGTCATGGGCGCATGGAACGAACGTGACGGCAGCGCGGATGTCACCATGCTGGCCGACGGCAATGGCGATTTCGCACAGGCGCTGGGCCTGACGATGGACGGTTCGGGCTTTGGCCTTGGCCAGCGCGGACAGCGCTGGTCGATGGTGGTCGACGATGGCACCGTCACCGAACTGAATGTCGAAGATCCCGGCGCGTTCGAGAAATCGACGGCCGAATATATGCTCGGCCAGCTCTGATCGCATCGATCCCCTGAAATAAAGAAAGGGCGCTTCCGGCAAAGGAGGCGCCCTTTTTCGCGGGCGATTAAACCATGTCGCACGGGCGCGCGGGGCCATTCCGCAAAGGCGCGCGGGCCGCTATGCAGGCGGCATGGACGGCGCGAACGACTGGGCCCTGCAATGGGATATGGCCATGCATCTGCTGGCCGCGATGGCCTGCGGCCTGCTGGTGGGGATCGAACGCGGCTGGCGCCAGCGCGACGAGGCAGAGGGCGCGCGTGTCGCGGGGGTGCGCACCTTTACCCTGATCGGCGCAGGCGGCGGTCTGGTCGCGCTGTGTTCGGTGGCGCTGTCGCCGGTGCTTGCCGCGATCCTGCTGGTCGCGCTGGGCGCGATGCTGGTCGGCGGGTTCCTGTGGCCGCGCCAGACACGGATAGAGCGCGACGCGACCACCATGATCGCCGCCATGGTCGTGCTGGGGCTGGGCCTGCTGGCGGGCGCGGGACTGGCGGCGCTGGCGCTGGCGGGCGCGTCGGTCACGGTGCTGCTGCTGGCCGCGCGCAGGCCAATGCACGGGCTGCTGCGCGAACTGACCGAGACGGAAGTGCGCGCCATCGCGCGTTTCGCGGTGATCGCGCTGGCCGTGTTGCCCTTTCTGCCCGATCGCGGCTTCGGCCCCTATGACGCGTGGAACCCGTTCCGCCTGTGGCTGGTGGCTTTGCTGGTCACGGGTTTTTCCGTCGCAGGCTATGTCGCCAATCGCGTGATCGGGCAGCAGCGCGGCACCATCGTGATGGCGCTGATCGGGGGTGCCTATTCCTCCACTGCCGTGACCGCCGCACTGGCGACGCAATTGCGCGCAAACGGCGGGGGCGGCAGTTTCGGCACCGGCATCGTGCTGGCAAGCGCAGTCATGTATGTGCGCGTCACCGTGCTGGCTGCCGTGCTGGCCCCGTCAGCCGCCGTGCCCGTCGCATCGCTGCTGGCCCCCGCGGGCGCGGCGACATTCGCGCTGGCATGGCTCGTCTGGCGCAGGGAACGCGCGGCGGACCGGATCGGGCCGGTGCAAGCCGGGGCAGCGCGGGCCGGGGGAGCGCAGGGTAGCGCCCCGTCTGCGGGCGAACCGACGAAGCTGACCGCACGACCGTTCGAACTGCTGCCCGCGCTGGGCTTCCTGCTGGCGATGGCGGCGGCGACATTGCTGGTGCGATGGGCGCAGGCCGAATTCGGGCAAAGCGGCGCGGCGGTATCGCTGTTCATAGCGGGCAGTTTCGATGTGGACGCGGCCATCGTCGCCTTTTCCGCCCTGCCCGCGGGCGCGATCGCGCTGGCGGTTGCGGCACTGGCGCTGTCGGGCACGGTCGCGGTGAACATGGCATTCAAGACCGGCATCACATTCGTGACCGCCGGAAAGGCCGGCCGCACGGCAGGCATGGCATTGCTGGCCAGCACGCTGATCCTGACCGTCACGCTTGCCCTGCGCGCGCTGATGCTGTTCGCCTAGGCCGCGCTAAACCGGGGCCCGTAACCGGCGGAACAGGGCGGGCCGCCTGCTTTTCGCAGCGACGATAGGCTCGAAGAAATCCGACGGATCCTCGGGGTCCAGCCATTCCTCGTCCGCCATCCGTTTTTGCAGCCCGTTGAGCTCACGCATGGGCAGCGGTTTCAAGCGGCGGCCCGGCTGGGGATGCCGGTCGATCAGCGCATGCATCGATCCATAGCGTTCGATCAGCGGCCCCACCTCTTCCGCCTCCAGCCCGATATGTTCGCCCAGCAGCGAATGGCGTATGCGTCGGATCTGTTCGTCGCAGCCCGCGTTTGCGGGGCGGTTCGCGTCGATGAACAGGTCGCATTCGCTGTCCAGCCCCAGCGAGCGGTTGTTCATATTGGCCGACCCCACTTTCAACATCATGTCGTCGACAATGGTCAGCTTGGCATGAACATAGATCGGGCTGTCGCCATCGGTGTGCGGGACATAGATGCGAAAACGGTTCTGCTTGTCGACGCGGCCGATGGTTTCCACCAGACGCTGGCGCGCGGTATCCATCGCTTCCTGTTCCAGC
Source organism: Croceicoccus sp. Ery15 (assembly GCF_020985305.1). Classification (NCBI taxonomy): domain Bacteria; kingdom Pseudomonadati; phylum Pseudomonadota; class Alphaproteobacteria; order Sphingomonadales; family Erythrobacteraceae; genus Croceicoccus; species Croceicoccus sp. Ery15. Next base: position 1,756,729 of record NZ_CP087588.1, read on the forward strand.
CAGCCATCGGCGAACAGGGGATTGATCAGCACGATTTCGGGCGGATCGGGTTCGCCCATACGCTGCGCGATGACTTCGGCAATCCGGCGCGATGCGAAATACTGGTTTTCGGCATAGATAAAACGCTGCGCCTTGCGGATCATGTCGAGGAACAATGTCTCGATCTCCGCGATCTCCTTGTGGTCCTTCCACTCGGCGCGGGTGCGGGCGATACCGATTTCGATATCGGTGAACTGCGGCTTCAGTTCGGGCGGCCACGCGCTTTCGGGCTGGTGCGGCAAAGGCGGAATGTCTTCGCCACCCGCTATGTGCCAGCGATTGCGTCCCAGCTCGTCCAGAGCGCCCGCGACCTCGCCCTCCACCATCATGGTCACATCATGCCATGGCATATAACGCTTGCCGCCCGGCGCGCGGCGCAGGCGATCCTTTTCGCGGTGAGCGCGCGTGTCCCAGCGTTCGGCAGTCATGTCGATTCCGCCGCACACGGCAAAGCGGTCGTCGATGATCACGATTTTCTGATGATGGCTGCATCCGACGGGATGGGCCGCATCGAATTTGAACGTGATCCGCCGGTTCTTGAACCAGCGCCACAGATCGATGATCATCGATCCGCGGAAAAACATCTTCACTGCCGCGAAATTCCATTTCAGCACGCGGATCTTCAGATCCTTGTTCTGCTTGGTCAGCCAGACGATGAACGCGCCCAGCCTGCGCGGCGGGTGGCGGCGTTTGAAGATATTCATCCACCCGCGCCCGCGCCCCAGCGCGATACGGGTGTCGAAATCCCATCCGATCAACATGATGCGCCTCTGCGCGCGCAACATCGCCTGTTGGATCAGCAGAAAATAATCCGCCGCATCGACGACCAGCGTGGCGCGCGTGCAATGTTCGTAACGCCACACCCCGCGCTCCTCGCTTTCGGGATCGGCGGGGCCGGGTTCGTCTTCGGGCGGCCAGAGAGGGGCTGGCTCCGTCACCTTGGGGCCGTCCCTCTCGTCGTTCACACTGGTCAAGCGCACCTCCGGCGGTCGATGCGGGTTGAAACTTGTCGGTGCTTACTCTTTCGCGTCGGCCATGGCGACAGGGGTCACCTCGGCTTCCTCGCATTCCTCGGCCTTATGCTCGTCGAATATCTTGCGCATATGCGCCTTGTCGGTCTCGGTCAGGTAATCCCCGAAATCAGGGAAATGCTCTTCCTCTTCCTCGTCGATATGGTGCGTGTAACGATGGGCCAGCTTGTCGAACTTGGCCAGCCATGCGCTGCTGCTCATATCCGTCGCGGCCAGATCGTTCAGCATTTCCTCGATCTCGTGATGCTCGGCGACCGAATGGCGTGTCTCGTCATTGGTGGGCGGCTTGCGCAGCGTGGTGGAATAGAGTGCCATTTCCTCGGCCGCGGCATGGGCTTTCAGTTCCTTGGTCAAAGTCTCCAGCAATGCGCGCCGGTCCTCGCTGTCGCCATGCGTCTCGGCGATCTGTTTCAGCAATTGGCGATGCTTGTCGTGATCTTCGATCAGGCGGTCAAAAATCTTGTCGGCCATTATGCGGCTCCTGTTGAATGGGTGTTTGCCCGATCAACAGGTAAAGGCGCGATTGGGTTCCGAAAGCGGTCTGGCAACGTTCCGAAAGCGGTCCACCAACAGGGCACGCGCGCGCCGAAAATGGGATGTGGCAGCGCCGCAACCGGCGGATTCCGGCATACCCCCTAATTCGAGTATTCGTATCCGTGCACGGTCATGCGCAATTCCTCGCCCGCTCGCATGCCCTGCCATTTGCCGGCCCAATAAACAAAACCGGCGTCTTCCGGATAGAGCGGAAAGAACTGCATAAAGGGTCGAAGCGGATCGTTGACGAACCAGCCGGTATCCGACCGCAGAAAGCTGTATACCACTTCGCCATCGACCAGCATGTCGATAACGCCTGCATCGCTATCGACGTCGATGCCGAAACGCATTGTCCGCCCTGAAAAATCCTGCCCCGCAAACAATCGCACGGTTTTCGACTTGTGCACGCCATCGACATAGCGATGGATCGAAACATCCAGGCCCTTGCGCCCGGCAAATTCGAAATCGATCTCGTCCCGCGTGTCGGAATTATACAGCCAAAGCGGCGCCACAATCATCCCGTCGCGCATTTCGGGCAATGTCACCTCGGCTTCCCACAAACCGTCACGACGCGCGGGCGTGCCATCAACCGCCTGAAGTTGCGGCGCGCCACTTGCATTGAGGATGAAGTCGACCGATCCGTCAGAGCGTTGGCGGACATGGTCGTATTTCCACGGAATGGGGCCGAATTCATTATCCCACTGCGACGCATGCCAGGGCGCGCTCCACCGCCACAGGGCCATTTCCGACAAATCCAGCGGCGGCAGTTCGGCAAGGGAGGATGATGTTCCCTGTGATGCCGATGGTGCCGGTGCAGGAGAAGGCGCAGCGGTTGGAGATGGCGCGGGTGTCGGAGACGGTGCGGGTGTCGGAGAAGGCGCGGGCGCCGGTGTCGGAGACGGTGCGGGGGATGGCGCGGGAGAAGGCGCGGGAGAAGGCGCAGGACTCGCCGTGCCATTGTCCGGTGCCGAGGGAACAACCACCGGTTCCGACGCTGCTCCGCTCGCGCTTTGGGTGCTCCCCGCCTCGCCGCCGCCGCAAGCGGCCAGCGTGCAAACCGCCACACCGGCGAGCCAATATCTGCCACTCGTTCGTGCCATTTCCTGCCCTTCAGAACGCACTGCGGCGATCGAATATGCAACGCGGAAAACCCGCCGTCCTTTGGCAGAAAAGCATGCAGCTACTGGGTTAAATGACAGCTAAACCCTTGGGTTAACGCAAGTTAAGATGGCTAGGATGGCGCTTTATTCGTAATGCGTAACGGCCCGGCCCGATGGCAGGAACCTGACCGAAGGGCCTAAATCCCCGCATACCAGTCATAGCCCACCCGGTCCTCCCAATATCCGCCCTTGCCGCCACCGATAGGGGTCAGCGATTCCACGATCTCGATCGCCTGAACATATTTGGCGTGCTTGTATCCCAGCTGGCGTTCCACCCTCAGCCGCAAGGGGGCGCCATTCGCGACGGGCAGCAAAGTATCGTTCATGGCCCATGCCAGAATGGTCTGCGGGTGGAACGCATCGATCAGATCGATCGATTCGTAATAGGGTGTCCCGCGATACAGATCGGCGCAGCGGAACACCGCATATCGCGCCTGCGTCTTCAACCCCGCCGCCTTCAATAGCAGCGACAAGGGCGGGCCATGCCATTTGCCGATGGCGCTCCATCCTTCCACGCAGTCGTGGCGCGTGATCTGGGTGCGGGCGGGCATGTTGCGGATTTCGGCCAGCGACAGCGCCATCGGGCGTTCGACAAGCCCGCCGATGGTCAGCACCCAATCTGCAAAGCCGTTCGCGGCCATCGCGTTGTAATCCGCCGTATCGGGATTGCGCGTGCCATTGGCGCGGAACACGGGCGACATCTCGCTCTCGGCATATTCGCGGGCCAGCGCGTTCCGGTCCATAATCGTGCGTTGCAGCGCCTGATGCGCCTTTTCCCCGCTGAACAATATCGCGCGGCCCGCGGCGCTGTCCTGAAACGCGTCGCATCCGGCCAGCGCCGATCCGGCCAGCCCGCCGATCAGCGCGCGGCGGGTGAACTTGGGATCAATGCTCATCGGGAATTCTCCAGCGGCCCGTGATCATGGACCGGATTTCGTTCACCGGCCCCGCCAGCAGCACCAGCAGCAGGTGAACAACGATAAAGACCATGACCGCCCAGCAGGCGATGAAATGGATCGAACGCGCCGATTGCCGCTCGCCGAATATGTCGAGCAGCCACGGCCACGCTGCGTTCATCGCGGGCGAGAGCGTCAGGCCGGTCAGCACCAGCAGGGGCAGCGCGACGAAGATCACCGAAACATAGGCCAGCTTCTGCAATATATTATAGGCATCGGGCCGTTCGGGATCGTGAAAGCGCAGCCGCAGATGCGCCCTGATATCGGCCCACAGATGCCGCGGCGCGATGTCGGCAGGGCGGATGCGCAGGTCGCGCACAATATGTCCGTTCAACAGGCTGGCGATCATGAACACAGCCAGATTGAACGCGAACAGCAGCGCAAAGGTCAGGTGCCAGCGCCGCGCCATGGCCAGGTTATACTCGCTGGGGATCGTGATCCAGCCGGGAAAACGCGGCGGGTGCAGCCATGCCGGATCGAAATTCGCCCCGAACTGCCCCCAGTACAGATGCGGATGCGCGTTCGATATCATCAACCCGCTGCCGATCAGCACGAATACCGCCAGCACGTTCACCCAGTGCCACAGCCGCGTCATGATCCGGTGCCGATAGATGCGCTGCGGCGATTCGCTCTGGCTCACATCCCTCTCCCTATAGGTGGCAAGCGATTGCCCGAACGCAGCCTAGCGGGATCGGATCGTTGCGTCACCGTGGCCCCGCGCAGCTTTTTTCGCATCTCGCGCAAAAAGAGCCACAGAAGGGGTTGCCAAGATTCAAAGCCCGCCCTATTGGCCGCCCTCCAGAGCGCGCCCGTAGCTCAGCTGGATAGAGTACCTGACTACGAATCAGGTGGTCGGAGGTTCGAATCCTTCCGGGCGCGCCAACAAAACACCCGCCCCTTCACGCGAAGGGGCGGGTGTTTTGTTTTCGGGCCATGGCAGGTTGGAACTGATCGGAGACGGCCAGAGCGAAGCGGCGGCCAATCCTTCCGGGCGCGCCGCCGCCAGCACCACGCCCATCAAACCCCCGACCACAACTGCCCCAGCAAAATCCGGTCCAGCGGCGCCAGATCCAGCGAATCGACATCGGGAATCGCAAACCAGCCCAGCCCCCCGCCTTCCAGCGGAGCGGGATTTCCGGCCCAGATTCGGCAGCTGTAAAGAAGCAATACAATGCCGCGCGCCGGTTCCGGCGGCGAAAAATCGCGTGTTTCATATGCAAATCCGCGTGGCGAAAATGCACTGTCCGAAATTGTTACACCCAGCTCTTCGGCCAGTTCGCGGGCCAGCGCCGCGGGAGGCGTTTCGCCTGCCTCAACCTTGCCACCGGGAAATTCCCACAATCCTTCCAAGTGTTTACCGGCAGGGCGGCGATGCATCAGTACGCGGTTCGCATCGTCGATCAGCGCGCCAGCGACCACCAGCATCGGCGGCCGGATGACCGAATTGGCACCGTCCGGGCCCCGATCTGTCGGCCTGTTTTTCAACTCACGCCTCCGCATCAACTAAATCTTAATTCCTGCAGGTGATTTTGATGATCGGACCACATGAGGAGGCCCGATTAGCAATGACGAACATCGTTCAACAGATGCTGCGTGACGAGCAAGGTGCAACGGCCATCGAATATGGCCTGATCTGCGCCCTGCTGGCGATCGCCGCAATGGGCGCGATGCAGGGATTTGCAAATTCGACCATCGCCATGTGGATGAACGTTTCTAGCAAGACTCTGGAAGCCGCGAAGGACGGATAGCTTTCCGTAATTTACGAATAATTCAGGATCTTATTCTAGGAAGAGTGGGCTTGATCCAGACTTTGGGGGCACCGGAATTCGTGAAGACTTCCGCCAAATACGGAAAGAGCTGGTGAATTGAAGTACTTTATTTGACCAGGAGAATGACCATGAAGCTTTTCAACGAAATCCTCAACGACGAATCCGGCGCGACCGCAATCGAATACGGTCTGATCGCTGCCCTGATCGCTGTTGCTTGCATCACCGCGCTGACCTCGCTGGGCGGTTCGCTCGAGAACACCTTCACGAAGGTTGACACCGACCTGTCGGCTGCGAACCAGGGCTAATAGCCTTATCGGTTACTGAGCGGAGGGGTGGCAGGAAACTGCCACCCCTTTGTATTTGGTTATGCGATAAACCCGCCGCAGACAAAAAATCTGCGGGTGCCGCACCTCCAGCCAATCAATACACGACCAGCTTCACCTTTTGGCCAGGCTGCAACACCGAATTCTGCGTCAGCGAATTCAGCACCAGAAAGCGTTCCAGCTTCGCATTGTCATAGGCCATGCGATTGGCCAGCCCCTGCAATGTGTCGCCCGATTTGACAGTCACGACATCGATCCGGCGCGGCTTTACCGCCGATGCTTCGCTGGCCGAAATGCGCCGCATCGACGAATACATCGGGTTGAACACACTCGCCCCGCCCGCCTGCGTGATCGTCACGAAGTGGAAGGCCTGCGATTTCGAGAATTCATAGGCAAACACCGTCACATCGACCGATCCGTTGCCCGTATTGGCGCGCGCGGTGCCATAGGCGGCCGGAATGCCGTTCACCGTTGTGCGCTGGATTTGCGCAGGCTGGATCTTTGCCTGCCCGTCGCCCGTCAGCTCTCCGAACACGCCGCTGATATAACTGTCCATATTACCCGAATAGGGGCGACCGGCCAGTTGCCCCTTGCCCGACTGTCCGCTGATCGACACCGCCTGCGTGCCGTTCACAAGGAAGAATCCGCTGGGTGCCTTGAACGCGAAGCGCAGTTCGGGATGAATGAAATTCGCCCCGTCAACGATGCCCTGCTTGGGATCGTCGCCGTACAGCATGCCGTCGATCGCGGTCAGGAACATGTCGCGATTGGTCACGGTGCCGGGCTTGCCCTGCGCATCCTGATACGCGCCGCGCACGCGGCTGGCGGGATCGGGGTGGGTGCTGGCCCATTCGGGCACCTGATTCGAACTGCCCATCAGCTGCGCGTCCAGCGTATTTTGCTGCGCCAGACTTTCCAGAACGGTCGCCATTGCGGTCGGATCGTAACCCGCGCTCGACAGATAGGCGATGCCAAGATCGTCAGCCTGCAATTCCTGACTGCGCGAATATTTCAGGGTCAACAGCTGCGATCCCTGCATCGCCAGTTCCTGACCCAGCTGTCCCAATTGCGAATCGCCCAGTAGAACGCTGGACACTACCGCGCCCAGTACGCCCAGAATGCTGTTCTGCTGCGCCGCCTGTTGCCGCTGCTGCGAATGGCGCGCGGCGACATGCCCGACCTCGTGCCCCAGCACGCCCGCCAGTTCCGCCTCGTTATCCATCAGCGCGACCAGCTGGCGCGTGGTATAGATATAGCCGCCGGGGATCGCGAAAGCATTGTTCACCGGGCTGTTCAGCAGCGTCACCGTATAGGCATCGCGCGCACTGGCAAGGCCGGATTGCGCGGCGATATTCTTGCCCACGCGCTCGACATAATTGGACTGCGTACCGGTATAGGCACCGCCGAACTGGGCAAGGAACTGGGGATGCGCCTCGCGCCCGATCTGCTGTTCCTGCGCGGTAATCGCGCCCGCCTGCCCCGGCGTTACCGGCGCGGTGGTCGCCCCGACGCATGCGGTCAGCCCGATGGCCAGCGCACTGACCGAAGCGATGGCTATGCCCGTTTTACGCGAAAACGGGCGGAAATGGCGGCGGTTCATCGGCATCGGCTCCCTCGATTGGCATCCTGACAGGCGCAATCGGCGCCGCCCGCGTCGGGCAGCGCCGAAGTCCCCATGACGGGTAAAACAAGGTTATGACAGCATTTGTTCCCGCAAGCTGAACGGGAATGCATGAGGGTTGCAGGGCCGTAGCCGCCCCTAGAAGCCCGAGCCAATTTGCAGGAAACGCTCTGCCCGGCGTGCCTGCAACTGCGCGGCATCATATTGGGCAAGCCCGGCCAGTTCCTCGCCGATTGCGGCGCCAAGCGCCTCGGACGCGGCCGCCGGATCGCGATGCGCGCCGCCCAACGGCTCGGGCACAATACGGTCGATCACGCCCAGCTTTTTCAAATCCTGTGCGGTGACCTTCATCGCTTCGGCCGCGTCGGGCGCCTTTTCCGCGGTGCGCCACAGGATCGATGCGCAGCCTTCCGGGCTGATCACCGAATAAACGGCGTGTTCCATCATCAGCACGCGTTCGGCAGAAGCCAGCGCCACCGCGCCGCCCGATCCGCCCTCGCCCACAATGGTGGCGACCATCGGCACCGGCAGGTCAAGGCATGCCTGCGTCGCGCGGGCGATCGCCTCGGCCTGACCGCGTTCCTCAGCCTCGATCCCCGGGAACGCGCCCGACGTATCGACCAGAGTGACCACCGGCAGGCCGAACCGGCCCGCCATTTCCATCAGGCGCACTGCCTTGCGATAGCCTTCGGGTTTGCCCATGCCGAAATTATGCTTCAGCCGCGACTGGACATCGTGGCCCTTTTCATGGCCGATCAGCATCACTTTCTGCCCCGATTTCAGCGTGGCGAAACCGCCCAGAATCGCCTGATCGTCGGCAAAGCTGCGGTCGCCGCCCAGCGGCACGAAATCATCGGTCAGATGCGCGACGTAATCGCGGAAATGCGGGCGCTGCGGATGGCGGGCGACCTGCGTTTTCTGCCACGGCGACAGGCTGCGATAGATCTGGGCGCGCTGGTTGGCGGCCTTGGCCTCCAGCTTTGAAACCTCGGCCTTGATGTCGACGACATCGTCCTTGTCCGCCGTGTCGCGCAGCGCCTTGATCTGGGCTTCCAGCTCGGCCAGCGGCTTTTCGAATTCGAGATAGGAAATCATGCCATCGCGCTAAACGCACATTTCGCAATGGGCAAGAGCATGCATGCCCCCGTCCCTAACGATGCACGCGCCATGCTCCACCCGCCAGCGGATGCTTCGCGTTCACAAGCTCCACCAGCCGCGCCGAATCGACATGGGTATAGATCTGGGTGGTCGAAATGTCGGAATGGCCCAGCAATGTCTGCAACACGCGCAGATCGGCCCCGCCTTCCAGCAAATGGGTGGCGAATGCATGGCGCAGCACATGCGGGCTGACCGCTTCGGGGGCAATGCCTGCCCTGCCCGCCAGATCGCGCAGCAACTGGAACAGGCGCACCCGGCTGATATGGCCGGTGCGCGAGGGGAAGAGGAAGCGCGCCCCCTTGTCATTCTTCGCCGGGACGATGCGTTTTGCCAGCCATGCCGACAAGGCCTGCCGCGCGCGGGTCGAAACCGGCACCATGCGCTGCTTCCCGCCCTTGCCCGTCAATGTCAGCAGCGGTGCATCGCGCGGCACGCTGTTCAGGGGAAGCGACACCAGCTCGGTCGCGCGCAGGCCCGATCCGTACAGCAGTTCCAGCAGTGCCAGCATGCGTACCGCTTCGGGCTTGCCGGTCTGCGCCTCTTCCTCAGCCACGGCGAACAGCGCGGCGATCTGGTCGTGCGTCAACAGGCGCGGCAGCGGGCGGCGGGTGCGCGGGCGCGGCAAAGCATCCGAAGGATCGTCCTGTCGCAGCCCCTCGTCCACCAGAAAGCCATAGAACTGGCGCAGCGCCGAACAGCGGCGCGCAAGGCTGCTGGGTGCCAGATGCGCCCATTCGCTGCCCAGCCCCGCCAGCGCGTCGCCATCGGCATGGACCAGATCGGGCACCGCCTCGCGCGCGGCATCAAGGTCGCGGGCATAGGCGGCCAGCGTATTGGTCGCCGCCCCGCGCTCCGCCGCCAGATGGGCAAGGAATTCCTGTATGGCTGCGCGGCTCATGCGCGCATCGCCTCAGCCGCGGGCCACGGCTTCTGCCGCGATCATCCGTGCTTCAGCTTCCAGACCCGCCGCCTTCATGGCCGAGACGATGTGATACAGATGCAGCGGCGTCATCTTGGACCAGCCGGAGCCCTGCATGCCAAGGCCAGCCAGCATCGTCACCAGCACAGGATTGCCCCGCTCGCCCGCGCGGGCGATCGCACGGGTCCATGCGGTTTCGCGGTTCAGGTCGAACGCCAGCTCGCCCGACAATTCGCCGGTATTGGCCGGTGTCATCCGTCCCAGCCCCGCCAGCCCCGCGACCAGAAAGCGCGAACGGCGGCCCGCGCCGTCATGATCCATGAAACTGCGGATCACGCCTTCCTCTACCGGCGCGTTGCGCGCGGGCGCGGCCAGCGCCAGCAGCGCCCAGCCGTCGCTGCCCACCGGCACGACACCGGCCCAGCGCATCGCATTGCGGTCCAGCCCCGCCGTCAGCATCGATGCGATCAGATCGCCCGCATCATCGGCCATCCCGGCATTCACCGGCATGCGCGCCGCGGCATAGGCAGTCAGCACCAGCCGCGCATAATGCGCATCGTCGTCCGCATCGCCCCAGATGTCCTGCATCGCGGCCAGACGCTCTGCCGGTGACCCGACATAGGCTTCGCGCAATTGCGCGGCGCGCGCCGCCGCATCGCCCGACAATTCGGTATCGTCATAGATCTGCGCATAAAGATCGACCATCGCGGTGCCCGACAGGATGCCCCGCCGCCCCGCCAGATCGGAAGCGCCCGCCCGCTCCACGATATTCACCGCGGGCGAACTGGCCGCCATGACAAGGTAACGCTGCCCGCCGGTCGCACGCAGCCCTTCGGGCACTTCGGCCCCCGTCGCCGTCGCCAGCGCATAGCGCCACGGGCTCAACTGTTCGACATTGTCCCATTCCAGCGTGACCGCGCGGCGCTGCCGCCCGACCGCGCCTGCGTATTTCTGCGCCAGCAACGCATCGAAACGGTTGTCGTCGCCGCGCCGGACCATGCGTTCGATGCGGTCCATCCCGCCGCTCTCCCCCGAATAGGTCGAGCAGATCGCGCGCCACATATCCCAATGCGCGTCCTCTCGCGAAGCGCCGTGAATGCGCATCATCGGGCATGCGCCGGTGATATCGCCGGTGCCGAGATAGGCGTCATAGGCCGCGGAAATGAGGCGTTGCGAATAATCCGCCGTATCGACCTCTTGCACCATGGCGCGGGCCACCGCCGGTTCGCCCATGCGGTTCAGCAGCGCGGCGCGCAATGCGGCGAATTCCACCCCGTCCATGCCCGCAGGCGCGATCATCCGCCCTGCCAGCGCGCGGCGCAGCGCGATATGGCCCCAGCGCGACACCAGCGGGCCTTTCGTTCCCGCCAGCACATTGCGCACGAACAGGGCGCGCGTATTGGCCAGCGCCGCATCGCCCATGCCGCCTTCGTTCGCGGCCAACAGGCCAACCCGCGCGGTCGAACGGCGCGCGGCGGGCGGGATATCGAAGGTAGGCTTCAGGCCAAGCAATTCGTCCAGCGCATCCGTGTCCATCTCCTCCAGCTCTTCGAGCGAGGGGAGGCTCTCCAGCAAGCGGCGCGCAGCCTCTGCCCGCGACAGGGCGGGCGGCGCAGCGCTCGCACCGCTAACATCCTGCACCACCGGCTGCGAAACGCTGCTGCCCGTGGCGGGAGCGGCGGGGGGCTGGCCATTGGCTGGGCGCGCAGACGGTGCGGGCGCAGGCGCGGCCTTGGGGGCCGGAGCCGGAGCCGGTGCAGGCGCGGGCGCCGGATCGTCGAAACCCGGCGGCAACAGCGATTCGGGCGATTGCTGCGCCATCAGCACTGCCGCAGGGGTCGCCGCCATCAGCGCGGCGACGGTCAGCCGCATCCGCATCCTCATGCGCCGTCACCCTGCATGGCGTCTCCCTGCGCGGTGACGGGATGCAATTCTTCCTCGATCAGATGGACATCGCGATATCCGCCGTCAATCCACGCATAGGCGATCACGGCCAGCACCACGCCGCCCGCGATCAGGGCCCAGCGCGGCAGACGCGTCTTTCTCCGGCTGCCGGAATACCGGCCAGACGACAGCTTTTCATAGGGGGATTTGCGCGAAATCGTACTCACCATCACCTGCTTTGCGCGCATATTCGGGACCTTGCCCGCCGCACCCGTTCAAAATTCACGGCATGGCACGCGCTTGCAAGACCGGTTAGCCCAACTATAGGCATTGCTCAATGTCCCAGCCGAGCAATTCATCGCCCGATATACACAATATGCACGCCGCCCTTCCGTTGCCCGATGCTGCGGCGCTGTCCGCACTGGCCGCCCGCGTGGATCGTCCGGTGGTGCTTGTGGGCCTGATGGGCGTGGGAAAATCGACCATCGGGCGGCGGTTGGCGCAATGCCTTGGCACTCCCTTCGTCGACGCGGACGACGAGGTGGTGGAAGCCGCACAGATGAGCATTCCCGAAATCTTCGACCGTTTCGGCGAAGCCTATTTCCGCGACGGAGAGCGCCGCGTGATTGCCCGGCTGATCGAGGATAATGCGGGCCGCCCCGCCGTGATCGCCACGGGCGGCGGCGCCTTTGCCGACGACGAGACGCGGGCGCTGATTCTGGATCGCGCGATCGCGGTATGGCTCGACGCCGATATCGACACGCTGGTCGCGCGCGTCAGCCGCAAGAGCACGCGCCCGCTGCTAACGGGCAAGGACCCGCGCGCCGTGCTGGAAGATCTGTTGGCAAAACGCGGCCCCGCCTATGCCGAGGCACCGATCAGGGTGATCAGCGACGGCGGGCCGCAGACGAATGGCGTTGCGCGCATTCTGGCCGCGCTGGGAGACTATCTGGCATGACGATCTTTACCGTGCCCGTCGCGCTGGCGGGCCGCAGCTATGACGTGCGCGTGGGCAGCGGATTGCTGGGCGATCTTGCCGTCGAATGCGGCCCCCTGCTGCGCAAGGCCGCCGTGCCCGTCGTCACCGACGAACAGGTCGCCCCATTGTACCGCGACGCGATAGAGGCATCGCTGGCCGCCAGCGGCAAGGAAGCGCGCTGGATGATCCTGCCCGCGGGCGAGGCGACGAAGAACTGGGCCAGTCTGGAAGCGGTGTGCGATTTCCTGCTGGCCGAAGGCGTCGACCGCGGCGACCATATTCTGGCGCTGGGCGGCGGCGTGATCGGCGATCTGACGGGCTTTGCCGCATCGGTGCTGAAACGCGGCTGCGGCTTTATCCAGCTGCCCACCACACTGCTGGCGCAAGTCGATTCCAGCGTCGGCGGCAAGACCGCGATCAACACGCGCGCGGGCAAGAACCTGATCGGCGCATTCCACCAACCCGCTCTGGTGCTGGCCGATACCGGCGCGCTGGCCACGCTGCCCCCGCGCGAATTGCGCGCAGGCTATGCCGAGGTGGTGAAATACGGCCTGATCGACGATCCCGAATTCTTCGCATGGTGCGAAGCGCATGGCGCGGCCCTGCTAGCAGGGGACGAGGCTTTGCGCGGCGAAGCGGTCCGCCGCTCGGTCGCGGCCAAGGCGCGTGTCGTCGCCGCGGACGAGCGTGAGACGACCGGCACCCGTGCCCTGTTGAACCTTGGTCATACGTTCGGTCACGCGCTGGAGGCCGAATGCGGCTATTCGGGCAGGCTGCTGCATGGCGAGGCGGTTGCGATGGGCATGGTGCTGGCCGCGCGATATTCGGTGCGGCGCGGCGAAATGCACGGGCAGGACGCGGAACGGATCGCGGCCCATTTCAGGGCAATGGAGATGCGCGCCGACCTGACCGAGCTGGGCCTCGATTGCGATGGCCGCCAGCTTGCGGACCACATGCTGCACGACAAGAAGATGGATGCAGGCACGCTGCCCTTCCTGCTGATGCGGGGGATCGGACAGGCCTATCTGGCAAAGGATGTCGCGCTGGACGACGTGGCCGCATTCCTGAACGACGAGCTGGCCCGCCAGGCGGCCTGACCCCCATCACCTGATTTCTTCATAAAGCCCGCCATCACGAAAAAGGCGCCCTTCCCGCGTGGGAAGAGCGCCCTTTCTTGCAGACGGACCGTTCGATAACGGGCCGTTCCGTTTAGTTGCTGGCCGCCTTGGCGTTTTCCAGCTTGGCCATCGCGCCTTCCAGCGCCTTGTGCAGGCTCAGCGTGTCGGCGCCCTGGCTCGGCGGATATTCCTGAAGGCTCTTCAGATGTTCCGCGATAAAGGGCGTGGCTGCCGTCGGCGCCCACAGCTTCGATGCCATGAACTTGCGCCCGACATAGCCCCATTCCTCGCTTTCGGGATCCATCTTTTCCAGCGGATCCATCAGCAGGTTGAACACATAGGGGACCGAGGGATAGCTGCGTTCGTTGAACCAGCTGTTGTTCATCTTCACCCCGATGTGCATCTTCCAGCCGTCGATACGCACGGCGGTCAGCTCGGTCTCGTCGTAATAGAAATGGGCGCGGCGGGCCGATTTGGTCGACTTGCCGGTCCACATGTCCAGCTGGCTGAAACCGTCGAGGTGAACCTTGAACACGGTTTCGTCGTCGCCCAGCGTCGTGCCTTCGAGCAGCTTTTCCTTCACGTCGCCCATGCCGGCGGCCGAAGCCAGCGTCATGAACACGTCTTCATGGTTCTGCAGGCCGTTGATCGAGCTGCCGGCCGGAATATTGCCGGGCCAGCGCGCCAGCATCGGCACGCGCACGCCGCCTTCCCAGGTGGTGCCCTTCTCGCCGCGGAACGGGGCATAGCCGCCGTCGGGCCACAGCATCAGCTCGTTACCGTTGTCGGTCGAGTAGATGACGATGGTGTCGTCGGCGAGGCCGTTTTCGTCGAGCCAGTCGAGCAGGCGTCCGACCTGTTCGTCATGCTCGATCATCTTGGCGCGGACCACGTCTTCCTCGGCGCGGCCTTCGTCCACGGCCATCTGCGTGTACTTCTTGGGCGGGTGCGAGAAGATGTGGATCGCGGTGGTGTTGAACCAGCAGAAGAACGGGCCTTCCTTGTTGCGGTCCAGCCAGTCGATGGTCTTGTCCAGCACTTCGCCGTCAAAGGTTTCCATGCGCTTGCGGGTCAGCGGGCCGGTGTTTTCGATCTTCTGCTTGCCGCGGACGCCGAAGATGCCGTCATCGGTATCGTCGAACTCGTCCGTCGCCCATGCATGCAGCACGCCGCGCGGGCCGTATTTCTTCTGGTATTCGGGGTTCTTCTGGCCCGGATAATCCAGCTCTTCGGGCTCTTCCTCGGCGTTGAGGTGATAGAGATTGCCGAACCATTCGTCGAAACCGTGCGACGTGGGCAGGAATTCGTTGCGGTCGCCAAGGTGATTCTTGCCGAACTGGCCGGTCTTGTAGCCCGCAGCCTTCAGCACCTGCGCCAGCGTGGGATCGCCCTTTTGAATGCCGCGCGGCGAACCGGGAATGCCGATGGTGGTCATGCCGGTGCGCACGGGCAGCTGGCCGGTGATGAATGCGGCGCGACCCGCGGTACAGCTGGGCTGGCCATAGTGGTCGGTAAAGACCGCGCCTTCCTTGCCGATGCGGTCGATATTGGGCGTATGACCCATCATGCCGTGGGTATAGGCACCGACGTTCCACACGCCGATGTCGTCACCCCAGATGACGAGAATATTGGGTTTTCCGTTAGGCATTAGATACTCCAGGCTGAAAGGCGCTTTGGATGTAACCTTGTCGGCCCGTGCGTTGCCCAACCCCATCAGGGATTCTCCCGAGTTCTGCGGGGGGACATCCTCGGGCAGGCGAAATTTTCCGATCGGAGAACGGGCGATATCCCGATTTACCCGCCCTGCTGCCGATAAAAATGAATAAAATATGACAATGTTACGCTTTGCTGGCAGGCTGCGCGTGCTTTTGGCAATGCGCGGCCCGCGCTGCCCCCGACCGGACCAGAGGGGCGGTTCGCGTGACTATCGGAGCGAAGCACAACAATGGCTTACCGCCTGCGCCGTAAGGACCGTTCGATCGAGAAAGCCGTCCGCCGCATCGCGCGCGAACAGATCGGCAAGGCGTTGAACGCGATCGAGGATTGCGAGAATCCGGCCGAACCCGTCCATGACATCCGCAAGCATTGCAAGAAATTGCGCGGGCTGCTGCGGCTGGTGCGCGGGGATTTCGAAGATTACGCGCAGGAAAATGCAGCCTTCCGCGATATCGCCGCGCGCCTTGCCGCACCGCGCACCACACGGGTGACGCTGACCATTTTCGACCGGTTGCGCGACGATATGAACGGCACGGCCAAGGGCAAGGCGCTGGCCGATTACCGTGGCTTTCTGGCCGAAGCCATTATCCCCGACACGCCCGCCGATACCCCGGCCGCCGCGCTGGACGAATGCCGCGCATTGCTGGAAGACGCTGCGCAGCGCGCGCGCAAATGGCATCTGGACAATGACGGGTGGAGCGCGATCAGGGGCGGACTTGCCCGCAGCTATACGCGCGGTTTCGACCGTTTCGCGCGCCTGTCCGCCGATGTTTCGGATGGCCCTTCCGCCAGCGCGCTGCACGATGCGCGCAAGGATCTGAAAGATCACTGGTATCACACGCGGCTGCTGGAAAATCTGGACCCGGCGAAAATGCGCGCCCGCGCCCGCATCGCGCACCGGCTGACCGAAGCGATGGGTGACCATCACGACCTGTCCGGTTTCGAAAGCGCACTGAATGCGGCGGGCGATCCGCGGCACGAGGAATTGCGCGAAATCCTGCTGGTGCTGGCCCGCCGCGACCGCGCCATTCTGGAAGAACGCATGCGCGAACTGGGCGCGAAACTGCTGACACCTGCCCCCGATGCGCTGGTGAAGGACTGGCACGGATTGTGGAAGCGCTGGCATGGCGGACGGGGCTGACCCTCTCCGCGCCCCTGCAATAGAGGTCGAGCGCAAGTTCCTTGTTACCGGCGACGGCTGGCGCGCTCAGGCAGGCACCCGCAGCCATATCGAACAAGCCTATCTGGCGCGCACCGCCGAACGCGAAATTCGCGTGCGCATTATCGACGGACGGGACGCCGTGCTGACGGTAAAATCGGCCCGCGCCGATATGATTCGACGCGAAGTCGAATGCCCGCTGCCCCCGGACAAGGCCCGCGAGCTGATCGCCATGGCCGACGGACGGATCGAGAAATACCGCCACCGCATCGCGGCGGGCGGGGCGCTATGCTGGGAAGTGGACGAATTCATCGTGACGGGCAGGTCGACGGATGGCAGGTCGATGGAGGGCGGGTTGACGGATGGTCGGTTGACGGGGGACGGGTTGGTATTGGCCGAAATCGAACTTCCCGCCCCCGACACCCCGTTCGACCGCCCCGACTGGCTGGGCCGCGAAGTGACCGGCGATCCGGCCTATTACAATGCCGCGCTGGCGGGCGGCTGCCCGCAATAGCCGGGCCCTCTGGCTGCAATTGCGCTGTCCTACACCCCGCGGTCCATGCAAAAGAGCCGCATCGCGAAATGGCGATGCGGCTCTTTGATCATCGTGTGAATTTTCGCGGCATGTGACCGTGTCAACCGACGGGCGGGATCGGGCCAAAAACGGCGGTTTTCTGCGCTTTCGGTTAGGGTGACACTGTTGCGACAAGTGTCACCTTTGTAACCCTGACAGCCCAAATTACCGGCCCTTGATCGGCACGCCCGGCTTGTTCTTCGCCGTCCGGATCACCAGCGAGGTTTTGACGCTGGCCACATTGGGTGCGGGCGTCAGACGGCTGGTCAGGAATTCCTGAAAACTTTGCAGATCGTGGCTGACGATCTTGAGCATGAAATCGATCTCGCCGTTCAGCATATGGCATTCGCGCACTTCGGGCAGCGTGTTCATATGCTCCTCGAACGCCTTCAGCGATTCCTCGGCCTGACTCTTCAGGCTGACCATCGCGAAGACGGTGATCGTATAGCTGAGAGCGGCGGGATCGAGTTCGGCGTGATAGCCGCGAATGATGCCCGCTTCCTCCAGCGCGCGGACGCGGCGAAGGCAGGGCGGCGCGGTCAGGCCGACTCGGCTGGCCAGCTCCACATTGGTGATGCGGCCTTCCGACTGAAGTTCGGCCAGCAGATGGCGGTCAATTTCGTCCAGAATCATAAGGGTTTAGTCCTTTGCCGTCTTCTGCGCCATCGCCATGCTCCCCAGCGGGCGGGACGGATGGTGAGACATATAACAAAGTTTTCGGCGTGTTTCTCGGCAATTTTTTAACATCAAGGCAATCGGCGTAAGGGTTGTTCCAGTTTGCAACGTGCCCGCCAACGCAGTTTTGCAATGTTAAGAGTTTGTTTACCTCTTGCGCTGCGGCAGGCAGGCGTGCGTTTCCCCGTCCTGTTTGTCGCACTTTTAGGGCCAGATTCGGGTTCGAGTTCGGGTTCGGGTTTTTGGGGGTTTCATGACACTGGACGATCGCTTGCGCACGGTTCTGGGGGTCGCCGTCGATGGCGAACGTGCCGCGCTTGCGCAGTTTCGCCAGCTTGTCGATTTGTTGGGGTCGGGCGGATCGGTGGCCGATGGCCAGCTGGTAGCATCGGCCTTTCTGCGCCTGTCGGTTCTGTCGCGGCGCCTGCCGGTCGCCGAACGCGTCGCGATCCTGCACGAACCGGGACTGCGCCTGCGAACGGCATCGCTGGTCGCGCAACTATGCGAAGGCGATCCGCTGGTCGCCGAAGCCGCCATCGATTCGGCCGTGCTGGATACCGACGGTTGGGACGCGGTGATACCGATGCTGTCCAACGGCCTGCGCACCCACGCCGAAACCCGCCGCCTGCATGCAAGGGTAGAGGTCGAGGAACCGGCGGCGGCTGATGCGGAGCCGGCTATCGAAGCCGACCCAACGGCCGAACTGGCCACTGCCGAGGCCGCGCCCGTCGCCCCGACCGTTGAAGAGCCCATGCCAATGACGGCGCCCGCCCCTGCGGCAACGCCCGCTCCGGCAGACATCGCGACCGCCGCATGGCGCGCGCCGCGCCCTGCCGCCTCTTCGGGCACCGCCGATATCGCCAGCCTCGTTCAACGGATAGAGGATTACCGCGAACAGCGCGCCAGCCGCGCCGCCGCGATGGGGCTTGCCGGTCCGGTCCGGCCCGCAGAGACGCCGGCCGATATCCGCGTCGCCATGGTCGATTGCCGCATCGGCCCTGACGGCCGCATCGGCTGGGCAGGCACGCTGCCTTCGCTATTGACGGGTATGGGGCTATCCAGCGCAGAGGATGCACAGGCGCGGATCGATGCGCGCTCCGCCACCGCACTGCGGCGGCAACAGGTTGTGCGGTCGGGACAGGTCACGATTGATGGCGCGCAGGCGATCACCGGCAACTGGCGGCTCGACGCCGTACCGCGCTTCGATCAGGCAGGCCGGTTTCTGGGCCATCACGCCCGCCTGACGCGCCAGCCCGAAAAGCGCGACGAGAGCGATCCGCGCGGTGACGAGGTGCGGCAGGCGCTTCACGAATTACGCACGCCTTTGGGCGCGATTCAGGGTTTTGCTGAGATCATCCAGCAGCAATTATTCGGCGACGTGCCCAACCGCTATCGCGCGCAGGCCGCCGATATCGCCGCGGAAAGCGCCCGCCTGTTGGCAGGGCTAGAAGAAGTCGAACGGCTGGTTCGCATGCGCGAAAGCGCCTTTGGCACCGGCGGCAAGGCGATGACCGAAGGGGAAACCGCGCTGGCTGCCCTGTTGGGCCAGCTAGTCGACCAGTTCGCATCCATCGAACAGGGCAATGGCGCGCAATTCGTGCTGGATGCCCCCGGTGCCGATCTGCAAGTGCCGGTCGATACGGACGAAGCGGAAACAATGTTGTGGCGTTTGCTGGCCACCTTGTCGGCGGCCTCTGCTGCGGGTGAGCGGCTGGAGGTGGTGTTGAGCGGCGAGAGCTTGGCCGAACTGGCGATCACCCTGCCCCGCGCACTGCGTGGTACCGCTTTGTTCGATGCCGATGTGGGGATCAGCGAACGCGGCGAACCGCTACTGGGCATGCTGGGCGCGGGCTTTGCGCTGCGCCTCGTCGCCGCAGAGGTTCGCGCAGCAGGCGGCAGTTTCAGTCATGACGACGAATATGTAATGCTGCGCCTGCCCATCGCGCGCCCGGACGCATTTGATCATGTCGGCGCCAGCCGAAATGCCAGCGCTGCCTGAACCGGAAATTTCATGTCAGCCCGACCATTGGCTTGCCAAGCCAAAACTCTGCGGCTAACCGCCTTGGCGCGATGGGCCTGTAGCTCAGCGGTTAGAGCTGGCCGCTCATAACGGCTAGGTCGCGGGTTCGAATCCTGCCGGGCCCACCATCCGCCTTTGCAGGCATCAGCGTCGGGGAGTGGCGCAGTCCGGTAGCGCGCCTGCTTTGGGAGCAGGATGTCGCAGGTTCGAATCCTGTCTCCCCGACCATTTCCTACTTCTCTGATAAGCCACCCCCTCCACAGGTCGCCCTTCCGAGCGGGAACGCCTTTGCTCTATCGGCATTGCACTTGCGAATGGTCTGCCGCATCACCCGATGGCTATTGGCCACTGGCCGAGAAGAAGGAACGATTTCATGACAACCCGATTTGCCGCCACTACCATTCTCGCCAGCGTGGGCGCGCTGGCATTGGCCGCTTGCGGGCAGGAGCCTGCGCCTGCCGATACCGAAACCGAAATGCCGGTCGAGGAAGTGGCCACGCAAACCGCAACGGCTGTTCTGAAAGACGCCGAAGGAAATGAAGTCGGCACCGTGACGGCCACAGGGCACGACGATATGCTAATGATCTCGGTCAGCGCGAGCGGCCTGCCCGAGGGCGAGCATGGCGCGCATATCCACCAGACGGGCGATTGTTCGGCCAGCGATTTCACCAGCGCGGGCGGCCATTGGAATCCCACCGATGCCAATCACGGCAGCGAAAGCGAAGCGCCCAATCCGCATGCAGGCGATTTGCCCAATCTGACCATCGCCGCCGATGGCACCGGTTCGATGGAAGGCACTTCGACGGGCAGCTTTGCGGGTCTGATGGATGAGGACGGATCGGCCTTTATCATCCATGCCGATCCCGACGATTACAAAACGCAGCCCACCGGCAATGCGGGCGCGCGGCTTGCCTGCGGCGTGTTCACCGCAAGTTGATCCGCGCATCCACTGTATAAGAACAAAAGGGCCGGCCTTGCGTAAAGGCCGGCCCTCTTTTGCATCATTCCGCCGCCAATTCACCCGGCGCGTTGGCCAGCAGCGCGACCGTAGCTGTCCACGCCGCCACGTTCTGGCGCAACTGCGCCGGATCGATCTTGTCCAAAGTATCGTCGGGCGTGTGGTGCAAATCGAAATAGCGGGTGCCGTCCTGCTGCAAATCGATAACCGTCGGTTCGACTGCCGCTACGATCGCGCCGGTATCCGCACCGCCCGTCGCGGGCTGCGTACCGCGAACGACACCCATTGGCGCAAGCAAGGCGGCCAGCCGGTCGGCCAGCGGCTTGCCAAGGCGGGTGCTATCGACACGCCAAACCTTGTCAGCGCCGAAGTCGCTCTCCATCGCAAAGGCATGCGCCTCGTCCTTGTGCGCCGCGCCATAGGCCTTGCCGCCGAACACGCCCACTTCCTCGGCCCCTGCGAACAACAGGCGGATCGTGCGGCGCGGCTTGCCCATGGCGGCCACGCGCTTGGCGGCGGCGGCAATGATCCCGCAGCCCGCGCCATCATCGAACGCGCCCGTCGCCAGATCCCAGCTGTCCAGATGGCATGCCAGCAAAGCCACGCCCGCCTTGGGGTCGCTGCCCGGAATCTCGGCAATCACATTGCCGCTGGTCGTCTCGCCCAGATTGCGCGGGGTCAGTACCAGTTTCAGCATCAGCGGCTTACCGGCCGCGCCCGCACGCTGCGCCATACGTTCCAGATTTTCGGCGTCGGGCAGCGATAGCGCACCAGCCGGAATCGGCGGTTGCCCTTCGTCCCACGTGGTGCCGCCTGCATGCGGATTGCGGTGGTGGTCGGTGCCGATGGACTTGATCACGATGGCCGAGGCCCCCTTGCGCGCCGCCAGTGCCGGACCGGTCCACCGCGCGGGACCGGCAAGCCCGTAACCCGAACCGTCCTGCGTCGGCTTCATCCCATGCGAGATATAGGCAATCTTGCCGCCAAGGCTGCCATCGGGCACCGCCTCCAGCGCCGCGCGCGAAGCGAATACGGCCACCTCACCGGTCAGCCCCTCGGCACCGGTCGAAGCACTATTGCCCAGTGCGGTGACATGCATCGGCTGCGGATAAGGGGATACGATCTCGGCCTCTTCCTCTCCGCGCACCCATGTCTGCATGGAAAAGGCCTCGTCCCGGACATTGGCGAAACCCTGCGCCTTCAGCCACGCCATTGCCCACTTGCGCCCGCGCGCCTCGTCCTCGGTCCCCGCCATCCGCGGACCGATTTCGGTGGTGATGCCTTCCACGAAATCCCATGCCACATCGTCATTGGCCAAAGCTTCGTCCCGTGCGGCGGCGATTTCCGCATCGGGCGCGGATTGCGCCAGCGCGGGGCCAGCGGCAAGAGTGGATACGCTGGCGGAAAGCGCGGCAAGCGCGAGGAGCTTTTTCTGCATGGGCAAATTGCTAATGCCCCCGCCCCCGCCTGTCGAGCCGCCAAAAGACGCATTTCCCCGTCAGTGGCGCAAGTTTACCGGTCGAGGGCACTGGCGGCGCTAACCGCTTGCCCGAAGCGGCCGCATTCCCTATCTGCGCGGCAACTCTTCCGAACACCATTCGTCACGAAGGACGCCCGATGGCCGCCCAATACGCATATGTCATGAAGGACATGACAAAGACCTTCCCCGGCGCGCAAAAGCCGGTGCTCTCGAACATCAACCTGCAATTCTATCAGGGTGCCAAGATCGGCATCGTCGGCCCCAATGGTGCGGGTAAGTCGACGCTGATCAAGATCATGGCCGGCATCGACAAGGATTTTCAGGGCGAGGCCTGGGCCGGTGAGAATATCACTGTCGGCTATCTTGAGCAGGAGCCCGAGCTGGACCCGACCAAGACCGTTCTGGAAAACGTCAAGGACGGCGCGCGCGAAACCGCCGACATGGTCGAACGTTTCAACGCCATCGGCATGGAAATGGCCGAGGAAGACGCCGATTTCGACGCGCTGGGCGCCGAGATGGCCGAGCTTCAGGACAAGATCGACGCGGTCGATGGCTGGACCCTCGACAACCAGCTCGAGATCGCGATGGAGGCCCTGCGCTGCCCTCCCGGCGACTGGCCGGTGACCGATCTGTCGGGCGGTGAAAAGCGCCGCGTGGCATTGACCCGCCTGCTGATCCAGAAGCCTTCGATCCTGCTGCTCGACGAACCGACCAACCACCTCGACGCGGAATCCGTCGAATGGCTCGAAAACCACCTCAAGGAATATGCCGGTGCGGTGCTTATGATCACCCACGACCGCTACTTCCTCGACAATGTGGTGGGCTGGATCCTCGAACTCGATCGCGGAAAGTACTTCCCGTACGAGGGCAATTACTCGACCTATCTGGAAAAGAAGGCCAAGCGCCTTGCTCAGGAAGAGCGTGAGGAAAGCGGACGTTCCAAGGCTCTCAAAGAAGAGCTGGAGTGGATCCGCCAGACGCCTGCCGCCCGCCAGACCAAGTCCAAGGCGCGTATCCGCAAGTTCGAAGCCCTGCAGGACGCGCAGGCCGACCGCCGCCCCGGCAAGGCCCAGATCGTTATCCAGGTGCCCGAACGTCTTGGAGGCAAGGTGATCGAGGCGAAGAACATCTCGAAAGCCTATGGCGACAAGCTTCTGTTCGAAGATTTGTCCTTCATCCTGCCGCCGGGCGGTATCGTCGGCGTGATCGGTCCGAACGGCGCGGGTAAGTCCACGCTCTTCAAGATCCTGACCGGCAAGGAAACGCCCGATAGCGGCAGCGTGGAGATCGGCTCGACCGTGCATCTCGGCTTCGTCGACCAGAGCCGCGACCACCTTAACGACAAGAACAATGTCTGGGAGGAAATCTCGGACGGCCTCGACTATATGAAGGTCAACGGCCACGACATGTCGACCCGCGCCTATGTCGGCGCGTTCAACTTCAAGGGCGCGGACCAGCAGAAGAACGTCGGCAAGCTGTCGGGCGGTGAACGCAACCGCGTCCACATGGCCAAGATGCTGAAGGAGGGTGGCAACGTCCTCCTGCTCGACGAACCGACCAACGACCTTGACGTCGAAACGCTCGCGGCATTGGAAGACGCGATCGAGAACTTTGCCGGTTGCGCCGTGGTCATCTCGCACGACCGCTTCTTCCTCGACCGTCTGGCGACGCACATTCTCGCCTTCGAGGGCAACAGCCATGTCGAATGGTTCGAAGGCAACTTCGAAGCCTATGAAGAAGACAAGCGCCGCCGTCTGGGCGATGCGGCGGACCGTCCGACGAAACTTCAGTACAAGAAGCTGACGCGCTGATCGCGCGAAAGCTGATCTGCCACGGAAAGGTCCAGGGCGTATTCTATCGCAACTGGACCGTTTCCACCGCACGCGGGCTTGGCCTGACCGGCTGGGTCCGCAATCGCGACGACGGAACGGTCGAGGCGGTGTTGGAAGGCGATGATACGGCGGTCGAAGCCATGATCGCCGCCATGCACGACGGCCCGCCCCGCTCGCGGGTCGACGGCATCGAATGTGAAGCGGTAGAGGCCATGGGCTTCACCAGTTTCGAACGCCGGTAATTTTCAAAAGCTAGGCGGCAGGCTCGCCGCGTTTTACCTTGCCCTCTGCCTTCGACAGGATGGAGCGCGGAAGGAAGTCGCGCGCCAGCTCGTGATAAAGGCGCTTGCGGCAGACCATCGAACCGGCCCAGTCGCCGATCAGTGCCGTGGCGAACAAGGGCAGGATCGCATGGCTGCTGCCAGTCGCCTCGCTCAGGATGATGACCGCGGTCAGAGGCGCGCGCACCACGCCGGTGAAATAGCCCGCCATACCCAGCAGCACGATCAGCCCTGCCCGCTCGGTCGGGAACAGCGGGGCCATCAATTCCCCGAAACCGGCGCCGACTGCCAGCGATGGGGCGAATATGCCGCCCGCGATGCCGCTGGCACTGGTCGCCAATGTCGCGGCGAATTTCGCTGGGCCGTACCATAGCGGCCCGCCCTCGCCCTCCAGCATGGCGCGGGTCGGTTCATAGCCGGTGCCCGCGGTCAGCCCGCCGCTCGCCAGCCCCAGCAGCGCCACGATCAGCCCGCAGACCAGCGCGGTCAGCAAGGGGCGCGCCTTCAGCTTTGCCGCCAGTGTCGAACCCGGCCCCCGCAACGCCAGCATGGCTCGCGTGAACAGCCCGCCCAGCACGCCGCCGACAATCCCCGCCAGCGGTGCGGCGATCAGCACCGTTTCGATCGAGAGCCCGCCGCCCATCTGCCCGAAATAGACGTAATTGCCTGCCAGACCCTGCGCCGTCAGACCCGAGATCATCACCGCCCCCATCACCAGCACGGCGACACGCTGTTCATAGGCGACGGCCAGTTCCTCGATCGCAAAGGCAATCCCCGCAAGCGGTGTGTTGAACGCCGCCGCCACGCCCGCCGCGCCGCCCGCAATAAGCACACCCGGTGTCATCGGCACCCGCAACAGGCGATGAACCGCCACCATGATCGCCGCACCCAGCTGTACCGTCGGCCCTTCGCGTCCCACCGCTCCGCCGCCTGCCAATGCGCCCAAGGTCAGGAAAATCTTGCCCACCGCCGAACGCACCGACACCAGCGCGCGCGCTGCGCGACCGCGCGGTTGGCGACTGGCGGCGATCACTTGCGGAATGCCCGATCCGCGCGCTTCGGGCGCGAGGCGGGATTCCACCAGCGTGATGCCGACGAAGATTGCGGGCGTCAGAACCAGCGGGATGAACGGGTTGATATCCCGCACGCGCATGAACAGGACATGCGCCGCATCGGCGGCATGGGCGAATAATATGGCGATCACGCCGACCAGCACCGCGCCGATCAACGTTGCCATCCGCCGGCCCCATTCGCGGCGGCTGATCAGCAGTTCGGTAAGATGGTCCGGCAAAAGGCGGCCGGACGGCCGGTTGCGCAACATGCAAGCTCACCTATGGACCCCGCGCCGAGTCGTCCACCCCGCGTTCGCCCAAAACTGCCCGTGCCTTGCGTTGCCGCCATGCTGTTCAGAAAACTTGCTAGATGAATGAATGGCTGCAGGCCGGTTCAGACTTGCGACAGACGGTTACATTTAGACATCGACCCATAGCAAAAGGCGCGAGGCAACCGGCACCGGCACCCCCCGCCCATTCGGTAACTTTCGGAGAATGCCATGATTAGGGTTGAGAGCTTGAAGAAGCTGACCGGTCTGGCGCTGGCGACCACCATGCTGGCCGGCGCGCCGGTCGCACAGGCCGCGGAAACGCGCATTGCACAACAGGCCGCCACGCAGGCTGGCAGCCCGCTGCTGCCCGTCGCGGGCTATGCCGAGGCGCAGGACCGCAACAGCCGCAGCAATAGCGCGTGGCAACGCGCCAAACAGAACGCGCAAAGCAGGCAATCATCGAACCGCCAGTCGTCTAACCGCCAGTCGTCGAGCAGGCAGCGCAGCGAGCCGCGCGGACATTCGAGCCAGGCGCGCCCTGCCAACACGCAAAAATCGTCGAACCGTCAGGCTTCGACCCAGCGCGCACAGGACCGGCCCGCCACCCGCTCTGGCAGTCAATCGATGTGGCAACCGCGTTCGGCCGCAAATCGCCCCGACACACGTCCCGCGCAGAGCAACAATGATCGCAACCGCAGCTATTCGGACCAGAACCGCAACCGCAGCTATGCCGATCGTGGATCGGACCGAGACCGCAATGAGTATCGCAATCGCGACGGCGACCGTGACCGAGACCGGAATTATGACCGGAACCGCGAACGCAGCGATCGCGACCGGTATGATCGCAACCGTAACGACCGGGACCGTAACGACCGCAACCGCTATGACAATGACCGTCGCGATAATGATCGCTGGCGTGGCAACGACCGGAACCGTCATGCCGATTATCGCAAGGATTATCGCCGGTGGGACCGCAATTGGCGTCACAACAACCGGTATAACTGGCATAACTATCGGTCGTACAACCGGAACATCTATCGCGTCGGCGCGTATTATGTGCCCTATCGCAACTGGAGCTATCGCCGGATCAGCATCGGTTTCACGCTAGGGTCGCTGTTCTACGGCTCGCGGTACTGGATCAACGATCCGTGGCGCTATCGCTTGCCGGAAGTGTACGGCCCCTATCGCTGGGTCCGTTACTACGACGATGTCCTGCTGGTCGATATGTACAGCGGACAGGTCGTGGACGTGATCTATGATTTCTTCTGGTAGGGCCAAGAGGGTCGCAGCCCTTATCTCGCAAGGGATGGCCTGACAGAAGCGGGGCCCCTGTCCGAACGGTGCTGTCTGGCGGCGGCGCTGACGGGCGGGGGCCCTTGCCGGTATGGCCGCATATTGATTGCAACCCGTTCGATGTGCTTTAGCAGGCAGCGATCCACCCCTCCCCCGACGGATGTCTGCATAGGCTGACCATGGCCAGAATCTCGAAAATCGACGAAACGAACCGCAAGCAATTGCAAGCGATGAACAGCGCCACGCTGGCACGCATCCGCGCGGATGACAGTGTGCAGGTGCTTTGTGACGAGGGGTTGCAGCTTTTCGGCATTCCCGACTTCTTCTCGCCCGAGGAATGCGAACGGCTGATGCGCATGATCGACATGGTCGCACGCCCTTCACCGGTTTTCGAGATCGACTACGGGCGGCAGGCGCGCACCAGCTTCTCGGGCGACCTCAACCACAATGACCCGTTCGTGCGCAGCCTTCACCGGCGCATGGACGATCTGCTGGGCGTCGACGAGCAATTCGGCGAAACCCTGCAGGGCCAGCGTTACGAGGTCGGTCAGGAATTCAAGCCGCATCACGACTGGTTCGACACCAGCCAGGACTACTGGAAGGGCGAAGTCGCCAGCGGCGGACAGCGTGCATGGACGCTGATGGTCTATCTGAACGAAGTCGAGGAAGGCGGAAACACCGATTTCCCCAAGGCCAATGTATCGATCCCGCCGCAACCCGGCACGCTGGTCATGTGGAGCAATGTGCTGGCCGATGGCAAACCGAACATGGATACGCTGCACGCCGGCACGCCGGTGATGAAGGGCGTCAAATATGTGGTGACCCGCTGGTATCGCGGGCGGAAATGGTTCTAATCCGGCGCGCTGTCTTCCAGCGCGTGCATGTCATCGTCTGACAGGCCGAAGTGGTGGCCGATTTCATGGACCACCACATGGAAGATAAGCGCATCCAGCCTGCCGCCGCTTTCGATCCATTCGGCAAGCAGCGGCAGGCGGAACAGCGTAACGATGGGCGGCATCGCGCCGCTGTCCCATATCGACTGCTCGTCAAGCGGGCGGCCGTGATACAGACCGGTCAGTTCCCAGGGGTTTTCGATCTCCAGCTCGGCCAGCACATCCTCATCCGCGAAATCGGCGATTTGAACGACCACCCCTTCGACATGCGGTTTGAACGCATCGGGCAGCCGTGCCATTGCAGCCAGCGCCAGCGCCTCCAGATCGGCGGCGCCGGGCGGTTCGCCGCCGATGCGCCCGTCCGTCACGCCCGCTCCAGCGCCTCGGCAATCAGGCGGCGGCTGTTTGCTACGCCGTAAAGCGCGATAAAGCTGCCCATGCGCGGTCCCTGTGACGACCCCAGCAGCGTTTCGTACAGCGCCTTGAACCAGTCGCGCAGATTGCCGAAACTGAACTCTTCGCGCTTGCCGATCTCGTAAACCGCGGTCTGCAAATCTTCCGCCGGTGTATCCTCCGCGAACGCGGCCAGCGCTTCGTCCAGCGCTTTCAATGCCTCCGCCTCGTTCGCTTGCGGGGCGCGGCGGTGCAGCGTGGGGGCAACGAATGCGTTGTTATAGGCCAGCGCCGAGGTCACCAGCGCGTCCAGCGCCGGATGGGCCGCAGGATCGGCATTCGCGACATAATTGCCAAGATAGGCCCAGACCTGTTCGCGCGTGGCATCGGCGCCCAGCACGCCCACCAGATTGAGCAGCAACCCATAGGTCACCGGCAGGCTGTCGCCCGCGCCCGGCGGCAATCCGTTCTGCCCCGCATGACCGCCATTCGCGCCCAGCAAATGCCATGCCGGATTGCCCAGCTGCTGTTCCACCGGCTGTTCGGGCAGCTTTTCGCGGAACTGCCAATATTCGTCCACCGCCCGCGGGATCACGCCTACATGCAATTGCTTGGCGCTTTTGGGATTGGCGTAGAGATAATGACCAAGGCTCTCTTCGGTCCCGTATTGCAGCCATTCCTCGATCGTCAGCCCGTTGCCCTTGGACTTTGAAATCTTCTCGCCATTCGCGTCGAGGAACAGCTCGTAGATCATACCCTCGGGCTTACGCCCGCCAAGGATCTTCGCGATCTTGCCCGATTGGGTGACGCTGTCGGTCAGATCCTTGCCGCACATTTCGTAATCCACGCCCAGCGCGACCCAGCGCATCGCCCAGTCGACCTTCCACTGCAGCTTGGACTGTCCGCCCAGGATCGACTGTTCCACCACGCTGCCGTTGCTGTCGGTAAAGCGGATCATGCCCGCGTCGGCATCGACCACTTCGACCGGAACCTGCAGCACCACGCCCGTCGTCGGGCTGACGGGCAGCACCGGCGAATAGGTTGCGCGGCGCTCTTCGCGCAGGGTGGGCAGCATCACGCCCATGATCGCATCGAAATTCCGCAGCACGTTCTTCAACGCATCGTCGAATTCGCCCGAATTATAGCGGTCACTGGCCGCGACGAATTCATAATCGAACCCGAAACGGTCCAGAAATTCGCGCAGCATCGCATTGTTGCGCCCGCCGAAACTGTCGTTGCTGCCGAACGGGTCGGGAATGCGCGACAGCGGCATGCCCAGATGTTCGGTCAGCATCTCCTTGTTCGGCACGTTGTCGGGCACCTTGCGCAGCCCGTCCATGTCGTCCGAAAACGCCACCAGCCTTGTCGGATGCCCGCCCGTCAGCACTTCATAGGCGCGGCGCACGAATGTGGTCCGCAGCACTTCCTGAAACGTGCCGATATGCGGCAGGCCGCTGGGGCCGTATCCGGTTTCGAACAGCACCGGCACCAGATTGCCTTCGGCATCGCGCTTTCCATCGGGAAAACGTTTGGCCAGCCTCTGCGCCTCTTGAAAGGGCCAGGCCTTGGAGTTCGCGGCTGCTTCGCGCAGCTGATCGGCAATCATCGTGTCCATGGCGCGGCACTTGCGGGAAACCGGCCCGAATCGCAAGGGCCAGCACGCGCATCCCGCCCTGTTTTCGCCGCAATCATGTCCGGATCGTTTCTGCTTCGTGAACCGCAGATAAACCGGCGATAAACCGCAGATGAACGCCTTCCGACCGGCGATTGTGCTGCACGATCTGCCGCTTCGCCGCTGGGCGGGGCGGGGTTTCGCACCCATATTGCCATTCGAGACCCGATGAAGGCAGCGCATGCCGACATCGCGATCAAGAAAGGCCGGATGGTCCGCACTCAGTCCCCCTCCCCCCTTGTGCGACGCCATCCGGCCAAATTCTCCTGAACCTCGTTAATAACCCCTGTTGAGCGCTTTCCACTTTCGCCTAGAGTGGCGTCCATCTTGGCGGGAAATCAGCGAAAGGGTTTCGAACTATGCGCGCTTTGCTTGTGATGATGGCCGGCACCTTGCTGCCCGCCGCGCTTTCGGGTTGCATGGCCTATAACGATGGCGGGGCAGAGCCTGCGATCCCGCCTGCGCCGACCTGCCCTGCCGAGACGAAGGAATGGACCGCGTTCATCAACGCGATGCCCGGGCCGGACGCGCAACCGACGCTGATCGTTACCGGCAGCGCGCTGGTTCCGGCGGGCACCACCGCCACGCTGACCGCGGGGCCGACCGATCGGGCCATGCCGCCTTCGCAGCGGATCGTGCTGGCGCTGGCATCCTCGCCCGATGCGGCGGGCGGCTGGCAGCAGGTTCGGGCCGAGATCAAGCCCGCGCTGCCACAATATCGCTCTGTCATCGTGGGTTGCGACGGCAATGCGGTGGCGACCATCACCGATATCCAGATCGCGCAGTAAGCGCGCATGGGCGACATCAAAAAATCGGATTATTACGATGCGCTCGACCTGCTGGAGCTGGAGCTGGTCGCCATGGCGCGCTGGGCCAAGGCCAGGGGCGAGCGGATCGTGGTGGTGTTCGAAGGGCGCGACACGGCGGGCAAGGGCGGCGCGATCAAATCGATCGCCGGATGCCTGAACCCGCGCCAGTGCCGGATCGCGGCCCTGCCCAAGCCTTCGGAAGACGAACAGGGCCAGTGGTATTTCCAGCGCTATGTAAAGCATCTGCCCACGGCGGGCGAAATCGTGCTGTTCGACCGCAGCTGGTATAATCGCGCAGGGGTCGAGCGGGTGATGGGCTGGGCCAGCGAGGACGAGGTGGCCAAGTTCTTCCGCGAGGCGCCGGTGTTCGAAAAGCTGCTGGTGGACGACGGGATCAGGCTGTTCAAATATTGGCTAAGCTGCGATCAGGCGCATCAGGAAGAGCGGTTCATGGAACGGCTGAACGATCCGCTGAAACGGTGGAAGCTGTCGCCCACCGATGTCGCGGCGCGGCCCAAATATGCGGATTACACGGCAGCAAGAGAGGCGATTTTCGCCGAGACGCACAGCGGCTGGGCACCGTGGACGATGGTCGATTTCAACGACCAGAAACGCGGACGGCTGACCCTGATCCGCAACCTGCTGGACCGCCTGCCCGACACCGACGTGCCACCCGAACCGATCGAATGGAGCGAGCTGGGCCACGAACCGCTGGGCGAGGATTTCGACCGTCTGGAGCCGATCCCGCCCTTTCCGATGAAGGATTGAGGCGCGGGCGTTCAGCCGCGTTTCGGGTGACAAAGGTGACAGTTGTCACCCTGTCCATAACCCCGCATTTCCCGCAGAATTATGCGGGTTTGCGGCGCTTGGGCGGCAGGTGACACTATGCGACAAAACGCATGAGGTCATGAGGGACGGACAGTGGGAAAGAGCCGGTGTCCGTTATGGCAGGGTGTGGGGGTGTAGGACAGTTGTAAGATCAGACAATCCTATAGCTACCGCCTAACTTTTCTGCGGTAGCCAAATCAATTTCCTTAGACAGTTCCCGATCAAAGTCGTTCATGCCTGATTTGGCACCGTTCTTGATATGAACAACCTCAACCCTGACTTTTCCTCTCTTACCATCTGAACCAATATCAAACCATCGACCAATACTTGACATTCCTTCTAAATCTGAAGGATTCATTATCACTAATTTCCCCTGCCTCTTTGTAGCCATCCAATCACGAATTAGCCCGTCTTATTCACGGGGTTGGCTACGAAGGGTTGGCGGGAGTGGCATAAGCCTCTGATCTGAATTAGGAACTGGGTGTCTACACCGGCCCTGCTGCAGGGCAGAAAATGCCACAGGCCACACCCGCCATGAACGACGATATCGCAAGCCCCTTCCGATTCCCAGCGGTCGACCGCAAGAAAGTCACAGCCGCGTTCGACGGTGGTCGGCTCACTTCGGACGGCGGCGTTCTGTTGCTGTCGCAGGCCGAGCGCGCGATGGGTATCTGCCAGCGGCTTGCGACTTGCATTGCCGATCCGCGCGATCCTGCCCGGGTGATCCATCGCCTCGACGACATCCTGCGTGCCCGCGTGTTCGCGATCGCCTGCGGCTATGAGGATGCCGACGATCTCGATGCCCTGCGCGACGATCCGGGCTTCCGCCTGGCCCTGGGCAAGCTGCCGGGATCGGGCGCGGGGCTGGCCAGCCAACCGACGATGAGCCGGTGGGAGAATGCACCGATCACGCGCGAGTTGGCGAAGATGCTGGCCGCGATGATCGACATCTACTGCGCCAGCTATCCGGCCCCGCCGGCGGCGGTGACGCTGGATATCGATGATACCTGCGATGTCGTCCATGGCTATCAGCAGTTGTCGTTCTGGAATGGTCATCATGGCGAGCGTTGCTTCCTGCCGATCCATGTCTACGACACCGCCACTGGCCGGCCGGTGGCGATGCTGCTGCGCACCGGCAAGACACCGTCTGGTGTTGAAGCTGCCGGTCACATCCGGCGCCTCGTGCGCCACATCCGCCGGCAATGGCCCGAAACGCACATCACCATCCGCGGCGACGGGCACTATGGGCGGCCCGAGGTCATGGCCGTCTGCGAGGGTTGCGGCGTCGACTACGTGTTCGGCCTGCCGACCAACGCCGTGCTACGCGCCGATCCCGAAATCGTCGTTGCCGCCGATGCCTGTGCGGTCAAACGCGCTCAGCGCCAGTACCCGGTCCTGCGCACCTATGCCGAGACCCGCTACGGGGCCAAAAGCTGGAAGTGCCAGCGCCGCGTCGTCGCCCGGATCGAGGCCAGTACGATGGGCATGGACATCCGCTATGTCGTCACTTCGCTGACCGAAGGCTCGGCCGAGCACATCTATGATACGCTCTACTGCGCGCGCGGTCAGGCCGAAAACCTGATCAAGCTGCACAAGACCCAGCTGGCCAGCGATCGCACCTCGTGCCGCTCTCCCAACGCCAATCAGATGCGCCTCATCCTGCACACCGCCGCATACTGGCTCCTGTGGCGCATTCAGCAGGAAATCCCCAAGGCAGCCTCGCTCGCGACCGCCGAGTTCGCAACGTTGCGCCTCAGGCTGCTCAAGGTCGCTGCCCGCGTCATTGAGAGCGCCACTCGCATCCGTGTCGCCTTCGCGTCAGCCTGTCCCGATGCCTCCGTTTTGAAAGCCATCGCCACCAATCTCAGGCCTGCACCTACTTAGGCGGTGCGGCTGTGCCGCCGAACTCCGAGCTCCATTCCATCAACCTCGAAAAGCCCATTGATCCTGACGCGGTGAAAAATGCCGTCGAAGACGCTCGCCCGGACTACGCCGCCAACGTCAGATCAAGGCCCATCCACTTCGCTGCTGCGGCCTCATGAATAAACCGGGTTAGAGCGTTCATGTGAAGATCTTGGAATGAGTAGCCAATTACACCTAACTTTTTTGCCCGTCGTAAATGCTTATTGAACTCGTATCTAATCTGTAAGTAAGGTCCATAATGAACAAGTTTGTCACCTTGCCCACCAAAAATCATTCCCCTTTTGAAAGCGCCTTTTTCTGACATGGTTATTCTGTCACCGTGTTCAAACCAGTTAACTGAACCATGCAATTTTAAAAGCTTAACATCTGATGGATCAAATCTAACAATCCTTCGATCATTCCAAGACGACAATCCATAGTCAAATGAGAATCCACTTCGCATGCAGGCATTCTCTATAAGTTTGTCGTAATTCAATGACCCCAAAGATATGCACTGACGCTCGACAATTCGAACCAATTGCGTGAGATATTCTTGATCTGCACTTTCATCGGTCAAGCAATCAACTAATGCGTTTAAATAATTTCCGAGGAAGGGCTTTGAATTTGCCTCGGATAAAGAATTTTCAATCATTTGAGATAAATCTCGCACCGCGGATCCATCTATAGAAGCGGATCTCCCAAGACGAATATCGAGACCTTGCACGGCTTTTGTGAAAACTTTCTCAAATCTATCCCGATTAAATTCCGCCTTGGGCAATGCATCGTCCCAAGAGTAAACGAACTCGTTTAGCGGGTCATTCTCACGCTCCACGTACCGTTTTAGAGCATCGTATACCTCTTCGATGTTTACTCGATTAAATGGGCTGCCGCCTTGCCTTGCACGCTTCGTAATTAGCTTAGCAATGACGTAAGAGAACAAGCGCGCTTCATTCGGCAATCTAGCAGAAAGCCGTTCGTAAACGCGTTCAGTTAAGCTGAGAGCATCCGGGATGCCTGCATCGACTGATGCGCCAGCTCCAAGCAAGATGACCGTATCTTGCTCCAATTTAGACTATCTCACTCCGCCGCTTCGCTATCCCCGAACAGCCCCGGACCGTCGCTCTCGATGGCGTCGTTGGCGCCGTCGCCCTTCGATGCCTTGCGGCGGTTGTCGAAATTGGCCCAGACGGTGTTCCAGTCGCCCTTGGTCGCGCCCTTGGAATATTCGGTCGCGCGGGTTTCGAAGAAATTGGCGTGCTCCACCCCGTTCAGCAGCGGCGACAGCCACGGCAGCGGGTGTTCTTCCTGCATATAGATCGCAGGCAGGCCAAGCTGGCCCAGACGCCAGTCCGCGATATAGCGGATGTATTTCTTGATTTCCTTGGCGCTCATGCCCGGAACCGGACCCTGTTCGAACGCAAGATCGATGAACGCATCTTCCAGCCGCACGGTTTTCTGGCAGATGTCGATAATGTCTTCCTTGACCGATTTGGTCAGGCAGCCACGTTCGGCGCAGAACGCATGGAACAGGCGCATGATGCCTTCGCAATGCAGCGTTTCGTCGCGCACCGACCATGCGACGATCTGGCCCATGCCCTTCATCTTGTTGAAGCGCGGGAAGTTCATCAGCATCGCAAAGCTGCCGAACAGCTGCAGCCCTTCGGTAAAGCCGCCGAACATGGCGAGGGTGCGGGCGATATCCTCGTCACTGTCGACGCCGAACATCTGCAGATAGTCGTGCTTGTCCTTCAGCTCGGAATATTCGAGGAACATGCCATATTCGCTTTCGGGCATGCCGATGGTGTCGAGCAGGTGCGAATAGGCCGCGATATGCACCGTCTCCATATTGGAGAAGGCGGTCAGCATCATCTTCACCTCGGTCGGTTTGAAGACGCGTCCGTATTTCTCGTGATAGCAGTCCTGCACCTCTACGTCGGCCTGCGTGAAGAAGCGGAAGATCTGCGTCAGCAGATTGCGTTCGTGGTCCGACAGCTTTTGCGCCCAGTCGCGGCAATCCTCGCCCAGAGGCACTTCCTCGGGCAGCCAGTGAAGTTGCTGCTGGCGCTTCCAGAAATCATAGGCCCACGGATATTCGAACGGCTTGTAGGTCTTGCGGGCTTCGAGCAGCGACATGGGCAGCGTGTTCCTTGATTCGTGTGGCCTGTATGGGCGGGGACGGACGATACCGGCGCCTATATCTGGCGTGCGTTTCGCCCGTCCCCTCGCGCGAACCACAATATCTAGCATCAATTGCCCGCCCGCGCGCCCCGCCCGCGGATAGAAAAAACGCTTATCCCCAACTGGACGAAAGCGTGCCGAAAACAGGCGGGATTGTGGCCGTTTCGCGGCGGTTTTGTTGCGGTTTGCGATGCGACGAACCGTTAGTCGCGCTGGCTTGGCATCTGGTCGCAAACCCGTGCGAATATGGCGGGAATCGGGCGGGATTCAAGGAACGGGGGGCGCTTGACCACGTTCTGATTGCAAGCCGCCGCGACGTGTTTCCCCTTCGCGTCGGGCGGCAACCGAAAACAAACGATGGAGAGAGAGAACATGGCGCAGCGCGGCTCTGATCGGGCGGCGGGGAAAGATCCGGCACCGGCGATTAAGGTCACGGCCCCGGCGGTTTCGGCCAAATGCTGGCACGGCGGCAGCTATCTGGGTGCGCCGCCGGTGAATGCGCGGGCCGATCTGGCGCAAGGCGGATGGGGCGCGAAATCGAAAGAGGATGCGGTGCTGCGCTGCCGGTTCTTGGTCTGAAGATTGCGAACATCGGCCCGGACGTTCGGTCCGCCGAGGTCGACCGGAAACAGGACCGACGATCATGCAGATAGTGCATGGCCCTACTGGCGGTTCGGGGCCATGTCTTCCCCTCCCCCACCACAGCGTGCGGGGAGGGGTTTTCTTATGCGCGCAAGGGCTTGGCGTGGAACGCACCGCCACCGTGGAACGAGGCTGACAGGCGACGGGCCGAGGAACGGCGGCGGGGGTCCGCCCGTTACTATTACGAACGTTAAATCAACGGGTTGAACAAGACCCGGAAAGGATATTCATGTTTGAGAAGCTGCGCATCAAGGAGCACATGGAAGTCGCCAATTCGGCCGGTCAGCATGTCGGCACGGTAGACGAGGTCGAGAATGACCGCATCAAGCTGACGAAGTCGGATTCGAGCGACAACATGCACCATTTCATCGCGCTCGACGATGTCGAGAAGATCGACGACAACCGGATCTATCTGAAGGACACCGCGCGCATCCCTGCCGGAGTCTGACGGACCGGACAAAATGCCAGACCGGCCCCGCCGCCATCGCGCGACGGGGCCGGTTGCGTTTGGGTCACCGGATAAGGGCCTTAAATCAGGGCCCTAAATCAGGGCTTGGCCAGCATCTTTTGCGCGCTGACCTTCACGAAATCGCCGATCTGGCCCGACATCATCTTCAGGAAGGCGGGCACGGTCACATCGGCGTCCAGCCGGTCATCCTCGATCAATATGGTCACGGGCACTTTCTGGCCCATCGCATTGATCACAAGGTCAAGCTGGCTGTCCGACACGAATTCCGACGTCAGCGACCCGCCGCCCGGAATATGCTGCTCCAGCTTGGGAAGGCCTGCTTCCAGCCGCCGCCGTGCTTCCTCGCGGCCCAGATCGTGGGGTACCTGTACTTGCATTGTTTCTATCCTTCCTCACCCGTGCCTACCTCACCCGTATCCGCCCGTTTGCGGCGGGGCGACAGCAACAGGGTCGATGTCGCGCTGGCATAGACGCGGTCGTTCGCATCGAACAGCTTCGCCTCTGTATGGGCGACGCGGCTGCCGATGCTGACCACCGTGCCGATGGCGCGGATCGGGCCGGTCTTTTCATGCATCGCGGCATGATAGGAAATCTTCAGTTCCAGCGTGATGCAATCGGTGGGCACTTTCGTGGCCGAATTGGCCGCCAGACCGCACGCGGAATCAAGGATCGTCGCCGCAAAACCGCCATGGACCGTGCCGATCGGGTTATACAGCCTGCGCGAGGGGATCGCGGTGAAGACCACGCGCCCCTCGGCCACTTCGGCCAGATCGATGTCCAGCAGTTCCATCATCGGCGGCCTGATGCCGCGTTCGATCATGGCCCCGATTTCGTCCAGTCCGGTCATCGGCCCAGTCCGGTCATCGGTTTTGCCTTTACCGCCTGTTCCGCCCGATCAGAACTCATCTTCGGTGAACGCCATCATCGATGCCTTGCCCGCGCGGATCGACAGGAACTGCGCGGTCGCCTGCGGCAGGATGCGTTCGAAGAAGAAGGTCGCGGTCTTGATCTTCGTTTCGTAGAACGCCTTATCCTCGCTGCCAAAGAACACTTGCAGACCCGCGATCTTAGTCGCCTTGGCAAAGCAATAGCCCATCGCCACCAGACCCATCAGCCGCAAATATTCGGTCGCCGCCGCACCGGCTTCTTCCGGATCGGCCAGACCCTTTTGCGCGATGGTCGCGGTCGACAATTGCAGCGCGCCGAATGCTTTTTCCAGCGCGTCGATCATCGGCTTCATCGGGCCTTCGCCCTTCGATTCCTCGATGAAATTGGACACGGGATGGAAGAAGCTGCGCAGATTGCGGCCGAAATGCGCGCCCATCTTGCGCCCGACAAGGTCCAGCGCCTGAATGCCGTTGGTGCCTTCGTAAATCTGGGTAATGCGCGCGTCGCGGACATATTGCTCCACCCCGCTTTCGCGGACGTAGCCGTGGCCGCCATAGACCTGCACCGCCAGATTGGCGCTTTCACTGGCCAGATCGGTGAACAGCGCCTTGACCACCGGGGTCATCAGCGCGGTGAATTCCTCCGCCCGCTGGCGCAGTTCGGGATCGGGCGAATGTTTCTGCGCGTCCAGCGCGCGCGACACCCATGCCGACAGCGCGCGGCACCCTTCGTTATAGGCGCGCATCGTCATCAGCATGCGGCGCACATCGGGATGGACGATGATCGGATCGGCGGGCTTGTCGGGATATTTGGTGCCCGACAGGCTGCGCCCCTGCACGCGGTCCTTCGCATACCACACCGCCGACTGATAGGCCGCCTCGCCCACGCCCAGCCCCTGTATGCCGACCGACACGCGTTCGGTGTTCATCATGGTGAACATGGCGGCCAGGCCCTCGTTCGGCTCGCCCACCAGCCAGCCGGTGGATTCGTCGAAATTCATCTGGCAGGTGGCCGATGCCTTCAGGCCCATCTTGTGTTCGATGGCCGCGCATTGCACGCCATTGGCAGGACCGACCGAGCCATCTTCCTTGGGCATGAACTTGGGGACGAGGAACAGGCTGATCCCCTTTACGCCCTTGGGCGCATCGGGCAGCCGCGCCAGCACCAGATGGACGATATTGTCGGTCAGATCATGCTCGCCTGCCGAGATGAAGATCTTGGAGCCGGTGATCTTGTAGCTGCCGTCACCCTGCGGTTCGGCCTTGGTGCGCAGCATGCCCAGATCGGTGCCGCAATGCGGTTCGGTCAGGCACATGGTACCCGACCATTCGCCGCTGACCATGCGGGGCAGCCATTCCTGCTGCATGTCCTTGCTGCCATGCCCCTCGATCGCAGTTGTCGCGCCATGGGTCAGGCCGGGATAGAGGCTGAACGACAGGTTCGCCGAACAGATCATTTCCTCGACCAGCTTGTTCACCGCCTCGGGCAGGCCCTGCCCGCCCCATTCGGGATCGCTGGCAAGCGCTGCCCAGCCGCCTTCGACGAACTGGTCATAGGCTTCCTTGAAACCGGCAGGGGTGCGAACCCTGTTGATCCCATCCGGGCCGTTTTCGTGGGTGCAGCCTTCCTCGTCACCCGAACGGTTCAGCGGCAGCAGCACTTCCTGACAAAGCTTTGCTGCCTCTTCCAGAATGGCGTCGGTCAGATCGCTGTCGAATTCCGCATGGGCAGGCAGATCGCCGAAACCGTCGTCATTATGCAGCTCGTTCAGCACAAAGCGCATGTCGCGCAGCGGAGCATTATAGACTTGCATCTTCTTATCCTCTCGTGACGCGCGATCAGTTGCGAAGCGGCTTGCCGGTTTCGAGCATATGCTCGACCCGGGCCTGCGTGCGGGGATCGCGGACCAGCGCCATGAATTTCTCGCGCTCCAGCGCCAGAATATCGGCTTCGGTGACGATATCGGTCAGATCCGCGTCGCCGCCCGTCAGCACCTCTGCCAGCGCCTCGGCCACCACGGCATCATAGGGCGTGGCCATGCCGCGCTTGCGGAACCCCTCGACCGCCAGCATCAACGCCGCCTTGCCGCTGGGGCCGGGCAGCTGGAATTCGGGCGGTTCGGGCGGGGTATAGCCATCGGCCAGTTCCAGCGCCTTTGCCTTGGCGTCGGCCAGCAGGCGGTCGCGGTTCATCGTCACCCCGTCGCTGTCGCGCAGGAAGCCATAGCCCTTGGCCTCTGCCGCCGATTTGGCGACCGTGGCGGTCGATACGATTTCGAACACCTTGGACACGGCGGGCATCGGGCCCTTGGGCTGGCGCGGGTTCTTGCGCCAGCGGTCGATCATCTCGCCGCAGCCGCCCCATCCCGGGACGATGCCGACACCGCATTCGACCAGCCCGATATAGCTTTCGGCATGGGCCTGCACCGCATCGGAATGGAGCAGGATTTCGCACCCGCCGCCCAGCGCCAGACCGGCCGGCGCGCTGACGACGGGGAACGGGGCGTATTTCAATGCCTTATAGGCATCCTGCCCGCCCGCGACCAGTTTCTCGATCTCGCTCCACGCCGCGATATTCACCGCGAACATGGCAAGGCCCAGATTGGCGCCGGCAGAGAAATTATCGCCTTCGTTATAGACGACCAGCGCCTTGTAATCACTGGCCACCAGCGGGATCGCCTTGCCGATCAGCTTCATGACCTCGCCGTCGAGCGCGTTCATCTTGCCGGTGAATTCGAACACCGCCACGCCGTCGCCCGCGTCCCACAGCGCGGCAGAGGCGTTTTTCATCAGCGGTTTGGCGTTCAGCTTGATGTCTTCCAGCAGCAGCACGCCATCGGCGCGCACGACATCGTGATAGTCCCCGTCAAGGCCCAGATACTGGCGCGTCCCGTCCTCTATGCGATAGAACGGACGCTCGCCCGCGGTCGTAAGGATAGCGGGAACCTCGCGGCCTTCGTCGGCCAGACGTTTGGCCAGCAGGCCCGGACCCAGCCGGTCGATCAGTTCGAACGGGCCGTATTTCCAGTTATAGCCCAGCTTCATCGCATCATCGATGGCGACGACATCATCGGCGATCTCGCCCACCAGCGACGCGGAATAGGCCAGCACCTTGCCCAGCACTTCCCAGGCATAATCGCCCACCTTGCCGGGGGCGGCGACCAGCGCGGCCAGATCGCGTTCCGCCTTGCCGGGCAGGCGCGCGGGCTTCGCGGGTTCGCGATATTCGCCGCTGTCCAGATCGACGGCGTATTTGGTGCGGGTTTTCTTGTCGAAGCGGTAAAAGCCCGAACCCGATTTGCGGCCCGTGCGCCCTTCGGCGATCATGCGTTCGATCAGCGGCTGGTCGCGCACCGTATCGAAATAGGGATCGCCTTCGGGCAGGTTCGCCGTCAGGCTTTGCGACAGCAGCGGCATCAGGTCGATACCGACAAGGTCGATCAGCCCGAAAATACCGGTCTTGGGAATGCCCATGGGGCGCCCGCCGATCTGGTCAGCCTCTTCCACCGTCAGCCCCTGATCCATCGCGGCATTGACCGCGACCGACAGCCAGTATGTGCCGATGCGATTGGCGATGAAGCCGGGGGTGTCCTTGGTCGGCACCACGCGCTTGCCCAGCTTGCGGTCGACGAAATCCTCTACCCTGTCGGCCACGGCGGGATCGGTGTGCGGGCCGCGCACGATCTCGATCAGGCGCATATAGCGCGGCGGGTTGAAGAAATGGGTGATCAGGAAGTCACTGCGAAACTGTTCGGTCCGCCCGTCGACCAGCTGTTCCAGCGGAATGGTCGATGTGTTGGACGACACTGCCGCGCCGGGCTTTTTCAGCTGTTCCAGCCGGGCATAGAGGCCCTGCTTGATGTCCAGCCGCTCGACAATGGCCTCGACGATCCAGTCGCATTCGGCCACGCGGTCGAGGTGGTCGTCGATATTGCCGGTTTCGACCAGCTTTGCCGCTGCCTTCGACATGAAAGGCGCCGGATCGGTTTTCAGCATTTTCGCAACCGCGCCCTTGGCCACGGCATCGCGATCATCGCCGTCCTTGGGCACGATATCGAGCAGCAGCACCGGCACGCCCGCATTGGCGACTTGCGCGGCGATGCCGGCACCCATGGTGCCCGCACCGATCACGCAGACTTTTTCGATCTGCCCAGCTTCGATCTGCCCAGCCATTATACGGCCTCCAGAACCGTGGCGATGCCCTGACCGCCGCCGATGCACTGGGTGGCCAACGCGTATTTGCCGCCCTCGCGCTTCAGCAGCGATGCCGCCTTGCCCACGATGCGCGCGCCGGTCGCGCCCAGCGGGTGGCCGATGGCGATGGCGCCGCCGTCCAGATTGATCTTCGACTGGTCGAGGCCAAGGTCGCGGATGCAGGCCAGCGACTGGCTGGCGAAGGCCTCGTTCAGTTCGATCACGTCAAGCTGGTCGGCGGTGATGCCCGCCCGCTCCAGCGCCTTGCGGCTCGATTCGATGGGGCCAAGGCCCATGGTTTCGGGGTTGCAACCCGACACGGCGACCGACTTGATCCGCGCAAGGATGGGCAGGCCATGTTCCTTCGCATATTCCTCGCTGGTGACAAGCACCGCGCTTGCCCCGTCGGTCAGCGGAGAGGATGTGCCCGCCGTAACCGAACCCTCTGCATCGAAGGCAGGCTTCAGACCGCCCAGCGCGTCCGCCGTCGTGCCGGGGCGCGGGGTGCCGTCGGTGTCGACGGTGCCGTTCTTCGTTTCGATGGGCACGATCTCATCATCGAAATGGCCGGCAGCGACTGCCGCCGCGGCCTTGTCCTGGCTGGCCACGGCAAAGGCGTCCTGCTCCTCGCGGGTCAGCTGGTATTTCTGCGCGACATTTTCGGCCGTCTCGCCCATCGACATATAGGCCGCGCTTTTCTTGGCCAGCGCCGGATTGGGCATGGGATTGAACCCCGTCATCGGCACACGGCTCATGCTTTCGATGCCCGCGCAGATGAACGCCTCGCCCGCGCCCAGCTGGATCTGGCCCGCCGCGATGTGAATGCTGCTCATCGACGAACCGCAGAAACGGTTGACCGTCATCCCGCCGACCGAGATCGGCAGATCGGCCAACAGGCCGACCAGGCGCGCGATATTGAACCCCTGCTCGCCTTCCGGAAAGGCGCAGCCCATCACGATATCCTCGACATCTTCGGGTTTGACGCCGGTCTTTTCGATCAGGCCGCGGATGGTCTGGGCAGCCAGATCGTCGGGCCGGACACGCGCAAGTGCGCCCTTGCCTGCCAGATGGAAGGGGGAACGGGCATAGCCCGCGATGACGACGTTACGCATGGATCGAAACCTCTCCGGATGTTTCGTGACTCGATGGTTGAGTCGGTGAATAACCTAATGGTGGCTAAATTGACCTATACGTCAAGTGGCCAGTGGATTTTTGTTTTCAAGACCGGCTCACCCAAGGCGTAGCCACTATGACCGGAACCACCCTGCCCTGCCAACCGTTCCGGACTTGTCACCGCTTCAACTGCCCAATTCTGCAACGATTGGTCGCATATGTGACTATTCTAACGTTTTGACACCTTGACTAACCTATACGTCACCCTGATGTATGAGCTCAACCGATTCGCCATCACGATGGCCCGAATATCGGACCCCCATGTGACGCCGGACCAACCGGCGCGCTTGTCGAGAGGATTTGCATGTCGATCATTTTCTCCCTGCTCGCAGCAGGGGCAGCCACGATGGCAACCGCCGCACCCGACGATGTCGTGGGCCGCTGGAAGACCGAAAGCCGTGGCGGCATCGTCGAAATCGCGAAATGCGGCAGCTCGATCTGCGGAAAGCTGGTCAGTTCCGACGGGCTGAAGGCCGATCCCGCGCTGAAAGACGTCAACAACAAGGACGAAAGCCTGCGCAGCCGTCCGCTGAAGAACCTTGTCCTGCTGAAAGGGTTCACCCGCAAGAAGGACGAATGGTCGGGCGGCACGATCTATAATGCCGAGGATGGCGGCACCTATAAGGCCACCATCACCATGCAGGACGCCGATCATCTGAAGCTGAAGGGCTGCATCGTCTGGCCGCTTTGCAAAACCCAGACGTGGACTCGCTTGAACTGATCCGCGTCCGGCAACCGAACAATCAAAGTTACCATCCAGGAGACATCCGAGTGAACACTCGCCTGAAATATCTGATCACTGCCTCGACCCTCGCGGCGGGCCTTGCCGTGCCGCAGGTCGCCAGCGCAGGCGGTTTCTATCTGCAGGAACAATCGGTGCGCGGCGCGGGCCGTGCCTTTTCGGGCGAAACCGCCGACACGGGCGCCGCTTCGCTGTGGTGGAACCCTGCCGCCATCGGCGGGATCGACCAGATCGAGGGCCATTTCGCCGTCAGCGTCATCCTGCCCAGCGCGGATATCGAGAATAACAATACGCTGATCGTCCGCCCCCAGCAGCAGCCCGCCCCCGTCGGCGGCGACCAGCTGTCGAGCGATCCGATCGAAACCGGCGTGCTGCCCGCGGGCGCGGTCGCCATGCCGATCAACGACCGCCTCTCGGTCGGCCTTGCCGTTTCCTCGCCCTACAGCTTCACGACCGATTACGATGCGACCAGCTGGGTGCGCTATACCGCGTTGAAGAGCCATTTGCGCACTTACGACATCCAGCCCTCGGTCGCCTATATGGTCACCCCCGAGCTTAGCGTCGGTGCGGCGCTGAACATCGAATATTCGGATGCGGAGC
Source organism: Croceicoccus sp. Ery15 (assembly GCF_020985305.1). Taxonomy (NCBI): domain Bacteria; kingdom Pseudomonadati; phylum Pseudomonadota; class Alphaproteobacteria; order Sphingomonadales; family Erythrobacteraceae; genus Croceicoccus; species Croceicoccus sp. Ery15. The sequence goes on from NZ_CP087588.1 coordinate 1,800,914, forward strand.
TGACCAATGCGCTGCCCAACCTGTCGGCGGCGCTGCCCGATGGCGAACAGGCGCTGAAGGGCGACGGCTGGGATCTCGGCTGGTCGGCGGGCGTGCAATATCGTTCCGGCCCGCTGATGCTGGGCGCGGCGTACAAGTCCAGCGTCAAGCACAGGCTGTCCGGCACGCTGACCCAGTCCGGCCTGCTTGGCCCGCTGGAAGCGAGCAACGGGGTGATCGAAACCGACGCCACCTTCCGCACGCCGTGGCAGGCCAGCGTCGGCGCGCGCTATGCCGTTTCGGACCAGCTGACCCTGAACGCACAGGTCGTTCGCATCGGCTGGGGCGAATTCGACGCGATCCGCCTTGGCGAACCCGTCAATGCCGCCATCCCCGAAGATTACCGCAATACGTGGAGCTTTGCGGGCGGCGTCGATTATGCCGTGTCCCCCGCATGGACCGTGCGCGCCGGCGTCCAGCATGACCAGACCCCCACGCAAAGCGGCGACCGCGACGCGCGCGTGCCCGATGGCAACCGCTGGAACTTTGCCGTCGGCACCAGCTATGACGTGACCCCGGGCTTCACCGTTGACGCGGCGTTCAACTATCTTGCCATCGACGATGCGACGATCGACCGGACGACGGCCGCCTATGCCGGAACGCCGGTACAGACGCCGATCATCGTCGACGGCACGGCCAGCAATGCCAATGCGCTGATCTTCTCGCTTGGCGGCCGGTTCGCATTCTGATCGGGGAGCAATAATTCATGAATTCAGCAGCGGCCTCCTCCGGTCTGACACTCACTAATCCGGAGGACATGACGCCGATGGATGGGCCCGCCTATGGCAACAGGCTCATCACCGACCTGCTCGACAGGGCGGTCGAACGTTTCCCCGAGCGTATCGCCATCGACTTCATGGGCCGCTGCTGGACCTATTCGGACATCGGCGATCTGGTCGCGCGCGCGGCGCGCGGCCTGCAGGATGCGGGGTTGAAACCGGGTGACCGGTTCGGCCTGTGCCTGCCCAATTGCCCCTATTTCGTGGTGCTGTATTTCGCCGCGCTGCGGGCAGGCGCGATCGTCGTCAATTTCAACCCGCTTTATACCGAAAGCGAGCTGGAGCATCAGATCAGGGATTCGGGCACGCGTTTCATGGCGGTGCCCGATCTGGCGATGATCCACGACAAGGTGGAACATGTCGCCGCCTCTGCCGGTCTGGAACGGATCGTGCTGTGCCCGATGCGCGACATGTTGCCGTTCCTGCAGGGGATCGGTTTCGCTCTGGTCAAGCGGCGGGACCATGCGACCATCCGGGACAAAAGCCTGCACATCCGGCTGAAAGCATTGCTGGCCAATCGCGCCGCGCCGGATCCGGTAAACAGCAAGCCCGACGATGTGGCGGTGCTGCAATATACCGGCGGCACCACCGGCGTGCCCAAGGGCGCGATGCTGACCCATGGCAATCTGACGGCGAACAGCGGCCAGATGGTGGCGCATGTCAGCGCCGCGTGGCCCGACGAAGCGGGCTGGCAGGCAAAGCAGGAACGCACGCTGGGCGTATTGCCCATGTTCCATGTTTTCGCGCTGACCACCGTGCTCAATTTTTCCATCGATACCGGCGCCGAAATGGTGCTGCTGCCGCGGTTCGAAATGGATCAGGTGCTGGCGACGATCAGGCGCAAGCCCCCGACCCAGTTCTTTGGCGTGCCCACGATCTATGTCGCGATGAACGCTTTGCCCGACAGCAAGATACCCGATCTGTCGATGGTGAAATCCTGCATCTCGGGCGGCGCGCCGCTGCCGCTGGAAGTGCGCGAATCGTTCGAACAGCGCACCGGCGCCAGCGTGGTGGAGGGGTATGGCCTCTCCGAAACCTCGCCCATCATCACCTGCAATCCGCTGCGCGGGCTGGTCAAGGACAACAGCTGCGGCCCTGCCTTTCCCGGCACGGTGATCGAGATTCGCGATCCCGAAAACCCCGGCAATCTGATGCCGCAGGGCGAGCGGGGCGAGATCTGCGCACGCGGCCCGCAAGTGATGAAGGGCTATTGGCAGCGCCCCGACGCGACCGAAGCGGTCTTTACCGACGGCGCGATCCGCACCGGCGACATCGGCTATCTGGATAAAGACGGCTATCTGTTCATTGTCGACCGGATCAAGGATGTCATCTTTTGCGGCGGCTATAACGTCTATCCGCGCATCATCGAGGATGCGGCCTATCACCACCCCGCCATTAAAGAGGCGGTCGCCATCGGCATTCCCGACCAATATCGCGGCCAGTCGCCCAAGCTGTTCGTCGCACTGGCTGAAGGCGAAAGCCTGAGCGAAGACGAGTTGCGCGCCTTTCTGGCCGAACGGCTGAGCAAGATCGAAATGCCGCGCGAATTCGAATTCCGCGAAAGCCTGCCCAAAACGCTGATCGGCAAGCTGTCCAAGAAAGAGCTGGTCGAGGAAGAACGGAAAAAGCTCGCCTGATGGGCTGTCATTTGTCAATCTATCCGATCAGGACGCTGCAAACGGGATCGCGGCGCCGGATAGGCAGTTGGGGACGGACGCAAGAGTGGCGATGAACGGAACGGGCACACAGCCCGTAGTGCACGATGACAGCGATGCCCTGCCTGACAGCGGCGGCGGCAAACATGGCGGCGGCGATAACGCGCTGATGGGCATTCAGGATGTTGCCCGCAAGCTGGGTGTGACATTGCGGACCCTGCGCTTTTACGAGAAAGAAGGGCTGATCAAGCCCGAGCGCGTGGGCACCACCCGCGTCTATACCAAGCGCGAGATCGGACGCATGCAGCTGATCCTGCGCGGCAAGAGGCTGGGCTTTTCGATCCGTGAGATCGGCGAATTCCTCGATCTTTACGACGCCGATCCCGAACATCAGGAACAGATGGAACGGCTGATCGAAAAGGTGCGCGAACGTCTGGCCGAATTGCGCGAACAGCGCGTGGCGCTGGAACTGACGATCGAGGAACTGACCAGCATCGAACGCGAAGCGGCAGCCCGGCTGAAGCGCTAGCGCGGCATAACGCGCGCGGCCCCCTTGTTCCGCGCGCGCATCGCCTCTATCGGTTTCAGCCGTAGCGGATCGGGGGACATCGACTAGCCGCGCAGCGAAATACGAGGTCTATGTCCACGCGCCATCCCCGTGGCCCTTCCCGTCAGAGGGGCCGTTTTCTGGAAAAATTCACCGATCGCTTCGGCGAACGAAGCGTCAGCGTGGCGCTCGCCATCGCGATCGAGGTGCTGCTGATCCTTGCCGTCCTGACGATGGGATCGAACGCCATCGGGGTGAAGGACGGGCAGGAAAACCTGACCAGCATCGATTTCTCTGCCAGCCCCCCACCACCTCCGGCCGAACCGGAGCCCGAGCCTGAGCCTGCCCCGCCAGAGCCCGAGCCGGTGCCCGAAGTGCAGCCCGAACCCGAAGTCCAGCCCGAACCGGAGCCCGAGCCCGAACCCGAACCCGAAATCGTGCCCGAGGAAACGCCCCTGCCCCCGCCGGTTGTGAAGACCCCGAACAAGACCGCCCCGCCCCCGCGGGCGAAACCGGCCCCGCCGCCTCCCAAGCCGGCCCCGCCGATACCCGCGCCCACGACAACCGTTTACGGCCCCATGGCCCCGTCCTCGCGCTCGTCCGTTCCCGACAGCCAGCGCGTGGGCACCGCGCCCGATGGCGAACCGCTCTATGCCGCGCAATGGTATCGCCGCCCGCGCGATGACGAGCTTGGCGGCTATCTCTCCACCGCCAGCGGCCCCGGATGGGGCATGATCGCCTGCAAGACCGCGCCCGATTACCGCGTGGAGGATTGCGTCGCGCTGGAGGAATGGCCGCTGGGATCGAACATCAACCGCGCCATACTGGCCGCCGCATGGCAGTTTCAGGTGCGACCGCCGCGTCTGGGCGGCCAATATCTGGTGGGCGAATGGGTGCGGATCAGGATCGATTACAACACGCGCCATAGCGGCCCGCAATAGGCCGCCCGCCACCGGCGAACGGCGCGGCGGTCAGAACACCAGATCGCCGCGCTGGTCCACCCGCAGCGAGGTATACGGGATCTGCGTGTAATCCAGCGCCGACCATGCCGCCTTGCCGAACTTGCTGTTCGACCCGCCGAACAGCAATTCGCCCACGTTCAGCCCGACGCCCACGAATGCGTGCCGCTTGGGGATCAGCCCCGCCTCGCGGTCCTCCGGTTCGAAATCCGAACCGAAATAGCCGAGCTGCAAATCCAGATAGCGCAGCGGTGTATCGTGCAATTCCTTGAACCCCGCACCTTTCAGCGCGAAGAAGAACCGCTGCTGCTCGAACCTCTTGGGCCCGCTATAGGTCCAGACTTCCTCGTTCGGCATGATCTCGATCTTGAAGGCGATTTTTTCCTTCACCCCCGGCACGGTGTTGCGGATGACCGAAAACCCCGCGCCCAGACCGTTCATCAGAATATCGTTCCACGACCAGCCGCTATCCGGCTCGATCGCGTCGGACAGCTCGTTATAGGCCACGAAACCGAAGGCCAGGGTCGCCGCGGTGACGGCATCGCCCTCTGACGCATTGGCCTTGCGATGCAGGCGGTTGTGCAGGATTTCGGCGGCAAGATAGGTGTTCCACGCATGGGCGAACTTGTCGACGCCGACATATTGCGTGTCCTTGCCGAACCAGCCCTCGTCCTTGAAGTGGAACCCCTCGGTCTCTCCGAACAGCTTGGTGCCCGCGCGGATCGTGAAATAGCCGAACATCAGCAGCGCTTCGGTCTTGATCGCGCCGACCTGCGAGCCGAATGTCGGATGGGTCGCATATTCGCGCGGCACGTGATCGGCCCAGCGGGTCGGCTGCACCAAGGGCGTTGCGGCCGCGACTTGCGGCACGTTGTCGGCCGGCTCCGTCGGCGGCGGGCCTGCGACCGGCGCATCACCGGTTAAATCATCGGTGCCAAAATCATCAGGCTGCGCCAGGCGCTGCCCGCCGGGTTGATGCGCGGCGATTTCCAGCAATTCCCACCGCTCCGCCACTTCGGGCGCCAGCCAGCGCGCACCGTTTTGGCGCAAGGCGATATCGGGGTCGGTATCGGCAAAATCTGCCGACCAGTCGGGAAATTCGCCGTCCAGATCGGCCAGCTCGCCCGCGCGCGCGGCGGTTGTGCCTGCCAGAGTTCCCGCAAAACACATTGCCGCCAGCGCCAGCGACATCGCTGGGCGAGCGGGACAACGACAACTGGCACCGGTGCGCAGCGAATGAAAAGATAGCATTGCCCTCATCAGGCGTGCGCACTTAGTCTTAAAACCGTAACATTTCTACCCGTCTGGCGGAAAAGCGCATGAAAAAGGCCGGCGGAATGCGCTCCGCCGGCCTTTAACCGTTCGACAGGTCTACTCGCCATTTACTGACAGGCGAGGCATTCCTCGTAATCGGTTTCGCCCGAATTCAGCTCGTATTTGGCGGCATCCAGCGTGTTGTCTGCCTCTACACCGCCTGCGAAACCGGCGCGCTGCACCGACTTCGACCGCAGATAATACAGTGACTTGATGCCCATTTCCCATGCGCGGAAGTGCAGCATCAGCAGGTCCCACTTGTCGACATCGGCAGGGATGAAGAGGTTGAGGCTCTGCGCCTGATCGATGAAGGGCGTGCGGTCGGCCGCGAATTCGAGCAGCCAGCGCTGGTCGATTTCGAAGCTGGTCTTGAACACGGCCTTTTCTTCGGGCGTCAGGAAGTCGAGGTGCTGGACCGAACCGCCGCGTTCGAGGATCGAGTTCCACACATTGGTCGAATCCTTCGACTTTTCCGCCAGCATCTTCTGCAGATGCGGGTTCTTGACGACGAACGATCCCGACAGCGTCTTGTGCGTATAGATATTCGCGGGGATCGGCTCGATACAGGCGCTGGTGCCGCCGCAGATGATGCTGATCGACGCGGTCGGCGCGATCGCCATCTTGCAGCTGAAACGCTCCATCGCGCCCATGTCCTCGGCGTCGGGGCACGGTCCGCGCTCCTTAGCCAGCATCATCGATGCCTCGTTCGCCTTGGCATTGATATGCTTGAACATCTTGAGGTTCATGGCCTTGGCCATGGCGCTTTCGAAACCGATGTTCTTCGACTGCAGAAACGAATGGAAACCCATCACGCCCATGCCGACCGAACGCTCGCGCGCGGCGGAATATTTGGCGCGCGCCATTTCGTCCGGTGCGCGGTCGATATAGTCCTGCAGCACATTGTCGAGGAAGCGCAGCACGTCCTCGATGAACAGCTTGTCGCCGTTCCACTCGTCCCACGTCTCAAGGTTCAATGAGGACAGGCAGCACACCGCCGTGCGGTCGTTGCCGAGGTGGTCCTTGCCCGTGGGCAGCGTGATTTCCGAACACAGGTTCGACGTCGAAACCTTCAGCCCCAACTCGCGGTGATGCTTGGGCATCATGCGGTTCACCGTGTCCGAGAACACGAAATAGGGCTCACCGGTGCGCAGACGAACCTCGACCAGTTTCTGGAACAGGGCACGGGCATTCACCGTCGAACGGACCGAACCGTCCTTGGGGCTCTTGAGGTCGAAATCGGCCCCGTCTCGCACCGCTTCCATGAATTCGTCGGTCAGCAACACGCCGTGGTGCAGGTTCAGCGCCTTGCGGTTGAAGTCGCCCGTGGTGGTCCGGATTTCGAGGAATTCCTCAATCTCGGGGTGGTGCACGTCGATATAGCAGGCGGCCGAACCGCGGCGCAGCGACCCCTGCGAAATCGCGAGCGTCAGGCTGTCCATCACCCGCACAAAGGGGATGATGCCGCTGGTCTTGCCGTTCAGGCCCACCGGCTCGCCAATGCCGCGCACATTGCCCCAGTAGGTGCCGATGCCGCCGCCCCGCGATGCGAGCCACACGTTTTCGTTCCACGTGCCGACGATGCCTTCCAGGCTGTCGTCGACGCTGTTCAGATAGCACGAGATCGGCAGGCCGCGTCCGGTGCCGCCATTCGACAGCACGGGCGTCGCGGGCATGAACCACAGCTTCGAGATATAGTCGTACAGGCGCTGCGCATGGTCCTGATCGTCGGCATAGGCATCGGCCACGCGCGCGAACAGGTCCTGATAGCTTTCGCCGGGAAGCAGATAGCGGTCTTCCAGCGTTTCCTTGCCGAATTCGGTCAGCTTGGCGTCGCGGCTGGCGTCGGTGACGATATTGAAGCGGCGCTCGGCCACATCCTTCGACGTCAGCACCTTCTTTTCCGCCGGAGCATCCGTCAGCGCCTTGGCCAGCACCTCGCCCGCCTTTTCAAGCGCGCCGTCGGTTGCCCCGCCGGCTACGGGTGCCGTCTCTACATCGCTGCTGCTCACCTGAACCTCACCGTCATGGCCTGTGTCACCGTTCCTGAAATCCATAGTCGCCGCCCCGTCCTTCAAAATCTCGCATGTGGCGGGGCGCATTTCGGGCCCGGTTGTCATGCAGACCGGATCGTCGAAAATAGCCCCTGCGGCCGATGCAAACCCGTTGCCGCGCCGCCCTGACCCGCCATTCGCCCCTTGTCGGGGATTTCCGGCGGCAGTTTACACTGCACAAGGTCTAGCGGTTCGCTTCATCAGCCGACCGCTAGGGATAGTGCCTCAACCGCTTGGCCAAGCAAGCGCAAGTTTTCCACCGCCTTGCCGCATGACCGGCAAGTGACAGCGCGACCCCTTGGCGCAAGAGCGATGCAAGACCCCAGACATCGTGAAAAAAACTTTTCCACCACTTCGTTGCGGGGTTTCGCCAGCACGCGATATGGGGTCTGACCCGAGGAAATTCCATGAAAGGCCACCGCGAAACGGGCGGGCCGAAACACGAATCAGGCGAAAGGCGAAATACCCATGCTCAATATCATCGGCGCGCTTGTCAGCGGGCTTGTCGTGGGGGCGCTGGCGCGCTGGTTCTATCCCGGCGATGTCGACATGGGATGGATCGAAACGATCCTGCTGGGCATTGGCGGCGCCTTGGTCGCAGGGCTGCTGACCAGCCGCGGCCGCCGCGATTTCAGCCGGCCGGGTTGCCTCGCCTCGATACTGGGTGCGATGGCGCTGATCCTGATCGGGCGGCTGGTGCTTTAGGGCACCAGCAAGGTATCGCGCGCCTCGGGCAGGGTTTCGGGGTAATCCAGCGTATAGTGCAGCCCGCGGCTTTCGTGGCGTTTCAGCGCGGAATCCACGATCAGCCCCGCGCATTGGTGCAGATTGCGCAGTTCGATCAGATCGGTCGAAACGCGGAACGATCCGTAATAATCCTCGATCTCGCGCTCCAGCAGGGCGATGCGGTGCGATGCGCGTTCCAGCCTTTTGGTGGTGCGCACGATCCCGACATAGTTCCACATGAAGCGGCGGATCTCGGTCCAGTTCTGCTTGATGACGACTTCCTCGTCCGCTTCGGAAACGCGGCTGGCGTCCCAGTCGCGGATCGCAGGCGGGCTGTCCAGATCGTCCCAGCAGGCCAATATGTCGCGCGCCGCCGCATCGCCGAACACGAAACATTCCAGCAGCGAATTGGATGCCAGCCGGTTCGCGCCGTGCAGGCCGCTTTCGGTGCATTCGCCCGCCGCCCACAGGCCCGGCAGATCGGTGCGCGCATCCAGCCCGATCAGCACGCCGCCGCAAGTGTAATGCTGCGCGGGCACGACGGGGATCGGTTCCCGTGTCATGTCGATGCCAAGGCCCAACAGCTTTTCGTGGATCGTCGGGAAATGGGTCGCCACGAATTCAGGTGCCTCGTGGCTGATATCCAGATGCACGTAATCGAGGCCGAAGCGCTTGATCTCGCTGTCGATGGCGCGGGCGACCACGTCGCGCGGGGCCAGTTCCATGCGTTCGGGATCGTAAAAGCTCATGAACCGCTTGCCGGTGCGCGGATTGATCAGCCGCCCGCCCTCGCCCCGCACAGCCTCGGTAATCAGGAAATTCTTGACGTCGAGATTATAGAGGCAGGTCGGGTGGAACTGCATCATTTCCATGTTCGACACGCGCGCACCCGCGCGCCATGCCATGGCGATGCCGTCGCCCGTCGCGCCGCGCGGTGCGGTGCTGAACTGATAGACGCGGCCCGCGCCGCCCGCCGCAAGAATCGTGGCGCGCGCGACATGGGTTTCCACCTCGCCCGTGTCCTGATCCATCGCATAGACGCCCCAGACGCGGCCCGATCCCGAATACTTCTCCTCGTGCCGGCCAGTGATCAGATCGATACACGCGCGCCCGGGCAGCAGGGTGATATTGGGGTTCTCTTCCGCCGCCTTCAGCAGCGCGGCCTGCACCGCCCAGCCGGTGGCGTCGTTCACATGGACGATCCGGCGATGCGAATGGCCGCCCTCGCGGGTCAGGTGCAAATCGCCCTCTTCCCGGTTGAACGGCACGCCCATTTCGATCAGCCTTTCGATCGATTCGGGTGCGCGTTCGATCACGAATTCCACCGTCTCGCGCCGGTTCAGCCCTGCGCCCGCGATCATCGTATCGCGGATGTGGTCGTCGAACGTATCGCCCGCGTCCAGCACGGCCGCGATGCCGCCCTGCGCCCATGCGGTCGATCCCGATTGCAGCGTCCCCTTGGCCAGCACCAGCACGCGCAGCCGTTCGGCCAGCACCAGCGCTGCCGACAGCCCCGCCGCGCCCGATCCGATAATGATGACGTCGTGATCGCGCGATCCGGTTCCGGTATTGGGCGTCATGGCTGGTCAGGAATCCTCGAATGTCGTGACGGTCCTTAACGCCGCCGGTATACCGCACCGCCTTGCCACCGCGCGGGGGCGGCAGGCAAGTGTTTCGCAAATCCGCCGGATTGCCGATCGCGCCATGACATTTAACGCTGGAACTGGACTCGCTTTCCGCATCTGCTAACCCCACATCGCAAACGCACCGCTTCCGATGCGATGTTCGGGAGCCGCGTGCCGCATTTCATCCGGCCCGTTCGCGGCCAACGCATAAGAGGATGCACCATGACCGACGTCTATCTCGTCTCTGCCGCGCGCACCGCTGTCGGCACTTTCGGCGGATCGCTCAGCAATGAAAAGCCGGGCGAACTGTGTTCGCAGACCATCAGGGCCGCGCTGGAACGCGGCGGTGTGTCGCCCGAACTGGTCGAACATACCGTCATCGGTTCGGTCATTCCGTGCGAGCCGCGCGATGCCTATGTCGCGCGCATCGCGGCGGTAGAGGCAGGCGTGCCGCATGCCGCCCCCGCGCTGACGCTTAACCGCCTGTGCGGTTCGGGCATGCAGGCGATCGTGTCGGCGGCGCAGCACATCATGCTGGGCGACCACCAGATCGCCATCGGCGGCGGCGCCGAAATCATGAGCCGTGCACCCTATTTCGTGCCGGGCGTCCGGTTCGGGCTGAAGATGGGCGACGGCCAGCTGCAGGACGGCATGCTGGGCGCGCTGCACGATCCGTTCCACCGCTATCACATGGGCATCACGGCCGAAAACGTGGCCGAGAAGTACGAGATCACCCGCGAACAGCAGGACGAATTTGCCGCCGAAAGCCAGCGCCGCGCCATGGCCGCGATCGAGGCGGGCTATTTCAAGGACCAGATCGTTCCGGTCGAGGTCAAGGTGAAGCGCAAGACGGTCGAGTTCGACACCGACGAGCATGTGAAGGCGGGCACCACGGCGGAAACGCTGGCCGGTCTGCGCCCCGCCTTCAAAAAGGACGGCGGCACGGTGACGGCGGGCAATGCTTCGGGCATCAACGACGGCGCGGCGGCGACCATCCTTGCCAGCGAGGCCGCGGTCAAGGAACACGGGTTGAAGCCGCTGGCGCGGCTTGTTTCCTATGGCCATGCGGGCGTCGATCCGGCCTATATGGGCATCGGTCCCGTTCCGGCATCGCAGATCGCGCTGAAAAAGGCAGGCATTTCCAAGGATGTGCTGGACGTGATCGAGTCGAACGAAGCCTTCGCCGCGCAGGCCTGCGCCGTGTCGAAGCAGCTCGACCTCGACCCGGCGAAGGTGAACCCCAACGGTTCGGGCATCTCGCTGGGCCACCCCATCGGCGCGACGGGCGCGATCCTTGTCACCAAGCTGGCCTACGAACTGCAGCGCACCGGCGGCAAATACGGCCTTGCCACCATGTGCATCGGCGGCGGCCAGGGCATCGCGACCGTATGGGAAGCGGTGTGAAACCGCACCGGTTTCGCGGTTGAAAAATCAAAGGGGCGGCTTCGAAAGAGGCCGCCCCTTTTTTGTGGCGTGACGGGTCGGAGGGCGTCGAGCTCGACAATTGTTCAGACAGCTTAGATCACGAACCACGTCCGGCACTATGATCCGCGCGCCCTACAACAACCCCTCCACCACCCCGCGCAATTCCGCGGGTTTGGTCGTCGGGGCGAACCGCTCCACCACCCGTCCGTCGCGGTCGATCAGGAATTTCGTAAAATTCCACTTGATCGCCCTGGTCCCCATCAGGCCCGGTGCCTGATCCTTCAGCCATTTATACAGCGGCGATGCGCCATCGCCGTTCACCTCGATCTTGGCGAACAGGGGGAAGGTCACGTCATAGTTCAGCTTGCAAAAGCTGGCGATTTCCTCGGCATTGCCGGGTTCCTGCTTGCCGAACTGGTTGCAGGGAAAGCCCAGCACGACCAGCCCGCGATCCTGCAAATCGCGATACATCGCCTCCAGCCCTTCATATTGCGGGGTAAAGCCGCACTGGCTGGCCGTATTGACGATCAGCATAACCTTGCCGCGATAATCGGACAGCGCCGCCTCGCTGCCGTCGGGCCGGATCGCGGTGAAATCATAGATGTCGGTCATGGCGCTCTCCCTTGCTGCATCTGCCAGCATTCCCGATCCGCGCCGCGCTGTCCACGGGAACCGCAGCCCCCTGCCGCAGCGTTACATCCATGCACGCCCCCGCAACCGGAAGACCGACATGAACGCGCCCGTCACCCGTCAGACCGCCGATCAGGCCTCCAGCAAGACCGCCCGGCTCTATCGCATGGTGATGCCCGGCCATATCTGCCCCTATGGGCTGAAGTCCAAGGATCTGCTGGAACGCAAGGGCTACCGCGTAGAGGATCACCATCTGACCACGCGCGATCAGACCGATGCGTTCAAGGCGCGGCACGATGTGAAAACCACGCCGCAAACCTTCATCGGGGATGACAGGATCGGCGGCTATGACGATCTGCGCCGCTTTTTCGGCAAGAGCGTGACTTCGGACAAGGACACCAGCTATTGGCCGGTGCTCATGATCTTTGGCATGGGGCTTGCGATGGCCTGCGCCGCTGCGCTTGTCGCGTTCGGCACATTGCTGACAGCGCATACGCTGCGCTGGTTCGTCGCCTTCACCATGTGCCTGCTGGCGCTGCAAAAGCTGAAGGATGTGGAGAGCTTCTCTACCATGTTCCTGAATTACGACCTGCTGGCGCGGCGTTTCGTGCCTTATGCCAAAATATACCCGTGGGCCGAGGGGCTGGCGGGCGTTCTGATGATCGCCGGTATCATGACATGGCTGTCGGCCCCGCTGGCGCTTTTCATCGGCACGATCGGCGCGGCCAGCGTAGTACAGGCAGTCTATATCGACAGGCGCGAACTGAAATGCGCCTGCGTCGGCGGCAATTCCAATGTGCCGCTGGGCTTCGTCTCGCTGACCGAGAACGTTGCCATGATGGGCATGGGGCTTTGGATGGGGGCGAACTGGATGGGGGTGCGGGCCGTTCTGGCCTGATCGAAGCGCCCGATCAGCTGATGAAATCCGCCGCCTTGTCTTCCATCAGCTCATAGGCTTTTTCATACCATTCGCTGCCGGGATAGTTCGCGCCCAACACGGCGGCCGCCTTTTTCGCTTCTTCGGGAAGGCCGATGGCCAGATAGCTTTCGGTCAGACGATAGAGCGCTTCGGGTGCGTGGCTGGTGGTCTGGTATTCGTCGGCCACTTCCTGAAAGCGCATGGTCGATGCCAGCCATTTGCCGTTCTTTTGATAGAACCGGCCGACCGCCATTTCCTTGCCCGCCAGATGGTCGTTCACCAGATCGAGCTTCAGCTGGGAATCGGCGGCATAACCGCTGCCGGGATAGCGGCGGATCACTTCGGTCAGCGCGGTTTTCGCCTGCATGGTGATCGCCTGATCGCGCTGCACGTCGCTGATCTGCTCGTAATAGCAAAGCGCGATCAGATATTGCGCATAGGGCGCGTCCTTGTTGCCCGGATGGATCGACAGGAAACGCTGCGACGCGCGGATCGACGATGTGTAATCGCGCGCCACGTAATAGGAAAACGCGCTCATCAACTGGGCGCGGCGGGCCCATTCGGAATAGGGGTGCTGGCGCTCCACCTCGTCGAACAGGGCGGCGGCCTGCTTGACCTGTCCGCGGTCCAGACGTTCCTTGGCCGCGAAATACAGCGTTTCGACATCGCGTGCGACATAGGCGGTATCGGGCGTATTCGCCCCGCCCCCACTGCCGCCGCATGCCGCGACCATCAGCACCGGCGCGGCCAGCAGCGCGGCGCGCACAGCCATCCGGCCAGAATAAAGGGCGGAACGGCGGACGGCGGGTGCGCGAAGTTGGGCAGTCATGCCGTGGCCTATAGCCCTGCCGCAGATGAACGCCAAGTGAAGTTGGCGTATCCATCCACGGGGTTGGCGGCGTCGCATCATTCCACGGCGACGGACACGATAAAAAGCACGTTTACCGCGCCGGTAATCACCCGGATATCATTGCCTTTCCTGCCGCACATGCGAAGATGGCGCCATGGTCCTGATGAAGAACCTCTTTCCGGCTTCGCTGACCGGGTCCGCGAAGAACATCACCGGCGGTTCTTCCGCACCCGATTTCCGGCGGATTTATGCAATCGGCGATATTCACGGGCGGCTGGACCTGTTCCGCAAGCTGATCGCCGATGTCGCGATCGACAACCGGCTGCGCGATCCGATGGTAACGGGCATCGTTCTGCTGGGCGATGTGATCGACCGCGGGCCGCAATCCGCGCAACTGCTGCGCGCCTGCCGCGAACTGGCCCGCATGACCGACCGCTTCATCATGCTGAAGGGCAATCACGAGGCGATGATGGTCACCGCCCTGCGCCACGATTTCAGCTTTCTGGCGCCGTGGCTACGGTATGGCGGGCGCGAGACTTTGCACAGCTTTGGCATGACCGACGCCGAGATCGACGATCCGGAACCCTTCGACCTTGCCGCCGACGCGCGCCGCCGCATTGGCGAGGACCTGCTGGACTGGGTCGATTCGCTGCCCGTCACGCTGCGCGCGATGGATTATTTGTTCGTCCATGCCGGAATCCGCCCCGGCACCCCCTTGAAAGAACAGGAAGAAGACGATCTCCTTTGGATACGGAACGAATTTCTGAATTCGGAAGAGGACTTTGGCGGGCTAGTCGTGGTACACGGACACACCGTGTTCGAAGGCAAGCCCGGCATCACCGATCACCGCATCGGCATCGATACCGGCGCCTATTACACGGGACAGCTTACCGCCGTGGGGCTGGAACAGGGCGAAGGGTGGATCTTTTCCACCACCGACCCGGACCAGCCACGGGGGCAGGCCGACAATTACGATCCCGTCGCGGAACTGGCACAGACAGGCGAAAGCTGATCCAGCGACCGGCGGGGCGCGTTGCGGCATATCGGGATGGGGGCATTCCGGCGGTCGTTGATGCATGGGACAGTTTCTTCTGCCGGCCTGAGGGGGCAGCGTTGGAGATGATGCGATGGAGCTAGGTCCGATAAGGCCGCGCCGACTTGCCGCCTTTGGCGAGGATGCGCTCGACGCCGATCTTGCCTCGATCCTGACGGATCAGGACGGGCGGCAATCGCCCGTGGCATGGCTGCACGACTGGTGGCACCGGCCCGATATCGAACGCATCTGGCAACCCCCGCCCAGCTGGCGCGACGATCTGAAATATTACGCGATAGCACTGGTCGTTTTGCAACTGGTGCTGATCATCTCGATGATCCTGCGCGACGGTTCGCTTTCGGACGATTTCGGCACGCTTGCCAGCATGGCCGGCATTTAGGGGCCAGCATGGCCGGGATCTAGCCTTCCCCCACCCGCGCGATCAGCGCGTCCAGCGCTGCGCGGCCCGCGCGCAATTCGGGCAGGATCTGGCGCAATTCGTGATTGGTAATCCGCCGCCCGCCCTCGCTATGCGCGGCTTGCATTTCGACGATTCCATGCAAAGCCTCGACAATGGCAAGCGTCGGATTGCCCGCAGCTCCCTTGCCGCCGCCATGCCCCGTCGCCAGACAGCGCACCCCCGCCAGCGCCAGCAGGGGATCGATCGCGCCGGGACCGAATTGCTGCTCGATCCGGATCAGCACGGCAGGGTCCAGCGAAGTCGCCTCTATCCGTGCATTGCGGATCGTGCCTGCCGAACAATCCAATTGATGCGCCATCTGCCGGTCGGACAGCCCCTTTGCCTTGCGAATCGCCGCAATGATGCGCCCTACCGCATGGCGGTAACTGTCGGTCGTAACCGGTGTATCGTTCGGTTTGGCCATGGAATATTTCGCCTTTGACGAATCTTGCCACGTGCAAGATGATGATCGTTCCAGCCCCGCTTTGTCCAAGACCTTGCTTGCATGGTTAGTCTATCTGCAGAAACCATGAATTTCAGCCGCCGTAATTTCATCGCATCCGCATCCACCCTGCTGGCGACCTCCGCCACGGTTGCACGCGCCGCACCGGCACCGCTCGTCTCGCAGCCGGTGGTGCAGCCCGTCGGGCCCGAACCGGTCGCCCTCGATCTGGTGCGCGGCAGCGGCGTGCGGCCCGATCTGTTCATGTCCGCGATGGAGGCGCTGGACCGCCACGGTGCCCGCGTCAGACGCGACCGCATCGGCATCGTCGATTTCTCGGCTCATTCCTCCCTGCCGCGCTTTCACCTCGTCGATCTGGACAAGGGTGAGACGCAATCGCTCCTCGTCTCGCACGGCAGCGGGTCGGACCCGGCCTATAGCGGCTGGCTTCAACGCTTTTCCAACCGTCCCGGATCAAACGCCACGTCCGAGGGCGCCTATGCGACCGCGAACTACTATACCGGCAAGCACGGGCATTCGCAGCGGCTGATCGGGCTGGACCCGACCAACGACAATGCGATGAACCGCGCCATCGTGATCCACAGCGCATGGTATGCCGAACCCGAAATCGTCGAACGCAGCGGCAAGCTGGGCCGCAGCCAGGGCTGCTTCGCCTTTTCGCGCCGCGGACTGGATCAGGTCTTTGCGCATCTGGGCGAAGGGCGGCTGATTTATGCGCGCAAGATGGGCGGCCTGGTGTCTGGCTGATGGGCTGGCGCTGGGCCACGGCAAAGCCGCGGCTGTGACGTCGAACGGCTCGCGCGGGCCTGAGGGCCCGCTTGGCCGCCGGCCGTAATTACTGCCTCTCGCTTACAAGGCTCCGGTCGCTTCGCGATCCTCGCCTTGTGGGCGGGGCATCATTATTCCTCACCCATCCTTAGGGCAGCAATGAAGGCTTCTTGCGGAATACTGACGTTCCCGTATTCCCGCATCCGCGCCTTGCCCTTTTTCTGCTTCTCCAGCAGCTTCTTCTTACGCGTGATGTCGCCGCCATAGCACTTGGCGGTCACGTCCTTGCGCAGGGCTGCGATGGTTTCGCGCGCGATCACCTTGCCGCCGATGGCCGCCTGGATCGGGATCTTGAACAAATGGCGCGGGATCAGGTCTTTCAGACGCTCGCACATGCCGCGTCCGCGTGCTTCCGCCACAGAGCGGTGTACGATCAGCGACAGCGCATCGACCGGCTCGTTGTTCACAAGGATGTTCATCTTGACCAGATCGCCTTCGCGCAGGCCAATCTGTTCATAGTCGAAGCTGGCATAGCCGCGGCTGATGCTCTTCAGCCTGTCGTAGAAGTCGAACACCACCTCGTTCAGCGGCAGTTCGTAGGTGACCTGCGCGCGGCCGCCGACATAGGTGAGGTCTTTCTGGATGCCGCGGCGGTCCTGACACAGCTTGAGGATCGGGCCGAGATATTCGTCGGGCGTATAGATCACTGCCTTGATCCATGGCTCCTCGATACTCTCGATCCTGTTCACATCGGGATAATCGGCGGGATTGTGCAGATAAAGCTCGCGCGCCTCGTCGGTGCGCGATGCGGATAGCTGCAGGCGATAGACCACCGACGGCGCCGTGGTGATGAGGTCGAGGTCATATTCGCGGCTCAGCCGTTCCTGAATGATCTCAAGATGCAACAGGCCAAGGAAACCGCAGCGGAAGCCGAAGCCCAGCGCCGCGCTCGATTCCATTTCGAACGAGAAGCTGGCGTCGTTGAGGCGCAGCTTGCCGATGCTTTCGCGCAGTTTCTCGAAATCGGCGGCGTCGACGGGGAACAGCCCGCAGAACACCACCGGCTGCACTTCCTTATACCCCGGCAGCGCCTGCGTCGCGCCGTTCTTCACCGTGGTGATCGTGTCGCCGACCTTGGCCTGCTCCACTTCCTTGATCTGCGCGGTGATGAACCCGATTTCGCCGGGGCCGAGTTCGGGCAATTGCTCGATCTTGGGGCGCATGCAGCCTACGCGGTCGACCAGATGGGTCGTGCCGCCCTGCATGAACTTGATCTGGTCGCCCTTTTTCATGACGCCGTCCATCACGCGCACCAGAATGACGACGCCGAGATAGGGATCGTACCATGAATCGACCAGCAGCGCCTTCAACGGCTTGGTCCGGTCGCCGCCGGGCGCGGGGATGCGCTTGACGACGGCTTCCAGCACTTCCTCGATCCCGATGCCGGACTTGGCGCTGGTCAGCACCGCGTCCTGCGCATCGATGCCGATAATGTCCTCGATCTCGGCCTTCACCTTCTCCGGCTCGGCAGCGGGAAGGTCTATCTTGTTGATAACGGGCACGATTTCATGGTCATGCTCGATCGACTGATAGACATTGGCCAGCGTCTGCGCCTCCACGCCCTGCGCCGCGTCCACCACCAGCAGCGCACCCTCGCACGCGGCAAGGCTGCGGCTGACCTCATAGGCAAAATCGACATGGCCAGGCGTGTCCATCAGGTTCAGCTGATAGGTAATGCCGTCCTGCGCCGTATAGTTCAGGCGCACGGTCTGCGCCTTGATGGTGATGCCGCGCTCGCGCTCAATGTCCATGTTATCAAGGACTTGCTCGCTCATCTCACGGTCGGTCAGCCCACCGGTGACCTGGATCAGCCGGTCGGCCAGGGTCGATTTGCCATGGTCGATATGGGCGATAATGCTGAAGTTGCGAATGGTGGAGAGGTCAGTGCTCATGGCAGCGCCGTTAGCAGCGTGTTGCCCCCCTGTCAGCAGGGATTGATCGGGCAGAGCGGGCAAACGCATGTTGTCCGCAAGAGCAGGCAGTCTGTCCCGATGGAGGCTGTCCTGCGTTGCACCTGCGTGCTAGCGGGCAGACATGGAATTCGACTATCGCGAGATAAGGGCCGGCGGGCTGACGATGCGTGCCGCCCTACTGGATGGCGGAAACGATGCCGCGCCGCCCTTGCTGATGCTCAACGGCATCGGCTTCAACGCGGAATTGATGGAACCGCTGGCGCTGGCATTGGCGAAACCGGGGCCCGATGCGCCGCTGGGGCGGTCGATCGTCATTCCCGACATGCCGGGATGCGGCGGATCGCCCGATTCGAACGCGCATGTGATGATGTATGCACTGTCCGAGGCCGTGATCGGAATGATGGAGGCGTTACATCCCGGTCGCCACTTCGATTGCATCGGCTTTTCATGGGGCGGCGCGCTGGCGCAGCAGATCGCGGTTCAGGCATCGCGCCGCGTCACGCGATTGGGGCTGGTATCGACCACGTCGGGCCTGCCGCTCGCGCCCGCCAATCCGGATGTGATCAAGCGGCTGTTCGATCCCAAGGAATATGTCGATCCGCGCCGCCTTACCGCCAATTTCCGCGCTCTGCTGGCCGAGGGTGGTGCCAATGCCACGCTGATGCAGCGTTTCCGCACCCCGACCCCGCAAGGGCTGGGCAATCAGCTGCTGGCCCTGACGGGATGGACGGCCGCGCCGATGCTGCCCTTTATCCGCGTGCCGGTCGCGCTGGTGGGCGTGGCGGACGATGCGGTCGTGCCCTATGCGCATCACACCATGCTGGGATGCCTGCTTCCCCATGCGCAAAAGATCGAATTGCGGTCGGGCGGCCATCTTTCCGCGCTTGCCCGGCCCGAACGGGTTTCGCACGCTTTGCGCGAATTTCTTGCCGCCTGACCCCCGCGCCCCCTTTTCATTTGCGAGCCATGCGATAGCCTGTCGCTTCGCACCCGAACGGGGCGAGATGGGAGAGAGCAACGATGCGGCATATCGCGATAATCGGGTCGGGGCCTGCGGGCTATTACACGGCGGAAGCGGCGATCAAGCAGTGGGGCGACGACATACGTGTCGACGTGTTCGACCGGCTGCCGGTTCCATACGGGCTGATCCGCACCGGCGTCGCGCCCGATCATCAGACCATCAAGGCGGTGTCGCGCCGCTATGAAAAAACCGCACTGACCGATAATGTCCGGTTTGTCGGCAATATCGCCATCGGTCAGGATATTTCGCTGGCCGATCTTCAGGCGCTGTACGACGCGGTGATTATCGCCACCGGCGCACCGCATGACCGCGATCTGGGCATTCCCGGCGCGGATCTGCCGGGCGTGATCGGCAGCGCCGCCTTTGTCGGATGGTATAACGGCCACCCGAATTTCGCCGATCTGAACCCCGACCTGTCCGGCCGGCGCGCAGTGGTGATCGGCAACGGGAATGTGGCGCTGGATATTGCGCGCATATTGTCCAAGACCCGCCGCGAATTCGAAGGGTCCGACATTACCGCCCATGCCCTCGACGCGATCGAGGGGTCGAAGCTGGACGAGATCGTGATCCTTGGCCGCCGCGGGCCGCATCAGATCGCCATGACGCCCAAGGAACTGGGCGAGCTGGGCGAGTTGGAGCGGGCGGCGCCGGTGGTCGATCCCGACGATCTGCCTCCGGTGACAGACGACGATCCGCTGGAACCCGGCCAGCGCAAATCGGTGCAATGGCTGCGCCAGTTCGCCGCGAACCGCGTAGAGAAACCGCTGCGGATCAGCTTCGATTTCTTCGCCCGCCCCGTCAGCATCGTCGGTAAAACCCGTGTCGAAGGCGTCGAGGTCGAGCGGACGAAGATCACCGACGGAAAACTCGTCGGCACGGGCGAATTCTATATGGTCCCCTGCCATCTGGTGGTCAGCGCCATCGGATATCGCAGCGCGCCCATTCCCGGTGTGCCGTTCGACGAAAAGGCGGGCCGCTTTGCCAGCGATGACGGACGCATCGCCGTATCGCCCGAAACCGGCGGGCTATATGCCGTCGGGTGGGCGCGGCGCGGCCCCACGGGGACCATCGGCACCAACAAGCCCGACGGCTTTGCCATCATCGCCAAGCTGGCCGAGGATATCGCCAGCGGCGCCATCGGCCCCGAAGGTAAGGCGGGCCGCCCCGGTTTCGATGCGCTGGCCGCCGAACGCAAGCTGGACATCGTGACCTTCCGCGACTGGCAAAAGATCGAGGAAGCCGAAGTCGCCGCTGCGCGTTCCGGCGCCCCGCGCGAAAAATTCACGCTGGTCGAGGAGATGATCCGCGCCGGACGGTAACGGGATTAGCGCCCCTGCGACTGGCCTTCGGGCGGCTGCATGCCGTCCATCATGGCCTGCAGGCGGGTGCTGAAATCGGTCGCCAGCGGCGCGCAAAGCTTGTTCGCTTCCTCGACATCGCCGACCAGCCCCTGAATCGTCTGCGGATTGATCTGCTTTTCTATCTTACCGCCGGTCCCCTGTTCATAGCGGCCGACGAAATAGGTCATCAAAAAGCCAAGCGCGCGGCGCTTGCCCTGATCCTGTTCCTGCGCGCTGGCGACCAATGCCCATGCGGCGCAGCGCAGGTTCGTGTCGGTCGTGCCCTGCGCCTGTGCCGAAGGGGCAGCAAGCGCGGCGCTGGCAATCAGGCCAAGGGCGATGGCGGTGCGTTTCATTCGAATTCTCCGTCCTTTGGCGCTGCCCATGACGGGGCCGCCCGTTCGGTTCAAGATATAGCCAGTGCCATTTGGACGAGGCGGGCTTTCGCCGCGATGAAGCACGCCTGCTACCCGTCGCATCAATGGCCCGCCTTGCCCCGCAATTCGTCCCACAGCGGGCGATCCAGCGTCAGCACCGCGATTTCGGGCCTGCCGAGGCCCAGCCGCTTCATCGGATGACCGCGAAGGGTTTCGTCGCTATCCGCGATATCGCGCCACGGGATCAGGGCGGGGGTGTTCATCGGTCGCAGCCATGGCATCGGATAGATCCGCAGCCCACGGCGACAGGCGTGGAGTTCAAGCCCGCGCCCGATCGTTACCCCGCCGATGCGGCCCGATGCGCGTTTCACAACCAGCAGCGGTTTATCGCCGCTGTCTGGGCCGCTGTCTGGGCCCCTGTCGGGATAGCGCCGCAGCACCGCGTACCAGCCGGAAGAGTTCGCGATCCGCCGCCCCAGCATGCGGATCGTCAGCCAGGACAGCGCCGTTGCCGCGGCGAATAAAAGGACGATGAAGATGGTCAGCATATCGCCCGCCCGCCTTCACCGGCTCTTTCGGGTCCGGTCAGACCCGCATCGGCATCAGCACGTAAAGCGCGGGGCTTTGCGCGTTCTGCCGGATCAAGGTGGGCGCGCCCGCATCGGCCAGATGCAGTTCCACATTGTCACCCTCTATCTGGGCAAGGATGTCCTTCAGATAATTGGCGTTAAAGCCGATCTCCAGCCCGTCGGCACCATAATCGGCGGCGATTTCCTCGGCCGCGGTGCCGTTGTCGGGGCTGGTGACAGACAGGGTCACGCGGTCGGTATCCAGCGCCATCTTGACTGCGCGGGTCTTTTCGGTGGCGATGGTGGCCACGCGGTCGACGCCCGCGAAAAAGCTCTTGGGATCGACCTTCAGCAGCTTGTCATTGCCGGTCGGGATCACGCGGCTGTAATCGGGGAAGGTTCCGTCGATCAGCTTGCTGGTCAGCACGATGCCGCTTTCGCCGCCAAGGGTGAAGCGGATCTTCGATGCCGAAAGATCGACCGCCACATTGGTGTCGAGCGATTCTTCCAGCAGCTTGCGCAGTTCGGCCACGCATTTTCGCGGCACGATCACGTCGGGCATCCCCTCTGCCCCGTCGGGACGGGCAATGGTAAAGCGGGCAAGGCGGTGCCCGTCGGTCGCCGCCGCCTTCAGCTGCGCCGCGCCATTCGGGCCATCATCGGCCACGTGCAGGAAAATGCCGTTCAGGTAATAGCGCGTTTCCTCGGTGCTGATGGCGAAACGCGTGCGGTCGATCATCTGCGCCAGCGTAGCGGCGGGAAGCTCGAAGCTGGTCGGCAGGTCGCCTTCGACGATGACGGGGAAATCGTCGCGCGGCAGGGTCGGCAGCTGGAACCGGCTGCGCCCTGCCTTGACGATCATGCGGTTCTCGCTCGTCTCAAGGCTGACCTGCGATCCGTCGGGCAGCTTGCGCGCGATATCGAACAGCAGATGCGCCGATACGGTGATCGCGCCCGCGCCCTCAACCGATGCGGCAGGCATCACCTCGACCACTTGCAGGTCAAGGTCGGTCGCCATCAGGCGGACATTGCCGTCGGCCGAAGCCTCGATCAGCACATTGGACAGGATCGGGATCGTGTTGCGGCGTTCCACCACCGACTGCACATGGGACAGGCTGTGCAGCAGGGTTGCCCGTTCGATCGTCGCCTTCATTTCAATCAGATCCCCCTAAGCCCGGTGGACGTTGGAAACCCGACCGGACGAGAATTTCGGTCAAACTTTCCTAGCGGATGGGCCATTGCGAACAAGGCGAACGGAACGAGAACGCTTCGATTCTGGGGATAAAAGCCGGTGATAGCGCCGGATCGGACCGGATTCCCCGCCCGTTGGCCCATCGGCACCATGGGAAAAACGCGCTCGGCTCATCAGCGCAATGACCATTGATCGGGTCCGGGCCGGTCAGGGCGTGGACGACAGCGAATCTCCCGCTCAACCGGCCTTTTGGGCATCCGACACATCGGTCTTGCCCGCTTTGTCGGGATTTCCCGCGATCAGATAGCGATAGACCCCCACCGCATTGATCGCCAGCAGGCCGATGTTCTGCCAGCCGATGCCTTCACCCTCGTCATTCAGAAAGCCCCACGCGATCAGCGCGATCGAGCTGGTTACGAAGATCACGAACGCCCAGCCCGTCAGCCGTTCGCCGAGATTCAGCGAGACGAGAAACGCCGCCAGCAGCGCCGCCCCCGCCCCGTAATATTGCAGGATGTCGAGTGCCGTTTCACTCATCGCCTTACCTCTGTTCACTGTGTCTCACAGGCTGCGCAAAACAGCCCCGCATCGGCATAAACCCCGATTGTCGCGCTTTGCTCCGCATCATATCGCGCGAGGGAAGCCGGAAAGACGATCCGAAATCACCGGCGGTTTTTCGAGGAATGAGGGATATGCGCAAGATTTTCACAGGGTCGCTGGCCATGGCCATGGCCGCCGCAATGGTCGCAACGCCTGCCGCCGCACAGGAAGCGGGCGAATGGGAATTTACATTCCAGCCCTATCTGATGGCCCCCAAGATGAAGGGCGATGCCGCCGTGCGCGGGATCGACGCAGAGGTCGATGTCAGCCGCAAGGACGTGATCAGCGAATTGAACATGGCCTTCCTCGGCTATGTCGAGGCGCATAACGGCCAGTGGGGCATTGGCATCGACACCAATTACATGAATCTCGACGCGAATAACGACGATGCCGTCGTCGCGGCCAATATGGCGCAGACGGGGGTTCAGCCGATGCTGTTCTATCGTGTCGCGCCGCAACTCGACCTGATGGTCGGTGCGCGTTACGTCGCGATCAAGGTCACGACCGAATCCGATATCGAGATTTTCGACGATGTCAGCCGCAAGGCGGACTGGATCGACCCCATCGTCGGCGTGCGCTTTCAGGCGCCGCTCAGCGACAGCATCGACGCTGGGCTGATCGCCAATGTCGGCGGGTTCGGCGTGGGATCGGATGTGTCGGTGCAGATCAGGCCGATGATCAATTTCGGCGTGGCCGAGAATATCACGATCGATGCCGGCTATCAGTTTCTTTACATCGATTACGAGCATGGATCGGGCGACCGCCGGTTCCTGTATGACGTATCGACCGACGGGCCGATCATTGGCGCGACGTTCAAGTTCTGACCTTTTTGTCGGGCGGCGGTGGATCAGAATGCCACCACCGCCCGCAGGTTGAAATTCACGGCATCGGGCGCATTGGCCAGCACCGGATCGACCAGCTGGGCCGAAGCGGTCAATTGCAGCATGTCGCCCAATTGCGCCGCGTAATAGATCTCGCCCCCCTGCTCGTCCCCCACCGGGAGAACCGGTGCCAGCCCGTCGGCGATGCGGTCTTCCAGCGAGAAACGGAAATAGCCGATGCCGAACCGGTCGCGCGGGCGGGCGGCAATGGGCACGCTGCCCGCCAGCCCTGCCGTCATGCTCCAGTCCAGCAGGGCGGGCGCGCCGATGGAAATGCCTGCATGGCCGAACAGGCCGAAGCCGCGCTTGGGGTCCGACGGGTCCTGCCACAAATAATGCTGCACCGCGTACC
Source organism: Croceicoccus sp. Ery15 (assembly GCF_020985305.1). Lineage (NCBI taxonomy): Bacteria > Pseudomonadati > Pseudomonadota > Alphaproteobacteria > Sphingomonadales > Erythrobacteraceae > Croceicoccus > Croceicoccus sp. Ery15. Next base: position 1,825,462 of record NZ_CP087588.1, read on the forward strand.
GCAGATGGGTGCCGCCCCTGTCGCCCGATAGCAGCGGAGCCGACCCTTCGGGCGGGCGGATATCGGGCAGCCCTTCGGCACTGGGCTTGCGGCTGGTGGCGAATATGGTGACGGTGTGAAAACCCTGTTTCCCGCCGATCTTCGCCGGAAGCGTGCCCGCGACCATGCCGCTGACGCCATTGCCGAACAGGCCGCCATCGATAAATTCGCGGGTCCAGTCCTCGGGATGCCAGACGCCCGCGCTGATGGCCACGCGGCCCACGGGAACGGTGACGATGCCGCCGAGGATCTTGGGCGATGCGATCAGGCCGGGCGGCGCGGCAAGGCCGATGTGCTGGAACCCCACCTTGCCCCCGCCGGCTACAATGGGAATTGCCGAAGAGCTGTCGAGCAGGTTGATCTTGCCCAGTTGCACCCGAACCTTGCCGATGCGCTGGACGATATTGACCGACAGGTCGAACGCCTCGTCATCGTTGACGGGGAAATTCATCGCGGTGTTGACGGGCAAAAGCGTGCGCGAACCGACGCGATTGATGCTGTTGCCATAGATAAACTCGCCCTGCGCGTTGATCGTCAGCCCGTCGACGATACCCGCCGTACCGCCATCGATTTTGGCATAGAGGTCGATCCGCCCGCCATAGCGCGTTGCCCCCTCGCCATTGCCCGCCGCAACGGTGGAGAGGAACTGGCTGAACTGACCGTCGAGTGTGACGATATCGGGCGCGGTTTCGGGCACGGTTTTCGGTGCTTCTTCGGGTGGCGGATCGCCCTCTTGCGCATGGGCTGGCAGCGGCAGCCATGCCAGCGCAAGGATTAGCCCCGCGCCCGTTCGATATGTCATGCCAGCCACCTGCCCCGATGATCCCTGCCGCTTCCATCGTTCAGCGGGCACCGCGCTGCAATCGGGGTTTACCCCCAGAAGGTACAGGTCACAGGCGCCGACACGAAAACGCCCCGCAAGGCCATCAGGCGATGCGGGGCGTTCCGATGTTTCCGGCAGTGCGGATCAGGCGGCGGCCCTGATCTCCACCAAAGTCAGGCCGAAGGTCAGATCCTCACCCGCCAGCGGGTGGTTGCCGTCGGCGGTCACCGTCTCGTCCCCCACGGCGGTAATAGTCAGGTTCATCTCGCTGCCGTCCTGCTGCTTGGCGGCCAGCGTCATGCCGGGCTGCGGCGCGGGCTCGGGCGGCAGGGTCGAGCGCGGGATTTCGATGATCAGATCGTCGCGGCGCTGGCCGAATGCCTGATCGGCGTCGATCGTCACATCCTGCTGCGCGCCGACTTCCATGCTTTCCAGCGCCGCTTCGATAGAGGGCATGATCTCGCCCTTGCCCATCGTAACGGTTTGCGGCCCGTTCTGGTCGGTGCCGCCGACCACGCGGCCATCGGCCGTGGTGACGGAAAAATCGATGACGACGATATCGCCGGTTTTGGGGGTTGCCATGGGTAATCCTTGAATCTTCTGGGTTCCGGCGCCTGCCCGTCCTCTAAACGGGCGCGCGCCGCTCGACTGGTGGCGCCCCTATATCGCGCAGGGGCGGGCACCGCTTGGCCACAAGACTCGCAAGGCAGGGCGGCGAAGTCAAACGAAGTCGGCCGCCCCGCCCCGATGGCAGGCTGAACCCCCGCCTTAGATCATCACCATGCCGCCGTTCACATGCAGCGTCTGGCCGGTGACATAGCCGGCTTCCTTTGACGCCAGATAGGCAACCGCCGCGCCGATATCGCCGCCCTCGCCCATGCGGCCCATCGGAATCTTGCCGTTCAGCGCGGCCTTTTGATCGTCGGGCAGCACATCGGTCATGGCCGTGCGGATAAAGCCGGGGGCGACGCAGTTCACCGTGATGTTCCGGCTGGCCAGTTCCTGCGCAAGGCTTTTGGTCATGCCGGTCAGCCCCGCCTTGGCCGCGGCATAGTTCATCTGGCCGGGATTGCCGGTGGTGCCGACCACGCTGGTGATCGAAATCATGCGGCCGAATTTGGCCTTCATCATCGGGCGGGTCGCGGCGCGCATCAGGCGGAACGCGGAATTGAGGTTGATCTGCATCACCGCATCCCAATCCTCGTCCTTCATGCGCATCATCAGCCCGTCACGCGTGATACCGGCATTATTCACCAGAATGTCGAGCTTGCCCAAGGTGTCGATGGCGGCGGGAACCAGCTCTTCCACCTGTGTCGGGTTCGACAAATCGCAGGTAATCTCGACATGGTCGCCGCCAATCTCTTCGTTCAGCTGTTCGCGAAAGCTGCGCAGCTTGCTGGCATTGGTGCCCGAAAGGGCAAGACGCGCACCCTGCTGGGCAAGGCTGCGCGCAATGGCGGAGCCGATGCCGCCGCTGGCGCCGGTGACAAGGGCGGTCATGCCGGTAAGGTCGAACATCTCTGGATAATCCTCTCGTAAATCTGCGCGGGGGTACGGGCCTTACAGCGCCTTGGCCAGCGCCTCGCAATCTTCCATCGTGACCACGCTGATCACATCGGTGTCCGTGGTCGAACGTTTGATCATCGGGGCCAGCACCTTGCCGCCCAGTTCCACGAATTGCGACACGCCCACATCGGCCATCGCGCCCATGCTCTCGCGCCAGCGGACGCGGCCCATGACCTGTTCCACCAGCAGCTTGCGGATCTGTTCGGGATCGGCAACCGGCTGCGCGGTGACATTGGCAAAGACCGGCAGGTGCGGGACACGGGGCATCGTCGCTTCGAATGCGGCATCCATGGCGGCAGCGGCAGGTTCCATCAGCGGGCAATGGAATGGGGCCGACACGGGCAGCGGCACCGCGCGGCGTGCGCCGTAATCCTTGGCCATTTCGATGGCGCGGGCAATCGCGCCCGCATGGCCCGACAGCACGACCTGCGTCGGGTCATTGTCATTGGCGACGGTGCACACTTCCTTTGCGCCGGTCGCGGGATCGGTCGCCGCGGCCTCGGCCAGTTCGCCCGCCTTTTCGATATCCGCGCCCAGCAATGCGCACATCGCGCCGACGCCCACGGGCACGGCCGCCTGCATCGATTGCCCGCGCAGTTTCAGCAGGCGCGCCGTATCGGAAAGCGAGAACGCGCCCGCCGCACACAGCGCCGTATATTCGCCAAGGCTGTGGCCCGCGACATAATCGGCCTTGTCCGCCAGCACGATGCCGAAATCCCTTTCCAGCACGCGCAGCGTGGCGATGGCATTGGCCATGATCGCGGGCTGCGCGTTTTCAGTGAGGGTCAGCGTGTCTTCGGGCCCTTCGGCCATGATCGCGGCCAGTTTCTGGCCCAGCGCATCGTCCACTTCCTCGAACACTTCACGGGCGGCGGCGCTGGCGGCGGCGAGTTCCACGCCCATGCCGATTTTCTGGCTGCCCTGTCCCGGGAACACGAATGCGCGCATCAAATTTCTCCTCTCGAGCGGGCTTTATCCGAACGCGGCGCGTTATTGCCAAGAACGCGGCTTGCCAAGAGCGAAACCGGCCATCCCCAGCGGGGCATCGCGGTCCGTCCGCCCGAACGGCACGATGCGATTGCCCGCGTCATGGCCGATATCGGCTTCGCCCAGATAGGCCATGCCCGAACGTTCGCACCAGTGGCGCGCGATTTCCTCTGCCGTCATGCCGAAGTCGCGGTCGTTTTCGGGGATATCGCTGATACGGCCCAGCCGCAGGCCAAGGATCGATTTGGGCAAAGCCTCGGTCACGTGGAAGAACAGCCGGTCGACGGCATAGAGATATTCGCTCACTTCCTCGACCATCACCACATGGCCCGACAGATCGGGCATCAGCGGCGTGCCCGACAGCATGGCCAGGGTCATCAGGTTGAAGGCAACCGTCGGCCTGCCGTCGAGATGCGGTTCCAGCCGTCCCAGATCGCCCGACAGCCATGCCAGCACGCAGCCGATGGCCTGATCCCCGTTGTCGCGCCGCACGTCCAGCGGCATCGGGGCATGCACCGGCCGCCCGATTCCCGCACGATACAGCGCGCCCAGCAGATATCCGCCGTCCGAACTGCCCAGCCACAGCTTGTTATGCGCAGCAGGCCCCATGCGCGCGATGGCATCGCTCGCGATTCGATTCGATCCGTAACCGCCGCGTGCGAACCAGACGGCATCGAACATCGGATCGTTGGCGCATTCGACCAGTGCAGCCAGCCGCAATTCGTCGGGCCCTGCGAAATGCCCTTGCTCGGCAAAGCACTGGTCGTGAAAATGCAGCTCCACATCGCCGAAACCGGCGGCCACGTCCTGCACCTGCGCGGCCAGTTCGCGCGGAAAAGCGGCAGACGGTGCACAGATGGCGACGCGGATCATGAAAACAGTGCTAGGGCCGCAGGCGCGGATTGCCAAGCGCGGCCTGTATCAATAGCCAGCATGGGCATGAGCGTTACCGATCTTTCCGCGCTGCTGGCGCGCCCGTTCTTTTTCTGCGGCATCGGCGGTTCAGGCATGTTGCCCCTTGCCTGCATATTGCGCGGGCGCGGCGCGGCGATTGCCGGATCGGACCGCAGTTACGATCAGGGCCGCAGCCCCGAAAAATTCGCATGGATCGCCGATCAGGGCATCCGCCTGTACGAACAGGACGGCAGCGGCATCACCAGTGCCGACCAGATACTGGTCGCCAGCGCCGCCATAGAGGACAGCGTGCCCGAAGTGCGCCGCGCAAAGGAGCTGGGGTGCCAACGGATGAGCCGCGCCGAATTGTTGTCGGCCCTGTTCAACGGGGCGGACACGCGCATTGCCATCGGCGGGACCAGCGGCAAATCGACCGTGACCGGCATGACCGGCTGGCTGCTGACACAGGCAGGCCGCGATCCGACCATCATGAACGGCGCGGTGATGAAGAATTTCCGTTCGGACGACGCCTTGTTCGCCAGCGCGCGGGTCGGCAGTGGCGGCGCCTTCGTGTCCGAGGTCGACGAAAGCGACGGATCGATCGCGCTATACCGGCCCGGCGTGGCAGTCCTGCTGAACGTGACGCTGGACCACAAGAGCATGGACGAATTACGCGTGCTGTTCGGCGATTATCTGGCCGCGTCGGAATGCGCCGTGGTCAATGCCGACGATGCAGAGGCGCTGGCGCTGGCAGACCGCGCAAGAGACGCGATCACCTATGGCATTGACGCGCCCGACGCGCGCATCGGCGTGGCGGGCGGATCGATCCGCGAAAGCGCCACCGGCATAGCCGCAACCGTGCTGGACCGCGCCAACGGGCGCGAGGCGGCGCTGACCCTGCAAGTCCCCGGCAGGCATAATCTGTCGAACGCGCTGGCCGCACTGGGCGCGGCAATGGCTGTGGGGGTCGATTTCGGTGCGTCGGTCGATGCGCTGGGCGGGTTCACCGGCCTTGCGCGGCGGTTCGACATTGCGGGCACCAGCGCATCGGGCATCACAATGATCGACGATTTCGGTCACAATCCCGACAAGGTGCGCGCCACTTTGCGCACATTGCGCGCGCATGACGGACGCGTCATCGCCTTTTTCCAGCCGCACGGTTTCGGCCCGATCCGCCAGATGGGCCGCGAACTGGCGCAGGTGTTCGCCGAAGAGCTGAACGACGAGGATCGGGTGATCCTGTGCGATCCGGCCTATTTCGGGGGCACGGTCGACCGCAGCATCGGCGGGGCCGATCTGGCGCAATGGATCAGGGACGCGGGGAAAGATGCCGAATATTTCCCGCTGCGCGAAACATGCGGCGATCGCATCGCCGAAATCGCGCGCGGCGGCGACCGCATCGTGGTCATGGGCGCGCGCGACGATACGTTAAGCAGCTTCGCACGCGCCCTGCTGGACCGGTTGCCCTAGGCCGTTATTCCGCCGCAACCGATGAGCCGGGGGCCGGAGCCTTGGGCGCGTCGGGGGCGAAATTCTCGCCGAAATAATTGCCTTCGTACCACTTGGGCGCTTCGTCGGCATTGGCAGTGATCTTCACGATCTCGTAATTCAGCAGCGCGAATTTGCGTGCCGATTCCCAATTGAGCGGCTGGGTCAGATCGTCGGTCGGCTGATGGTAATTGGTCGACAGGAATTCGGTGAATGCCGCCTTCCCGCCGTTCTGCACGCCGGTCATCAGGAACAGGGCGGGCACACCTTGCTTGACGAAGCTGTAATGGTCCGAACGGGTGAACAGGTTCTCCTGGGGCATGAAATCGGGCGACACGCCGATGCCGGTGGCTGCACCCGCCTTGATCAGTGTCTGCCCCATGGTCGAATTTTCTGCGCCGAAGCCGACCACATCGGCCAGATCGTAAAGCAGAACGGGCATGTCGAAATTGACGACGCCGACCGGCTTGCCGTCTTCGCGCACGAAATGCTTGGCCAGATATTCCGAACCCAGCAGGCCCTTTTCCTCTGCCGTCAGGGCGGCGAACAGGATCGGGCGGCGCGGGCGATGCGGGCTGTGCGCGATCACGCGGGCGACTTCCAGCATGGTGGCAACGCCGGTCGCATTATCCATCGCGCCATTATAGATCGTGTCGGTATCCTCACCCTCTTCGGCATCGGACAGGTGATTGCCGACATGGTCCAGATGCGCGCTCATCACCACATATTCACCTGCCAGCGCGGGATCGGAACCCGGCAGCATGGCGACGACATTTGCGCTGGTCTTGTCGTCCCAGTCGGTGGTGACGCTACCCTTGGCCTCGCCCGTCATGTCAAAGGCGGCGGGACGGCTCTTTGCCTTGGGATCGTCATAGATTTTCAGCAGCGCGTCGAGATCCTTGCCCGATGCCGCCATCAGCTTTGCCGCCGTTTCGGGCGAGATATAGGCCTGCATCTTCAGACCCGGGTCCTGCACATTGGCCTGACCGTCAGGGCCGACCCATGTCTCGCGCGGTTCCTGAAGATAGGTGACCAGCTTGTCGAACGGCAAGCGTTCCAGCGATTCCTTGTTGCGGATCGAAATCATGCCGACCGCGCCATTCTCGCTGGCATATCTGGTCTTGGTATCGCCCAGTGTCGCCGCAACCTCGCCCGAAACCGTTTTGGGCGCGCCCGATACGATCACCACGATCTTGCCCGCAATATCGACGCCCGCATAATCGTCGATCCCGTTTTCGGGGCTGTGGATGCCCTGCCCGACGAACACCATCGGCGCGGTCAGATCGACCTGCCTGTCGGTAAAGCTGCCGCCCGCGACGAAGTCCTTGCCCGGTTCCAGCACCATTTCGCCATCGGGCGTGGTGATGGTCAGCGCGGCAGATGCCGTGCTGGCATTGCGGAAAACAATGTCCTGCATCCAGCTGCCGTTATTGGCAGGTTCCAGTCCCATGGCACGATAGCGCGAGGCGACATAGGCGGCGGCAATGTCGTAATATTCGCTGCCCGTGTCGCGCCCCTGCAGCAGATCGTCGGCGAGGAATGTGACGGTGGCCGCAATCTCGTCCGCGCTGATCGCGGCGGCGGCGGGATCGGAGCGCTCGGCCGGAGAAAGTGTGGCGGTTTGGGCAAGGGCAGCAACCGGCGAAAGGGCGCAACCGGCAAGCGCGGCGGCGAGGATAAGCTTGCGCATCGGGAAGGGGCGATCCTTACAATTGAGACTATATGTCCCGTTTAGCAGGTGAACCGTTGCTGGCAATGCCCGCGTCTGCGGCATCCTCGTCGCGGCGCCGGATCGGGAACAGTTTCATATAGGTAAGGCAGCGCCACAGCCATTCCAGCGGGCCAAAGCGGAAGCGGGCAAGCCAGGGCGCCGACCACAGCAGCATCACCGCCATGCCGCCTGCCGCCCATGCCCACAGCGCCAGCCGGTGCCAGTCGCCATAGAGCCCCAGCCCCCAGCCAAGGAACACCGCGCCCATCAGCACCGAGGAAGCGATGTAGTTCGTGAACGCCATCCGCCCCGCCGCTGCCATACGCCGGCCCAAAGCCGTCCGGCCCAGCGCGGGCGCGAAAGCCACCAGCAGCGCGGCATAGCCGAGTATCATCGGCAGGCGCAGCAGCGAGGCAGGGCCGAATTGCACCCAGAAGCTGACGGCGGGATAATGGTTATACTGGATGCCCATAATCGCCAGTGGCAGGGTGAACACGATGGTGGCGACGATCCCGGTCGCCCCCCACACGATCATCCCGCGCCTGCTCCACCCGCCCGAGAAAAAGCCCATGCGGTACAGCGCGGCGCCCAGCAGCATCAGCCCCAGATAACCCGGCCCCGTGACCGGCATGAAGGCAATGCGGTCCCACACGCTGCGCGTTTCGTGCCGCCACGCGACCAGATCGGTAAAGCTGCCCGTCTTGCGCACCGCGTCACTGGCGTGGCTCTGGCCGCGCATCGCCTCGACCTCGGCATCGTATCCAGAGCGGGCTTCGCTGGCGGCAGGAGCATCGAGCGCGGCCAGCTCGTCCGCGGGCCATAGCGCGATGCCGCCCATGATCCCCATGTAAAAGCTTGCGAACAGGCCGATGAACAGCAATGCCCGTGCGCCCAGCGGCAGGAACAGCATCGCGACCAGCCCGACCACCGCATAGTCCAGCAATATATCGCCGAAAAACAGCAGATAATAATGCAGCGCCCCGAACAGGGCGAGCCACAACAGCCGGCGCCCCTGCAACAGCAGCGCGCCCGCCATGCCGCGCCGCGCCGCCGCACGGTCGACGAAAATCGCCATTCCCGCCCCGAACAATAATGCAAACAAACCGCGCAGCTTGCCGTCGAGGAACAGGTACTGGATCAGCCAGCCCGCCTCTTCCCAAAAGCCCGCGGGATGCAGGATGCCCCAGTAATAATAGGGCCCCGTGCGCGCGAAACCGACGACATTGGCCGCCAGAATGCCCAGCACGGCGAAACCGCGCAGCAGGTCGAGGCTTTCGATACGCCGCGCACCCACCGGCTGGTCCGGTGTCGCGCCCCCGATGTCGCTTGTCGCCAATGTCTGCCCCCTCGATTCGAGCGGGCAGCCTAAACGCTATTGCGCGTCAGGCGAAACTCTTGACCAGCAGCATCAGCGACGGGTCGGCCTCGAAGCTGCGCGCCTCGAACCCTTTTTCGCGTTCGAGTTCGATGGCGGCATGGTACTCGCGGTCCTCGATCGCAATCACTTCGCGCAGGCCCCGTTCCTCGGCGGCATGGCTCAATACGTCCAGCATGGCCCAACCCACGCCGCGCCCGCGATAATCCTTGTGCACCGATACGGCGACCTCGCCCGTTTTCATCGCCGTGTCGCACGCCAGCAATGCCGATGCGACCAGCGCGCCGTTCACCGTGTCGAAGGCAAGGAAATTCTCGGTCTGCCAATGGTCAACGCTGACCAGCGGGTCCAGCTGCCGGTCGCCCAGACGCGCGCCCGCGTTCAGAAAGCGGAAGCGGCGGTCTTCCTCGCTGACATTGCCGAAAAAATCTTTCAGCAAACCCTGATCGTCCGGCTGCACGCTGCGCACGGACAGGTTTACCGCATCGCGGGTCACGACTGTTTGCTCTTCCATGATCTGCATCCCTTCACCGGTGTTGCCACGGAGGCTCTATCCCCCTTGATCCGCGGTTTCCTTGACCCAAGCCAAGAAACGCGGCTTTGGTTCCGCCAACGCGCACGCGGCGCAATTGGGCCATGGCCTTATCCCGCCTGCCCTTGCTTTTCCGGCCAGACCCTGTATGGCGCGCGCTTTCCCGAATGGCGCAGCGGCGATTCCGCCCGCGAATGGGGAGAAAACGAAGAAAGCCGGAGGGGCCTTTCGCCATGGGGGCGTAGGTCAGCGATCGGTATAGACAAAGGAACAGGCGCATGCCGCTTTACGAGCATGTGTTCCTTGCGCGTCAGGATCTCTCGCAGAGCCAGGTCGACGCGCTTGCGAACACCGCGACCGAGATTGTCGAGGCAAACGAAGGCAAGGTCGTCAAGACCGAGACCTGGGGCCTCAAGAACCTCGCCTACAAGATCGAGCGTAACCGCAAGGCACACTATGTGATGCTGAACATCGACGCACCCGCCAAGGTGGTCGAAGAGCTGGAACGCCAGACCCGCATCAACGAAGACGTGATCCGTTACATGACGATCCGCGTCGAGGAACACGAAGGTGGTCCGTCGGTGATGATGCGCAAGAATGACCGCGAGCGTCGCGGCCGTCGGGGAGACCGCTAATGGCCCGTCCTTTCTTCCGCCGTCGCAAGAGCTGCCCCTTTGCAGCCAAGAACGCACCCGCGATCGACTACAAGGACGTGCGCCTGCTTCAGGGCTTCATGTCCGAGCGTGGCAAGATCGTGCCGTCGCGCATCACCGCCGTCTCCGCCAAGAAGCAGCGCGAGCTGTCCAAGGCGATCAAGCGCGCACGCCACATCGGCCTGCTGCCCTACATCGTCAAGTAAGGAGGGTCTGACCCATGGATATCATCCTCCTGGAACGGATCGAAAAGCTGGGCACCATCGGTGACGTTGTCACCGTGAAAGACGGCTATGCCCGTAACTTCCTGCTGCCCAACAAAAAGGCCCTGCGCGCCAACGAGGCGAACAAGAAGGTCTTCGAAGCCAACCGCGAACGCCTGGAAGCCGAAAACGCCGAAAAGCGCACCGAAGCCGAAAAGGCCGGTGAAAAGGTTGCAGGCACCGAAATCACGCTGATCCGCGCGTCGTCGAACGCCGGCCAGCTGTACGGTTCGGTCAATGTGCGCGACATCACCGCGGCCCTGAACGAAAAGGGCCACGACATCGACAAGAAGATGGTCATTCTTGGCCACCCGATCAAAACGATCGGCATGTTCGACGTGACCGTCGCCCTGCACCCTGAAGTGCACGTGACCATCAAGGCCAATGTGGCCCGTTCGGACGACGAAGCCGCGCTTCAGTCGGAAGGCGTGGACGTTCTGGCCGCGATGTTCGAGGAAGAAGCCGCCGAACAGACCGGCTTCACCGAAGAGCGTGACCCCGATGCGGAACCCGGCGAAATCGCTGTGGACGATGCCGCAGAAGGCGAAGAGGAAGCCGGCGAAGAACAGGCCTGACCGGCCGCTTCACCGCTTTCGCGACAGACAGGAAGGGCGCGGACGGCATCGGCTGTCCGCGCCCTTTCCTTTTTGAAAGGGCGGAATTTTCGCATGGTGCGTCATGCCGCCTTTGAAATGTCGGAACGGGGCGGTTATCTCTTGTCGATGAATACAGCTGATGAAATCATTGCCGAACTGATCCGGCTTTACGACGCGGCCCGCGCCGCTTTGAAGGACGACATGGTCGCCTTTGCCGCGACGGGCGCCCTGCCCGACCGCGCCCGCCGCAACGACGGCACCTATGCCTATCCCGAATTGCGGCTGCGCTTTTCCGGCAGCAGCCGGCCTTCGGAAGTGAACCGGTCCTTCGCGCGGCTGTCGACGCCGGGCCGCTATGTCACCACCATCACCCGCCCGCAGTTGTTTGGTCCCTATCTGCGCGAACAATTGTCGCTGATCATGGAAGACCACGATGTCGAAATCGCGGTCGGCCCTTCGCGGCAGGAAATTCCGTTTCCCTATGTTCTGGACGGAGAGGCGGCAGCGGAGCTTGCGGGCGTATCGCCGCGCGAACTGGCCCGGCATTTTCCCGCGACCGAACTGGCGCTGATCGGGGACGAGATTGCCGACGGGCTGGACGTGGGCGATGTCGACGATCCGATGCCGCTTTCGCTGTTCGACGGGCTGCGCACCGATTTCAGCCTCGCCCGCCTTCAGCATTATACTGGCACCAATCCCGAACATGTGCAGCGTTTCGTGCTGTTCACCAATTACCACCGCTATGTCGACGAATTCGTCGATTGGGCAGCGCAGCAGCTGGACGGGGTGAATTTCACTGCGCTGTCTGGCGCGGGCGGGCTGTATCTGGACCAGCGGCGCGACAATGCGCGCAGCCTGCTTTCCGATACCGCATGGCGCAGGCACCAGATGCCCGCCTATCACCTGATCGCGCCCGACGGCGGCGGCATCACGCTGGTGAACATCGGTGTCGGCCCGTCGAATGCCAAGACGATCACCGACCATCTGGCAGTCATGCGGCCCGAGGCATGGTTGATGATCGGCCATTGCGGCGGTCTGCGCGACAGCCAGAAGATCGGCGATTATGTGCTGGCCCACGCCTATCTGCGCGACGACCATGTGCTGGACAGCGTGCTGCCGCCGGAAATCCCCCTGCCCGCCATTGCCGAGGTGCAGCAGGCCATGGCCAAGGCTGCGGAAGAGATCAGCGGAACCGAAGGCGTGGATCTGAAGCGCCGCATGCGCACCGGCACCGTCGTCACCACCGACGACCGCAACTGGGAATTGCAGGTATCGACGATCGGGCATCGCCTGTCGCTGGCCCGCGCGGTGGGCATCGACATGGAAAGCGCCACCATCGCCGCGCAGGGTTACCGCTTCCGCGTCCCCTATGGCACGTTGCTATGTGTGTCGGACAAGCCTCTGCATGGCGAGTTGAAGCTGCCGGGACAGGCCAACCGCTTTTACGAGCAGGCGATTGCGGGCCATTTGCAGATCGGCATCAGAAGCTGCGAATTGCTGAAGGCCGAGGGTGAGCGCCTGCACAGCCGCAAGCTGCGCGCGTTCAACGAACCGCCGTTCCGGTGATTTTCAGGCCGTAAAGAACCGCACCAGTTCGCGGCCCAGCGCCTTTTCGGTCACGCAGGACATATGCGTGCCGGGAATCCACGCCATCTCCGAATGGGGAAGCGCCGCCGCCAGATCCTCGGCCGATCCGTTGTCATCATCCTCTGTCCCGCACAGCACCAGCACGGGCATTTGCGGGATGGACAGCTGTTCGCGGGTGATGCCCAGCCCGCTGGCGGACAACAGCAGCCGCGCCGCCACGCGGTCGATCTTCATCGTCTTCATGAAGGACACGGCGAAGAAATGCCTGTCCCCGCGCTTCGCCGTTTCGAAATTGTCGATGGCGTCGATAAAGAACCCCGCGCGCCGCCGGAAATCGAGCAAGCCCTCTAGCCCCATCCCCACCAGCGCCAGCCGCCGCGGCGTCAGCCCCGCGATCACCCCGCCCAGCGACGTCCGCGAACCGAGCGAGAAACCCGCAAGGTCGTAATTGGTCAGCGCGTAATGCGCGACCACATCCTCCAGATCGTCGACCAGCACAGTCGGCGGATAGCAGGCGGGATCGTGCGGCGCGCCGCTATGCGCATGGGCGCGCAGGTCAGGCATGATCAGCGAAAACCCCGCCTCTGCCAGCGCGCGGGCATGGCCATATTTGATCCAGTTGATCTCGGCGCTGGAAAACAGCCCATGCAGCAGGATCAGCGTACGCTGCGCCTCGCCCGTCGCGGGCTCCATGCGGTGCACGGCAAGGCTGGTGCCGTCGCGGGCGGTAACGGTTTCGGTGGTGACGGGAAATTCGGCAGTCTGGCTCATGCCCGCGTGCCTAGCGGGTTGGCCGCCGCCCGCCAAGCGCGCCGGTCGCCAAATATTTCGGCCATAAAGCAACAGCCGCCCCCGCACATGGCAGGGACGGCTGTCATGTTTCCGCCAGTGGTGTGGGTGATCAGCCCTTCTTCAGGTGCCGGCGGCCCAGCAGTTCGGCGATCTGCACTGCGTTCAGCGCTGCGCCCTTGCGCAGATTGTCCGACACGCACCACAGCGCAAGACCGTTATCGACAGTCGAATCCTCGCGCACGCGGCTGATATAGGTTGCGTAATCGCCCACACATTCGACGGGGGTGACATAGCCGCCATCCTCGCGCTTATCGACCAGCATCACGCCCGGCGCCTCGCGCAGGATGTCCTGTGCCTGCTCTGCCGAAAGCTCGTTCTCGAACTCGATATTCAGCGATTCCGAGTGGCCGACGAACACGGGCACGCGCACGCAGGTGGCCTGCACCTTGACCTTGGGGTCGAGGATCTTCTTGGTCTCGGCGACCATCTTCCACTCTTCCTTGGTGGAACCGTCATCGAGGAACACGTCGATATGTGGGATCACGTTGAACGCGATCTGCTTGGTGAACTTGGCGGGTTCGACCGCATCGCCGACAAAGATCGCGCGGCTCTGTTCGAACAGCTCGTCCATGCCCTGCTTGCCCGCGCCCGACACCGACTGATAGGTCGCGACGACCACGCGCTTGATCGTGGCCGCATCGTGCAGCGGCTTCAGCGCCACCACCATCTGCGCGGTCGAGCAGTTGGGATTCGCGATGATGTTCTTCTTGGTATAGCCGTCGATGGCGTCCGGGTTCACCTCGGGCACGATCAGCGGCACATCGGGGTCCATGCGATAGAGCGACGAATTGTCGATCACCACGCAGCCCGCCGCTGCCGCCTTGGGCGCATATTCCGCCGTCGGGCCGCTGCCCGCCGCGAACAGGGCAATGTCGTAACCGGCAAAGTCGAAATGCTCGATATTCTTGCATTTAATCATCTGGCCGGTGTCGCCAATCTCGATCTCGGTCCCGGTCGAGCGGGGCGAGGCGACCGCCGCGATCTCGTCATAAGGGAAGGCCCGCTCGGCGAGGATGGCCAGCATCTCGCGCCCGACATTGCCCGTGGCTCCAACAACTGCCACCCGATAACCCATGATACTTGCTTTCTTGTTCGTGAATGATAATTGCGCAAATCTCCGCCAGCCCTGCCAACGGAATGCGCGCGGTAGTCAAACGCGGCATTTTGCGCAAGCAATTGCGGGTTTCAGGGGTGTGAAGCTGGGCTTGCACGCCACGGCAAACCCGCTCACGCCTCGGACAGCGGTTCCTTCACGGGGGCATTCGCATCGGGGGCGAAGAAGCTGCGGGCATTTCGTTCCACAGCATCCGCCAGGGTTGTCCGATCGAGCACGGCCAGGAATGCGTCCATCGCATCGCCAAGTATCGGCGTCAGCCCGCAGCCACGCTTCAGCACGCAATTGCCGCAATCGGCGGCCTGCATGCCCGGTTCGGTCTGTCGTACGACATCCCCCAGAGTGATGCTGCCGGGATCTTCAGCCAGCCAGAATCCGCCCCCACGGCCCCGCACCGTATCGACCAGACCCATGGTGGCCAGCTGGTTGACGACCTTCATCAAATGATTGCGCGAGATCCCATGCCGCTCGGCCACATCGGCAATAGAGAGGCGCACGCCCGGATTGGCGGCGGCCTGCATCAGGATGCGCAACGCGTAATCGGTATGCAGGGTCAGCTTGATGGTAAAATCTCCATTTGATGCATCCGGTTTACATCTATTTGCGTGTCGAGTATAGATGCATTTCCAATGCATCAATAAGGATCGACAATGTCCCGTACGCTTTCCGCCGACACCATGACGATCGTCAAGGCCACGGCCCCTGCGCTCAAGCAGCACGGCCTTGCCATTACGCAGCGTATGTATGAGCGCATGTTCGACCGCCATCCCGAGGTGAAGGCGATGTTCGACATGGCAGCGCAGGAATCGGGCGAGCAGCCCAAGCGTCTGGCGGCGGCGATCATCGCCTATGCCGAGAATGTCGATAAGCTTGAAAATCTAAGCGGGCCCGTCCTGCGCATGGCTCGCCGCCATGTCGAAACCCACGTCAAGCCAGAGCACTACCCCATCGTTGCGGAAAACCTTCTCGCCGCGATCAAGGACGTGCTGGGTGATGCGGCGACCAGTGAGATCCTCGATGCCTGGGGCGAAGCCTATTGGTTCCTGGCAGATATTCTGATCGCAAAGGAAGCCGAGTTATATGCAGACGAAGCCGAAGGCTGAACGCTGATCATGGCCGTGCCGTACAAATCCACTCCGCAGTTCGACGAGCAGAGCCTGCCCGATGCCATCCGCAATGCGCATAGCACCAAGGCAGGTGTCTGGGGCTTGCTGGTGGTCGACGAGGGGGCGGCACGGCTCATCTTTCACAAGCCCCGGCGTGAGATTGCTGTCGCGCCGGACAAGCTGGGTCTCATACCTCCGCAGGCTGTCCATCATGTCGAGACTTTTGGCCCGGTTCGCCTGCATGTGGAATTCTACCGGGAGAACCCGCTGGACCGGGCCGACCAGTCCTAGGGCGCAGACCGCAGCGGGCTCGCCTCTGCCAGTATCACCATGAACTGGCTCTCATGGTCGTTCCAGCGGTCCACGGGCGTCCAGCCGCCTGCCAGCAGCAGCGCGGCGGCAGAGCGGCGGCCGTATTTGTGGCTGTTCTCGGTATGGATCGTCTCGCCCGCCTGCATGGTGAACGCGCGGCCCGCAACGGTGAAGCCGATATCACGCTGCGCCTCCAGATGCATTTCGATGCGCGCGATATCGTCGTTCCAGATCGCGCGGTGGCGGAATGCATCGACCGGCATGTCGCCCGCCAGCTCGCGGTTGATGCGGGTCAGCAGGTTGAGGTTGAAACCCGCCGTGACGCCCTTGGCATCGTCGTATGCGGGGATCAGGATCTTGCGGCTCTTGATCCGGTCCATCCCGATCAACAGCAGCGGCGGGTGGCCATCGGGGCTGCCGCGTTCCAGCGTTTCGCGCATGCCGCGCAACAAATCGACCGCCGTGCGCGGCACCATATTGCCGATGGTCGAGCCGGGGAAGAAACCCAGCCGTGCCACCCCCTCGATCTCGGCGGGCATGGTGACGGGCTGCGTGAAATCGGCTTCCACCGGATGGATCGGCAGATCGGGCAGCTTTTCCGCCAGCCTGCGGGCAGAGGCGCGCAGGAAATCGCCCGAAATATCGATGGGGACATAGGCCGCAGGTTCGATGGCCTGTAACAGCAGCGGCGTTTTGGCCGAGCTGCCCGATCCGAATTCCACCACCGCGCGGCCTGCGCCGATCGACCGGCGAAAATCGCTGCCGTGGGCGCGCAATATCTCTTTCTCTGCCCGCGTCGGGTAATATTCGGGCAGGCGCGTGATTTCCTCGAACAGTTCCGATCCGCGCTCGTCATAGAACCAGCGCGCGGGGACCGCCTTTTGCGGTTCGGACAGGCCGCGCAGCACGTCGCGCCGGAACGCGTTGTCGATGCCTTCCTCGTCCTCGTCCACGATGCGCAAGGCTTGCTGGACCGTCATGCCGGATTATCCCTATATGTCTTGCGCAAGGCGGAGGCCGGTGAATTGCCAGCGCTGGTGCGGGTAAAAGAAATTGCGATAGCTGGCCCGCGAATGGCCCCGTGCCGTGGCGCAGCTGGCGCCTTTCAGCACGAACTGCCCGCTCATGAACTTGCCGTTATATTCGCCCACCGCGCCGTCGGCGGCCGTGAAACCGGGATGCGGCAAATAGGCGGAGCGCGTCCACTGCCAGCAGCTTCCGAACAATTCCGGCGTGGCGGCAGGCTGCACCGCTTCGGCGCGGTCCATTTGCTGGCCCGCCGATGGGTCGGCGCGGATCGCAGCCACTTCCCATTCCGCCTCGGTCGGCAGACGGCTTTGCGCCCATGATGCGAAAGCGTCAGCCTCGTAATATGAGATATGGGCGACGGGGGCCTGCGGGTCGCGGGGTTGCCATCCGGCCAGGGTGAACTGCTCGTCCTTGTGCCAATAGAGCGGTGCTGTCACGCCTTCCCGCTGCACCCATGCCCAGCCGTCCGACAGCCACAGCGAGGGCGTGCGATAGCCGCCATCGTCGACGAATGCCTGCCAGTCCGCATTGCTGACCAGCCGCCGCGACAGGCGGAACGGCTCCAGCAGCACGCGGTGGCGCGGGCCTTCGCAATCGAAGCAGAAACGGTCGGTCCCGCAATCATGTCCGATCCGCGCGATGCCGCCCTGATGCTCGATCCAGCCGTCGACGGTATGATGCGTATTTTCAGACAAGCGGTCGAACATCGCCGGGCCGAGCGGGTTCTGAAAAAGAGCGTGCTTGATATCGGTCAGCAACAATTCCTGATGCTGCTGTTCATGTGCGATGCCCAGCTGGATCAGGGGCGCGCAATCCTCGCGCTCCAGCAGCGCCTCCATCGCCGCATCGACGGCGCGGCGGAATGCGACAATCTCCTCAAGCGAGGGGCGCGAAAGCATGCCGCGCGAAAAGCGGGCGATGCGCCGCCCTTCCGCCTCGTAATAGGAATTGAACAGGAACGGATATTTCCCGTCGAACAGGCGATATCCGTCCAGATGGTCGCGCAGCAGGAATGTTTCGAATAACCAGCTGGTGTGCGCCAGATGCCATTTGGCGGGGCTGGCATCTTCCATCGACTGTATGGTCGCGTCGGCGTCGGATAGGGGCGCGGCAAGATCGAGCGTCAGGGCGCGGGTCGCGCGGAACCGGTCCGCTGTAACAGCCGGTCCGATCGGTGCGGGTCTGGTAGCAATGCCCATGCCATGAAAAATGCGCGAGGCAGGCTATGGTGCCCGCCCCGCGCAAATTTAACTATTGTCGCCTGCCTAGAGGCGGGCGCTCAGGCCGCGTCGCGGCGGGCGACCATCTCGGCATTCAGTTCCTCGGCCAGCAGGAATGCCAGCTCGATCGACTGCGCGGCGTTCAGGCGCGGATCGCAATGGGTGCGATAGCGGGCCGACAATGCCTCGTCCGTGATGGCGACCGCGCCGCCGGTGCATTCGGTCACGTCCTGCCCCGTCATTTCCACATGGATGCCGCCGGCATGGGTGCCTTCGGCGCGGTGGACGGCGAAAAAGCCCTTCACTTCCGAAAGGATGCGATCGAACGGGCGCGTCTTGAACCCGCTTTCCGACTTGATGACATTGCCGTGCATCGGATCGCACGACCAGACCACCGGATGGCCTTCGCGCTTCACCGCGCGGACCAGCGGGGCCAGCCCTGCCTCTACCTTTTCGTGGCCGAAGCGGCTGATCAGCGTGATCCGCCCCGCCTCGCGCCGGGGGTTCAGCGTGTCGAGCATCGACAGCAGCGCGTCGGGCGACAGGCTGGGGCCGCATTTCATGCCGATGGGATTGCCCACGCCGCGCAGGAACTCGACATGCGCCGACCCTTCGAAACGGGTGCGGTCGCCGATCCACAGCATATGCGCGCTGGTGTCGTACCATTCGCCGGTCAGCGAATCGCGGCGGGTCAACGCCTGCTCATAGGGCAGCAGCAGCGCTTCGTGGCTGGTATAGAAATCGGTGGCCTTCAGCTGCGGCACGGTGGCGGGATCGACGCCGCATGCCTCCATGAAATCCAGCGCTTCGCTGATCCGGTCGGCCGTCTGCGCAAAACGCGTTCCCCACGGCGAACGGTCCATGAAATCCAGCGTCCACTGGTGCACCTGCCGCAGATTGGCATAGCCGCCACCGGCAAAGGCGCGCAGCAGGTTCAGCGTCGCCGCCGCCTGGCTATATGCGCGCACCATGCGTTCGGGATCGGGCTGGCGGCCCGCCGCATCGAACGCGATATCATTGATGTTGTCACCGAAATAGCTGGGCAGCTCGACGCCGTCCTTTACCTCGACATTGCTGGACCGCGGCTTGGCGAACTGGCCCGCCATGCGGCCCACTTTCACGACCTTTTGCTTGCTGGCAAAGGTCAGCACCACCGCCATCTGCAGGATCACGCGGAACGTGTCGCGGATATTGTCGGGATGGAATTCGGCAAAGCTTTCGGCGCAATCGCCGCCCTGCAACAGGAAACCGCGACCCTGCGCGACCTCGCCCAGCTCGGCCTTCAGCGCGCGGGCTTCGCCCGCAAAGACGAGCGGGGGAAAGCGGGTCAGCCTGTGCTCCACATCGGCAAGCGCCGCCGTGTCGGCATAGGTGGGAAGATGCTTTGCTTCCTTCGATGTCCAGCTTTCGGGGCTCCAGTCCGCCGTCTTGTTCACTTCGTCACTCCATCGCCTGCCGGGCCTGTTGCCTCGGCAGTTTCTCTCTCCATCCGAAATGTCGGAATGGAGCCGCCCTTACCCCTTGGGGATAGGCTTTGCAAAGGTTTCAGGCGTTACCGTATCAGCGCGAGGCCGCCGCGTCCCCCGATCCGTCACCGGCACGCGCGCTGGCGCCCGGCACGATTTCGATCCGCATGGCATTGCCCGTCAGATAGCGATGGGCCAGCGCCTGCATCTCTTCGGGAGTGACCTGCGAATAATCGCGGATGATCGTCCTGATCTGGTCGATCCGGCGCGGATCGCGCGACGCGCCGCCCAGCTCGCTCAGCCAGAAACCGTTACCGCTCGACACACGCTCGATATAGCTGCGCAGCGGTTCGGTAACGCGGGCGATTTCCTCGGCACTGGGCGGATTGGTCGCAAGGTCTTCGGCAATGCTGGTCGCCGTGTCGAAGAACACCTGAACCTCGTCCGGCTCGACCTGCGCCATGGCGATGATCGATCCGCCCGTTTCGCGGTCCAGCGGCCAGCGCGAGGCGACATTGGGCGAATAGCTGGCGCCCAGCTTTTCGCGCATCGCATCGAACAGACGGTTGGAGAAAATCTGCGTCAACACCTGCGTCTTGCGCGACAGGGTCACGTCGTCGCGCCCGCCGCCCGTGGGCCATGCGACCACGGCCGCCGCCTCGTCCGCGTCGCCGCGATGGGTCAGAACGACGGGTGTGTCGCTTGTCTTGGGCGGGGTGGACAATTGCGGCTTGGCCGCCGCCGGTTCGCGCGGGGCCAATGCGCCGAATGTCTTTTCCAGCGCGGCAATCCCCGCAGCGCGGTCGAAGTCGCCGAAGATTTCCACCTGCACCGGTCCGCTCGCCAGAACAGGCGCCCAGGTCGCCTTGAATTCCTCGGCGCTCACGGCTTCCAGTTCGGCAGGGGTGGGCGATTTGAAACGCGGATCCTCTCCCCGCAGCAGATATTCGAAGTCGCGGTTCAGAATGCCCGACGGGCTTGCGGCAAAGCTGTCATAGCTGATCGAGAGGCCCGCCTTGGCGCGTTCCAGCGGGGCGGTATCCCAGCGCGGATCGGCCAGCTTGGCCGCGAACAGGTACAGCTGATCCTCAAGATCGGCGGCACGGGTCTCGCCCGCGAAGACGAACTCGCTATCCTCGATCCCGAACTGCAGGCCCATCTTGCGGCCCGTGGTAATCCGGTCGAGCGCGTCCTGGTCCAGCTTTCCGATACCCGCGCCCATCAGGGCAACCTCGCCCAGTGCGATTTCGGCATTGTCGTCTGCACCGAACGCGCCATAGCCCGCGCCGAAACGCACCCGAACGCTGACGCGTCCCGGTTCCGCCGTGCTGGGCCAGATCATCGCGGTGACGCCGTTCGACAGGCGCAGCAATTCGATCTCGAACAGACCGGTCGCGGCATTCGCCTCCACGCTGCCCGGCGTGCCGAGCGAGGGAAGCTCGTCAAACGAAATCGCGGCAGCGGGGACGCGCGCGGAATCGTCGGCCTCCACCGGTTCCAGCAGGGCGGCACGGAACGCGGCCTCGTCCGCTTCGCTGGCGTTGGGCACGCTCATCAACCCGCGCACGACATCGCCGCTGAACAGCTGCCTGGTATGCTGCAACAGGACATCGGGGGTCAGCTTGGGCTTCATCCCCTCGAACACGCTCAGCACCACTTCGGGCGCGGCGACGGTTTCGCGGATATTGATCGCCTCGACCACATTGTCGACAAGATCGGCACCCTGCTGCACGTCGCGGGTTTCCACGCCGACGCGGAACGCATTTTCGAACTCCGCCGCCTCGCGGTCGATCTCTTCCTGCGCGGGCGGGTTTTCGATCGCGTCCCTGATTACCGCGCGCACGTCCAGCAACGCCCCCTTCCAGTCGGCACCCAGCGGGGTGATCGACACAAAGGTGGCATCGGTCGAACGGTTCAGATCGTCCTGCGCGACCGACGCGGCGAGATAGCTGCCCCCTGCCCGCGCCCGCGATTCAAGCCGGCGATTGATGATCGACATCGCCAGCTGATCGGTCAGCAGCCCTTCGTTATAGACGATGGTGTCGACCACCGGCCGCCACGGGCGCATCACGGCATAGCCGATATTGCGCGGCAGATCGGGTTCGACCAGCACGCTGACCTTGTCCACCGGCGCCAGCGCACCGGGTGCGGTTTTCGCATCGGGGCCCGGCACCGGATCGCCGAATGCGGGCGCGGGTGTCGCCTTGCCCGAAACTTTCCAGCCGCCGAACGCCGTCTTCACCGCTTGTTCCAGCACCGCCGTCGGGAAATCGCCTGCGACCACGATGATCGTGTTGTCGGGCCGGTACCAGCGGTCGTAAAACGCCTTTACGCTTTTGCCATTGGCGGCCTGCAGCGTTTCTACCGTGCCGATGGGCAGACGTTCGGCAATCCGCTGGCCCGCGAAATAGGTTTGCTGCGTCGCTTCGGAAATCCGCCGCCCCGCCGCACCGCGTTCGCGCCGTTCGGCCAGCACGATGGGCAGTTCGGTCTGCACATTGGCATCGGTCAGCACCGGTCCCGTGACCATGCCCGACAGCAGGCGGAACACTTCGGCCAGCTTGGCCTGATCCGTTTCGGGCACATCGACATTGAACACGGTCTGCGTGGGCGACGTGAACGCCCCCGTATCCGCGCCGATGGTGGTGCCCAGTTCGCGCCAGCGTTCGATGGCCTTGCCGTTCGCCAGATATTTGCTTTCGCGGAACACCAGATGTTCCAGCAAATGGGCAAAGCCGCGCTCGCTATCCGCCTCGTGGATCGAACCGGCGTCGACCGCGACGCGCACCGAAACCTGACGCGCGGGAATGTCGTTCTGCCGCACCGCATAGCGCAGGCCATTGGGCAATTCGCCGAACACCCATTCCTCGTCCACCGGAATGTCGCTGCCGCGATAGAGCCACGGACGGTCCTGTTCCACTTGCGGCCAGTCGCGCTTGGCCTCTGCCGACGGGGCGGGCTGGGCGGCGGCGGGAACCGCGACGAGCGAGGTGGAGGCAAGAAGGGCGGAAAGCGCGGCAATGACCGCATGGCGGGATTGGAACTTCATGAAACCTGTATAGGAAGCGACGCAATGAAGCGCCAGTGAATAGGATTTCCGGCAGAACCGCCGAAAGCATCACCCGTTCCGCGCCCGAAAGCCGCACTATCGCCCGTGCAAGCAATCACCGCTTGAATGGCGCGCCGGTTCCCCTAAATCACCACCATGTTTATCGAGACCGAAACGACACCCAACCCGGCCACGCTGAAATTCCTGCCCGGGCGGCAGGTGATGACATCGGGCACCCGCGACTTTGCCGACCCCGAAGCGGCAGAGGCTTCGCCGCTGGCATCGGCGCTGTTTTCGATGGGCGATGTCACGGGCGTGTTCTTCGGGTCGGACTTCGTATCCGTCACCGCCGCGCCGGGGGCCGACTGGGCCGCGCTGAAACCGCAGGTGGTGGCCGTTCTGCTTGACCATTTCGTGTCCGAAGCGCCGCTTTTCGCGGGCGGCGACGCGGCGGGTTTTGCCGTTCCGGCAGAGGACGAGGCGGTTGAGGACAATCCCGAGGACGCCGATGTGATCGCCCAGATCCGCGAGCTGATCGAAACCCGCGTGCGCCCTGCCGTGGCAGGCGATGGCGGCGATATCGTCTATCGCGGTTTCCGCGAAGGCGTGGTCTATCTGCAGATGCAGGGCGCCTGTTCGGGCTGTCCCTCCTCGACAGCGACGCTGAAGCAGGGCATCGAGGGGTTGTTGAAGCATTACGTTCCCGAAGTGACCGAGGTGCGCGCGGCCTGACCGGCGGCGCAAGGGGCCTCGCCGCGGCGGGGCGCTTGAGGGGGTAAGGCGCGGAGTGCGAACTCTCGTCATCGATTGCGCGACCGAGAATTGTTCCGCCGCTCTGTTCGAGCGGGAGGGCGATGCGCTGCGCCTGATCGACGGGCGCTGCGAAACACTGGGTCGCGGCCATGCCGAACGGCTGGTCCCGATGATTGCAGAATTGCCCGATGGCGGGCGCGCGGACCGGATCGCGGTTTCGACAGGCCCCGGCAGCTTTACCGGCATTCGCGTCGGGCTGGCCGCTGCCAAGGCGCTGGCGCTGGCTTGGCGGGCCGATCTGGTCGGATTTCCGACACTGGCCCTGATCGCTGCGCAGGCACGCGCGCAATCGGGTGCCGCGCCGGTCGGCGTTACCAATAATGCGGGCCATGGCGAATGGTTCGTGCAGGAATTCGCCGCCGACGGGCTGCCCCGTTCGGATGCGCGCTCGCTCCCCCCCGCCGACGCGCAGACCGCGCTGACCGCGGAACAGGTCGCGGGCAGCAAGGCCGAGGCGCTGGTCGCCGCGCGCGGGTTCGGACAGGCGTGGCCGCTGCTCCCCGATGCGCGGCAGTTTGCCGCCCTGCCGCAAAGCCTGTTGTTGCCCGATCCGCACCCTGCCTATGGCCGCCGCCCCGATGCGGCGATCCCGAACAAGGGCACCACGGGAAGGCGGGTCGACAGCACCCAAAGGGCAGACTGATGCCCGAGCAGAATATAGCCGATGCGATCATGCGGGTCATGCAGGTGGCCTTCGATCCGGTTTACGGCGAGGCGTGGAACCGGTCGCAATTGCTGGGCGCGCTGGTGATGCCCGACACGCGGTTCGTGCTGGTCGACGATACCGGCAATCTGGCTCCGCACGATCTGGACAGAGTGACCGGCTTTGCCTTGCTACGCCGCGCAATGGACGAGGAAGAGCTGCTGCTGATCGCGGTCGCACCCGAATCGCGGGGCAAGGGGCTGGGCGGCAGATTGCTGGACCGGGCAGTCGAAACGTCGCGCGATCTGCGCTGTTCCAAGATATTTCTGGAAATGCGCGACGACAATCCGGCGCGTCATTTGTATCACGCCCACGGTTTCAAGCCCGTGGGGTTAAGACGCGACTATTATTCGGGACGCGATGGCAAAAGGCGAAACGCGATTACTTTCATGCGTGTTATTAACGCATTTTAAATCCATCTTTCGCACTGCAAAAGCTGAGCGAATGCGGCATTCGCGGAAATTCGCAGCGCGATCACTTCGAAACTTGAAATTAAAATTTTAACAAGCGGGATTTCAATGAAAAACCCGCACTGAATAGTTGAATTTTAATAAATGATGTACCAAAAGACGTGCATCGCCGACGGCATTCGGGGTGGTCAAGCGGCGAAGAACCGTACCGAAAGGATTTTAAGTCATGGATAATCCCGTACTCGACGTGAACGAGACGCTAATTACACTCACGTCTGACATCGTTGCCGCCCACGTCAGCAATAATAACGTGGAAGTCGGCGACGTCCCCTCGCTGATCAGCAATGTCTATGCTGCGCTCGCCGGTCTTGGCGAAACGGCACAGGAAGAAGAAACGCCGCCCGAACCGGCCGTTTCGATCCGCGCGTCCGTAAAGCCCGACTATATCGTGTGTCTGGAAGACGGAAAAAAGCTGAAAATGCTTAAGCGCCATTTGATGACACATTACAATATGACCCCCGACGAATATCGTGCGCGCTGGAACCTTCCGGCCGACTATCCGATGGTTGCCCCCAACTATGCGGAAAAGCGTCGCGAACTGGCGAAAAAGATCGGTCTGGGCCGCAAGCCCGGCGGTCGCCGTAAAAAGGGCTGAACGCCCACAGCAAAGGCGGGGCCGATCATGGCCCCGGCATCGCCCGCCGGTTTCATCCCCCACCCCAAACCACCGGCACGGGCACAGGAATTCAGGGCGGTTGCGTTGACAGCGGCGCGGTTTATGATCGCGGCAAAGCGGCGCCATCGCCCTTTATTCTTTTCCAACTGCTATCCAAGGCTGTAACCCAGTGCCCAACCCGATCGATATCGAAGCGATCTGCGCCGAACGCGGACTTCGCATCACCGACCAACGCCGTGTGATTGCCAAGGTGCTGTCCGAAAGCACCGACCATCCCGATGTCGAAAAACTGCATGAACGCGCTTCGGCCATCGATCCCGGCATTTCGATCGCTACCGTCTATCGCACCGTCCGCCTGTTTGAAGAGGCGGGGATTCTGGACCGCCACGATTTCGGTGACGGTCGTGCCCGTTACGAAGCATCGCCCGAGGCGCATCACGACCATCTGATCGATGTCGAAACCGGCAAGGTGGTCGAATTCGTCGATCCCGAACTGGAAGCCTTGCAGCGCCAGATCGCGGAAAAGCTGGGCTTCCGCCTCGTCGATCACCGCATGGAACTTTACGGCGTCCGCCTCGACCGGGATTGATCCCGTCATGGGCTGGCGTGCACCCGTGCGGCTGGCGGCAATGGCGATCTGGCTGCTGGCCTGCGTGATCGCCTTTGCACTGCTTGCTCCGCTGCCGGGCCGCAATCCCGTGCCGCCGGTGTTTCTGGCAGGCATCGCCTTTATCGCCGGGGTGGAGATTACCGTTCGTGGCACCCCGCCGCGCCGCGCCATGCTGCTGGCCAATCACGTCAGCTGGATCGATATCACCGCGCTGGCCGCCACCGCGCGGTCGGCCTTTGTCGCGCATGACGGGCTAAAGGGGCATCCGGTGCTGAAGAAACTGTGCGAGATGAACGACACCGTGTTCATCGCCCGATCGCGCCGGCACACCGTATCGCGGCAAATCGACCAGATCCGTGCCGCCATCGACGAATGCGATGTGCTGACCCTGTTTCCCGAAGGCACAACCGGCAATGGCGATGGATTATTGCCGGTCAAAAGCAGCCTGCTATCCGCCATCGACCCCGCGCCGCAGGGCGTGCCGGTTGTTCCGGTGGTGCTGCATTACCGCGATGCGAAAGACATTGCATGGGTGGATGACGAGGCCGGGGACGCCAATTTCCTGCGCATATTGTCGCGCCGCGATCCGGTGGAACTGACCGTACATTTTCTGCCGCCGCTGGCGGGCGCGGAGCTGGCCGGTCGCAAGGCCATGTCCGCGGCGCTGACCGGACGGTTGGAGAGGGGACTCGCCATCGCGGACGCAAAGGCGTAAGGGCGCGCCCCATGAAATCCCTCTCCGAACCCAAAAGCTATCGCATCAAAAGCTTCGGCTGCCAGATGAACGTCTATGACGGCGAACGCATGGCCGAAATGCTCGGCGCGCAGGGCATGTCCGCCGCGCCCGAGGGCGAGGATGCCGATCTGGTCGTATTGAACACCTGCCATATCCGCGAAAAGGCCGCCGAAAAGGTCTATTCCGACATCGGCCGCTTGCGTCGCGACGATGGCTCCTCGCCGCTGATCGCGGTTGCGGGCTGCGTCGCGCAGGCGGAGGGCGAAGAGATCATGGCGCGCAGCCCCGATGTACGCATGGTCGTCGGCCCGCAGGCCTATCACCGACTGCCCGCGATGATCGAAAAGGCCCGTGCCGGAGAGCGCGTGACCGATACCGACATGCCCGCCAATGCCAAGTTCGGCGTGCTGCCGACGCGGACGAAGCGCGCCCCGTCGGCGTTCCTGACGGTGCAGGAAGGCTGCGACAAGTTCTGCACCTATTGCGTGGTGCCCTATACGCGCGGCGCGGAAATCAGCCGGCCCTTCGCCGATCTGGTCGAGGAAGCGCACAAGCTGGTCGATGCCGGTGCGCGGGAGATCACCCTGCTGGGCCAGAATGTCAACGCATGGGACGGCGAGGATGACAAGGGCCGCGCCATCGGCCTTGACGGTCTGATCCGCGCGCTGGCCACGATGCCCGATCTGAAACGCATCCGTTACACGACCAGCCATCCCAACGATATGAGCGACGCGCTGATCGCCGCCCATGGCGAAGTGGGCAAGTTGATGCCCTATCTCCATTTGCCGGTTCAGTCGGGGAATAATCGCGTCTTGCAGGCGATGAACCGCAGCCACAGCGCCGAAAGCTATATCGCGCTGATCGAACGGTTCCGTGACGCGCGGCCCGATATCGCGATCAGCGGCGACTTCATCGTCGGCTTTCCCGGCGAAACCGATGCGGAATTCGATGATACGCTGAAGATGGTCGACACCATCCGCTATTCTGCGGCCTTCAGCTTCAAATATTCGCCCCGCCCCGGCACTCCTGCCGCGACCATGGAAAACCAGATCGCGAAAGAGGTGATGGACGAGCGGCTGCAGCGGCTTCAGGCCGCACTGCAGCGCGACAGCCTTTCCTTCAACCAGGCGTCGATCGGCAGGACCTGCGAGGTTCTGGTCGAGCGCAAGGGTCGCAAGCCCGGCCAGTGGCTGGGTAAGACGCCATGGCTGCAATCCGCTTGGTTTGAGGGGGACGCCGCCATCGGCGATCTGGTGCAGGTCGAATTGCTGGCCGCTGGCCCCAATTCGCTGGAAGCGCGCGTCGTTTAGCTTTCGGGCGCGCCCAGCTTGCGCATCGAATCCCACACGTCCTGCGCGATCAGGACCGTGCCTTGCTCTTCCTGTAAGGTAACGGGCGGCACGGTCGGGTTCGACGGATAGCCGGTGCCGTCGAAACGCAAAACGGCATTGCCGCTTTCGCCTCCGCCGCCGCCGACCCACACGGTCAGATCGCGCCAGCCATGGCTGCTGCTGTCCAGCACGGTCACCGGCAGTTTCGACACGCTGGCGTCCATGCGCACGGTAAATCCCTCACCCGCAGGTTCCAACACAAGCACATTGCAGCCGCCCGAACCGCACAACATCGGCCCGCTGGCATAGGCGACAATCTCGTCCATGCCGTCGCCGTTCAGGTCGATGGCAGCTGTGGCGACCGAAACCTCGCCATCATCGGCGAAATGCTGCGTCAGAAAGCCATCGGCCGCGTCGGCCACGGGCATGGCATCGGACGGGCCCTCCGGCATGACCTCGGTCGCTGGCGCCTCGGATGTCTCCTCCTGCACCGGCGGCGACCCGCATGCGGTGATGGCCAGCATTGTGACGGGGGCGAGCATGGTCGGGATAATACGCATGGCCCCTTATATAGCTTGCGGGCCCGCAGGGGAAATGCGAACGAACGCCAGCATGAACCGCCCGCCCCGTCCCGATCCCTGCACCGTGCGCAAGGTGCTGAAATTCGTGGCGCTTTGCCTTGCGCTGGGCAGCGGCGCATGGCTGGGCGGATGCGATGCCGCCCCCGAACGCGATACCGTGGCCGACCCCCTGCCGCTG
Organism: Croceicoccus sp. Ery15; assembly: GCF_020985305.1. Taxonomy (NCBI): domain Bacteria; kingdom Pseudomonadati; phylum Pseudomonadota; class Alphaproteobacteria; order Sphingomonadales; family Erythrobacteraceae; genus Croceicoccus; species Croceicoccus sp. Ery15. The sequence continues at coordinate 1,854,162 of NZ_CP087588.1, forward strand.
ACCGCACCCGCAGTGGTGGATGAAGAAACATTCGATTCGCCGCCCAATCCCGACGGTCTGCAACTGGCGCCCGGATTTGCGCCGCTGGCCTTCGATCTGGCGGGCACAGGCTGGCTGGTCACGGCGGTCGACGGTGTGCCCACTGCCGATTTGCAGGACGATCTGGCGACGGTGCATTTCGGCGGTTCCTATCTGCGATGGCTTGGCTGCAACCAGATGGAATCGCTCTATATCCCCCTCACCCGCAGCTTTGCACTGGGCGAGCCGCGCCAGATGACGCGTGATTGCGCCGATAGCGCGGTCGATGCCGCGATGGCGTCCGTGCTGGCGGACAAGCCGCTGATCGGCCGCAACCGCGAGGGGAAGATCATGCTGGCGGGCAAGACCCATGCCGTCACGCTAAGCCAGATCGACAGCGGACCAAAGGATCCCGAGGCACCGCCACTCGATGCCGCCCCGTTCGAGATCATGTCCCCCGGCGCGCCCGGCGGGCGGCCCGTTCTGGCGCTGAAAAACGGCAGTTTCGCCATCTGGATGGATTGCCCCGCCGCGATTTCGGGCAGCTTGCGCCTGGTCGAGGGTAAATTGCGCACCGGCAATGTGCAGGTGAAAGATTGCGAGAGCTATCGCAGCACCGCGCGCGATGCGCTGGCCGATTTCTTCCGCGCATCGCCCGCCATCGCACGCGGTCGCGGCGGCGAATTGCTGCTGAGCGACGGGAAACAGATAATCGCCGCGCGCCAGTGCAGCAACGGATCGACCGCATGCCGTCGCACCGCATCGGCCATCCACACCGAAGAAGCGCAGGAAGACGGCGGGGATACAGCGGTTATCCCCAGCCGCTGACCCTGAGGCGACTTGCCTAACCCCTCGGTGCACCTATCTTGATCCCAGCAACAGGCCGGTTTTCAGCAGCGGTCCGAGTCGGTTCCGCATTACCCTTGCCGGTCATGACAAGGAGCACGAGTGAGCCGCAAGAACGCGCGCGTTGCCGCACCCACGGCCCCCACGGGCAACTGGCCCGCCGACCGAACCGCCACCGCGGGAACACGGGCGCGGACCGAGATGGAATTCCCCGATGCCGAGATGCTGGGCGCATTATTCGGGCAGTTCGATCGCAATCTTGTCCAGCTTGAAGACCGCCTCGGCGTCTATATCGCGGCACGCGGCAATCGCGTGCAGATCGAGGGGACAGAAGAAGCCGTCGCCCGCACCCGCGACGTTCTGGCAGGCATGCAGCAACAATTGCTGTCGGGTTTCGAACTCGACGCGGGTGCGGTCGACGCGCTGATCGCGATGAGCAGCGAGCCCACGCTGGACGGCATCGTCAAGGGCGAGGACCAGACGGGGCTTGGCGCCGATCTGGGCCGCAATGGCCGCCCGCAGATCATGATCCGCACCCGCAAGAAGACTATCGCTCCGCGGTCCAAGGCGCAGGAAGCCTATATGCAGGCGCTGGTCAGCAATGACATCATCTTTGCGCTGGGTCCGGCAGGCACGGGCAAAACCTATCTGGCGGTGGCACAGGCGGTCGCGCAGCTGATCACCGGCAGCGTGCAGCGCCTGATCCTGTCGCGCCCCGCGGTCGAGGCGGGCGAGCGGCTGGGCTTTCTGCCCGGCGACATGAAGGACAAGGTCGACCCCTATCTGCGCCCGCTTTACGACGCGCTGTACGATTGCATGCCGCCCGAACAGGTTGAGCGCCGCCTGGCATCGGGAGAGATCGAGATCGCGCCCATCGCCTTCATGCGCGGCCGCACGCTGGCCGATGCATTTGTCATTCTGGACGAGGCGCAGAACACCACGCGCGAACAGATGAAGATGTTCCTGACCCGTTTCGGTCAAAACAGCCGCATGGTGGTGTGCGGCGATCCGCGGCAGGTGGATATTCCCGGCGGCGACCGCCATTCGGGTCTGGCCGACGCGGTCGAACGGCTGGAAGGGGTCGAAGGCATCGCCGTCAGCCGCTTTACCGCCGCCGATGTCGTGCGCCACCCGATCGTGGGCCGCGTGGTCGAGGCCTATGAAGGCTCGGGCGTGCCCGGTTGAATGGCACGACAAGCGAATCCGCGATGACGGCTCCGACACTGGAAACCGATGTATCGCCCGAATGGGGCGACGATATCGACTGGGACATGCTGGCCCACCGTGCGGCAGAGGCGATTGCCGCCGAAGCGCCCGAGCTGGCCGATCCCAACATGCTGGTCAGCGTGGTATTCGCCGACGATGACGAGGTACACGCGCTGAACCGGCAATGGCGGGCCAAGGACAAGCCCACCAATGTCCTGAGTTTCCCCATGCTTTCGCGTGAGGAAGTGCTGCGCGCCGCCGAACGGAAAGACAGCGGCGCACCGGTCATGCTGGGCGATATCGTCCTTGCGCTGGAAACCTGCGCGCGCGAGGCGGATGAAAAATCTGTTGCACTTGCAGTTCATGCAACGCATCTGGTGATTCACGGGCTGCTTCATATCGCCGGTCACGATCACGAGCTTGGCGATGCCGAGGCCGAGGCGATGGAAGCACTTGAAACGCGGGCCCTGGCCCGGCTGGGGATCGCAGATCCGTATCATTCCTGAAACCGGCTGCCGGAAACCCCGCTGGCCGGTTCTTTGACGAAGGGTTCAAGAGGCCATCATGGCCGACAGTCACAGTACCGACACCGGCTCTCAGGAGCCGGACAGGCGCCTTCTCTGGCATCGGATCCGGTCGTTCTTCGACGGCAGCGAGGGTGAGCAATCGCTTCGCGCCCAGATCGAGGAAGCGATCGACGAGCACGAGGAAGAGGAAGGCCGCGAAGGCCCCATCCACGAAAACGGCGATCTTTCGCAGATCGAGCGGCAGATGCTGCGCAATCTCCTCCATTTTTCGGAGAAGGACGCCGACGATGTTTCGATTCCGCGTGGCGAGATCGTGGCGATCGACCGGGCCGCCAGCTGGGACACGCTGGTCGCGACATTCGCCGAACACGGCCATTCGCGCATACCGGTGTTTTCGGAAACGCTGGACCATGTGATCGGCATGATGCTGATCAAGGACGTGTTCCCCTTTCTGGCCGAAAACCGCCCCCCGCCCAAGGACTGGACGACATTGATGCGCCAGCCGCTTTACGTGCCGCAGGCGCGCGGGGCGCTGGACGTGTTGGCCGATATGCGCGCACGGCGCGTGCATCTGGCCATTGTGGTCGACGAATATTCGGGCACCGACGGGATCATCACGATTGAGGATCTGGTCGAGGAAATCGTCGGCGAGATCGAGGACGAGCATGACGACGCCCCCGTCGAATTGCTGGTCCCCATCGACGAGGGGATGTGGGACGCCGATGCCCGCGCGCAGCTGATCGATGTGGCGCGCAGGGTCGATCCGCATCTGGCCGAAGTCGAAGAACAGGTTGACACATTGGGCGGTCTCGCCTTCGTTCTGGCAGAGCGCGTGCCCGAAGTGGGCGAAGTGCTGGAGCATGACAGCGGCTGGAAGCTGGAAGTGATCGCGGGCGACGAACGCCATGTCGAACGCATCCGCCTGCACCCGCCTGTCACAGATCAAAAATCAGAAGACGAAAGTTCCGATTGATGGCAACACGCCGCCTGCCACCTCTCAGATCGCTGGAAGCCTTTGTCCGCATCGTGCGGCTCGGCTCGGCCAAGGCTGCCGCGGCAGAACTGGCGCTCAGCCCGTCGGCCCTGTCGCGCCGCGTGACCGCGCTGGAGGATTATACCGGCCGAAAACTGTTCAACCGCGGGCACCAGACCATGAAGCTGACCGAAGAGGGGCAGGCCCTGTTCGACGCGGTCGCCCCCGCGCTGGACGAGCTGGCCGAACAGGTCGGGCGGCAAATGGCCGACAACAAGATCATGCGCCTGCGCCTGAACGTGCTGCCCCTGTTCGGCGAACAGCGGCTGGTGCCGCGCCTGCCAGAATTGCGACAGCTGTATCCGGCGCTGCACATCGATATCGACAGCTATCCCAACCCGCTGGCGCGTCTGGGCGAATCGGTCGATGCGGCGATCATCATTGCCGATAATGTCGATCCGAAGCTGCATGCGGTGCGGCTTGACCACAATATGGTCCACGCCATCGCATCGCGCAAAACGGCAGAGGAAGTGGGCGACGTACCCGATCCGGCGAAGCTGGAGAAGATGAACTACCTCGTCCATTCGGACATGGACCTCAGCTTTGCGGCATGGCGCGAGGCTGTGGGCATCGACATGCGCAAGGAACCTCTGGTCGATCATTTCGATTCGGGCGCGCTGATCCTCGAGGCTGCGGCACAGGGGCTGGGCATCGCGATCATGCACGGCGACCATCTGACCCGCGCGCGTGACGAACGTCTGGCAAGGCTGTTCCCCGACCTCGAGATCGAGAGCCCCTACAGCTTCTGGTTCGTCTGCCGCCCCAAGGCGCTGGAGACGAGGCCGGTCAGGATTTTCAACGACTGGCTGACAAACGCCAAGCTGTAGCCCGCGAATTTAGCCGAGGATTGCGAAGCAACCGCAGTCTGAATTCGCCAGAGGCGAAAGCCAGGCCGGCGGTCGCGAGGGCCTGAGCCCGCAGCGAGCCGTTCGACGTCACAGCCGCGGCTTTGCCGTGGCTGGTCTGACAAAAGCAACCGACAGCCTTACTTTAAACGTCGAACGAGTCGGACAAGTGAGCCAGCCCAAACCGTAAGCATCCCCACTATAAAAACAGCACCCGCCAGCATGCCATAGCCGAGATGACCGAGCGGCAGTATCAAAAGCAAGCCGACACCCATCATCGACAGGCCCACAAATGTCGTGCGATGCTTCATATGTGGCAGCGTGCTAGCAATCACCACGCATGTCAAAATCCACACCAAAAAAGAGGCGCTCGAAAGCGCCCCTCCTTCAATCGTCGCTGACGGCCCGAATTACGAAACCGTCGCCTTCACGATCTTGCCCGGGTTTGCCGGCGGCTCGCCCTTGGGCAGGGCGTCAACGTGGTCCATGCCTTCTTCGACTTCGCCCCATACGGTGTACTGGCGGTCGAGGAAACGGGCGTCGTCAAAGCAGATGAAGAACTGCGAATTCGCGCTGTGCGGATAGGACGTGCGCGCCATCGAGCAGACGCCGCGCGTATGCGGGTGGTCGTTGAACTCGGCCTGCAGGTCGGGCTTGTCCGAACCGCCCATGCCGGTGCCGTTGGGGCAGCCGCCCTGCGCCATGAAGCCGGGGATCACGCGGTGGAACTTCACACCGTCGTAAAAGCCTTCGCCGACCAGTTCCTTGATGCGCGCGACATGGCCGGGGGCCAGATCGGGGCGCAGCTTGATCACGACATCGCCGGTCTCACCATTGCCGGTGTCGAGCGTGAGGGTGAGTTTTTCCTCGGACATGAATTCTCCTTTGTCGCCCCCTTATGCGCCGCCCCTGTTGGCGGGGCCGCGGAGCGTGTCTGCGGGGTCGGCATCGCATATAGGCTATCGTCCGCATATGTCACGCCCGCGACTTTCCACGCCTGCCCACAAGCCATGCCGCCCGATCCACAGGCTTGTACCCCGCTTTCCCACAGCATGGCCCACCGGTTCGTCCACAAATCATCCACACGTGCGAAACCCGAGTTTCCCGGTTGATTTCGCGGTGCAGCAACCTAGACACCGGCACTGATGGAGCGCGACGACCAGAACCTTGCCAAGGAGCATGAGGCCGAAGAGGCCGCGATCGCGTCATCCGTCGCCAGCGACGATGCCGAGCATATGAGCGAGGCCGAAGAAGCCCGCGCCGAACGGCTGGACGAGGATGACCGGCTGAAGCCCGAATTCGTCGAGGCGGTGCGCGAGGCTCTGGACGAGGACGCCGAGACCGACGTCCGCGATCTGGTCGAACCGCTGCACCCCGCCGATATCGCCGATCTGTTCGAAATCCTGCCGCGCGAGGACCGGCCTGCGCTGGCCCGCGGCATCGCCGATCTGATGAGCGGCGAGGTTATTTCCGAGCTGAACGATTACGTTCGCGACGATCTGCTGGAAGCGCTGCCGCCCGATGCGGTGGCGGGTATTGCCGAACAGCTGGAAACCGACGACGCCGTCGCGCTGATCGAAGACCTAGACGCCAGCGATCAGGCCGCCGTTCTGGCAGAGCTGGACCCCGAAGACCGCGCCGCCATCGAAAGCGCGCTGTCTTTTCCCGAGGAATCGGCAGGCCGCCTGATGCAGCGCGATCTGGTCGCGGTGCCCGAACATATCACCATCGGCGATCTGATCGATTACATGCGGGACAATGCCGATCTGACGACTGAGTTCTGGGAAGTCTTCGTCGTCGATCCCGCGCATCGCCCTGTTGGCACATGCCAGCTTTCGTGGATCCTGCGCACCCCGCGCAGCGTGCCGATCGCCGATGTGATGAAGCGCGACCAGACGCTGATCCCCGCCGATCTGGATCAGGAAGAAGTCGCGCTGCGATTCCAGAAATACGCGCTGATTTCCGCCGCCGTGGTGGACAAGGGCGGACGCCTGATCGGCCAGATCACCGCCGACGACGTTGCGCATATCATTCAGGAAGAAGCGGGCGAGGATACGCTGCTGCTGTCGGGCGCGGGCGAAGGCGACATCAACGAACCGATCCGCACCTCATACTCCCAGCGTGTCCGCTGGCTGGTCGCCAATCTGGGGACGGCGCTGGTCGCATCGCTGATCATCGCGGCATTCGGCGCGGCAATCGAACAATTGGTGGCGCTGGCGATCCTGATGCCCATCGTCGCCAGCATCGGCGGCAATGCGGGCACGCAGACCATGGCCGTGTCGGTGCGCGCGCTGGCGATGAACCAGCTGACCCAGTCGAACACCCGCCGCGTCATCTGGCGCGAAATGCGCGTGGCCCTGCTCAACGGTCTGACCGTGGCGGCGCTGATCGGCACGGCGACGGCACTGATCTTTACGCCCATGCTGGGCGGGGTGATCGCGGCAGCCGTGGTGATCAATATCATCACCGCGGGACTTGCGGGCGTGATGGTGCCGGTGATCTTCGACCGGCTGGATCAGGACCCTGCGGTCGCATCGTCGGTGTTCGTCACGATGATCACCGATTCGATGGGCTTCTTCGCCTTCCTCGGCCTTGCGGTCGCGTCGGGGCTTGTCGGCTGACGGGTTGAGGCGGGGCGTATTCGCCCTATCTTGGGGCGATGCCCCTGCACCTCACCAAGATTGCCTTTGGCGCGCAAAGCTATGACGATATCGAAAGCTGGTTCGCCAATCGCCCGCGCGTATCGCTGAACACGCGCTATTGCCCAAAGCGGGTGGAGGAGCTGGAAGGCGGGTCGCTCTATTGGGTGCATGAACATGCGCTGGTGGCGCGCAGCCCGATCACTGGTTTCGAACAGCAGGATAACGGGCGCTGGTGGATCCACCTTGCCCCGCAGTTGATCCGCGTGCAGGCCCGTCCGCGCCGCGCGCATCAGGGCTGGCGCTATCTGAAAGACGAAGACGCTCCGCCCGATCTGGCCGAAGGGGCCGACGCGGGCGATGTGCTGCCGGGCAAATTGCTGGGGCAGCTGACCAAGCTGGGCCTAGTCTAGCTAGTCCGTAAAGCTGAATCGTCCGGCTAGTCCGCGGGCCGGTCCAGCCAGTCGCGCAGCAGATAATGCGCGATGGCATGCGGCGGCGGCGGATCGAATGTCTTTCCCGGCAGCCCTTCCAGCGCGGCGAACAATTCCCCGCGAGTTGCCCAGAATGCATCGTCCAGCTCGGTCCGGTCGATCGCAAGGGTCGCGTGATCGGTCACCGCGTGGCAGCCGATCATCAGTTGCGACGGAAACGGCCAGGCCTGGCTGGCGCGATAGCGGACCGAATGAACCTTCAGCCCCGCCTCTTCCAGCACTTCGCGCTGCACGCCCTGTTCGATGGTCTCGCCCGGTTCGATAAAGCCGGCCAGCGCGGAATAGCGCCCCTCGGGCCAGCCGAGACCGCGACCCAGCAGCACCAGCCGCTCGCCATCGGCAGTGGTGTGTTCGACCGTCATGATCGCCACCGGATCGGTGCGCGGGAAATGCGAAGCGCCGCAATCGCGATCGGTGCAATCGCGCTGCCAACCGCCCTTGCCCTGCACGGTCATCGAACCGCAGCGCGCGCAGAACCGGTGTGTCGCGTGCCAGCTGGCAAGGCTGCGCGCTGCGGCGAAAGTGGCGAAATCCTGCGGGTTCAGCTGCCCCGCCTGCAGCCATGCCTTGCCCCGCGCATCGCCCGCGCCGGTGCCGCGCGGAACGGCGGCGAAACAGCCGCGGTCGCCATCGAGGCCAAGAAACAACAGCTCCGCCCCTTGCGGCGCATCGTCCAGCGTGCCCCATTCCAGCCTGCCGTCATCACTGACCAGCGGGTCGCATTCGTCCATTTTAAGCAGCAGCGCGCGGTCGCCCATCAGCGCGCAGAGAGCATCGGGATCGGCGCGGACGTGATCGGCGCGGTCGATCCGGCGCGAACGGCGGCGGTCGCCTTCGGCCTGCACAATTTCGCCGTCCATCGGGCCGTTCACCATGGCTGTATCCCTGTATCGAATGATCGCTTCAACCCGCGCGGCCTAGCCCCGCCCGCAGGCGAAATGCAATCACTGGCAGAACTTCCCTACCATTTGCTTGTCCCTTATTCGCATTTCGACATCGCCCGGGCGGCATTGGCGAACAGCGTGGGCAGACCGGCATCGTCCAGCCGGTCGATCACCCACCATTCTCCATCAAGCCGCTCTGCCATGGCGGGCGGCGCATCGCGCATGGCGCTGATCCGCATGTCGAGGACGAAATGGGTAAACACATGCCGCACGCAGGCACCGCTGTCGCGCCAGCCGCCATCCGCCGGCGGCACCCCGTCGCCATCGCGCCGTGCGGCCCAGCCATCGTCGGGCAAGGCGCGCATGCCTGCCAGCATCCCTTTGGCAGGGCGACGCACCAGCAGCACATGACCGTCCCGTTCGATCCAATATGCCGTGCCGCTGCGTTGCGGCTTGGGCTTCTTTGCGGCCTTCACCGGCAGGCTGGCGGCAATCCCGCTGGCATGGCCGATGCAATCGCCTTGCAGCGGGCAGATCAGGCATTCGGGTTCGCGCGATGTGCAGACGGAAGAGCCGAGATCCATCATCGCCTGCGCGAAATCGCCCGCGCGCGCATCGGGAGTGATGCTGTCGGCAGCCTCGCGGATTGCGGGGCGCGATGCGGGCAAGGGATCGGCTATGGCGAACAGGCGCGACACGACGCGTTCGACATTCGCATCCACCGCCACGGCGCGCTGGCCGAATGCGATGGCCGCAATCGCCGCTGCGGTATAGGCCCCCACACCCGGCAGGGCGCGCAGCCCTTCCTCGGTTTCGGGAAACGCACCGCCTGCACCCGCCACCATGCGCGCACAGGCAATCAGATTGCGGGCCCGTGCGTAATAGCCCAGCCCCGCCCACGCGGCGAGCACATCGGCATCGGGCGCGGCGGCCAGCGCAGCGACATCGGGCCAGCGCGCGGTAAAGCCGTCAAAATAGGGCTTAACCGCCGCCACCGTCGTTTGCTGCAGCATGATTTCGGACAGCCACACGCGATAGGGGTCGGGCGCCTCATTACTGCCCGGCGGCACCCGCCACGGCAGCGTTCGGGCATTGGCATCGTACCATCGCAGCAGATCATGCGCGATGCGCGATGCGCCGGCACCTGTCTTCGTTGCGGGTTTCTTGTGAAGGGAACTGGTCACGACCGGCACGCCTATGGCATGGGCTGGCGGGTCATGGAAAGCGACTCTGAAAAACCCCGCAGCAAGGCCGCAAGCAAGGGCGGCGCCAAAAAGGCGGCGGGGCCCAAACCCTATGAACGCCCGCGCGGCGGGGCGGCAAAGCCCATCGGCGATCTGATGCCCCAGATCGGGCGCACCGCGTTTCGCCGGTTCGGTTTCGTGCAATCGTCGGTCGTGTCGCGCTGGGCCGAAATCGTGGGCCCCCAACACGCCCGCGTCTCCGCGCCAGAGGCGATCCGCTTTCCCCCCGGCGAGAAATCGGGCGGCACGCTGCAACTGGTCGTGCTGCCTGCCCACGCCCCGCTGATCCAGCACGTCATTCCCGAAGTGATCGAGCGGGTGAACCGCTTTTTCGGCTATAGCGCGGTGGCAAAGGTGAAAATCCGGCAGGGTCAGGTTCAGGTACCGGATTCTATCGCAGGCGATGGCAAGGCCAAACCGCCGCCATCGCTGAAGCCGATTCCGATGGAATTGGGGGATTCGCTGCGCGATATCGGCGATCCGGAATTGCGCACGGTGCTGGAATCGCTGGCCCGTTCGCTGGGCGGGACCATGCCGGGCGGGAACGACAAGGGATGACGATGAAGACGGGTTTGAAAATTCTGGCCTTGGCCATGGCGGGCGCGGCCGCGCTGACCGCGCAATCGGGCACCGCCGGTTCTGCTGCAGCCGGTTCGGGCGCCGCGCAATCGCCGCAAGGCGTGACCCGCGTCGAACCCGGCGTGCATCGCATCGGCCCTGCCACAGCGCCGGTCACACTGACCGAATATGTCAGCTATACCTGCCCCCATTGCGCCCATTTCGAACAGGAAGCGGGCAAGGAACTGGTGATCGCCTATACCGCGACGGGCAAGGCATCGGTGGTCGTGCGCCATCTGGTACGGGATCAGGCCGATCTGGCCGCCGCGTTGGTCACCAATTGCGGGCAAAGCGACCGTTTTCTCGCCAATCATTCGGCGATCATGTCCGCACAGCCGGTCTGGCTCGACAAATGGTTCAAGGCGACCTCGGCACAGCGCGCGCGTTACCAGACGGGCACCGTCGGCGCGCGCATGCAGGCTGTTGCCCGCGATCTGGGTTTTTATGACATCATGGTTCGTCGCGGCTATTCCAAGGCCCAAATCGACCGCTGCCTTGCGGACGAGGCAATGGCAAAAACCCTGTCGGAAAAGACCGCGGCCTATCGCGACAAGGGCGTTTCCGGCACGCCCAGCTTTGACATTGATGGCGTGCTGCTGGCCGGAACGCATGACTGGGCCAGCCTGAAACCGCAGCTGGATGTGCGGATCAAATAGGTGATTCGCCCTTTCCGGGCGACAGCATGGACAATTTTCCGCACCGGGCATGCTGAAACCCTTGGATCGATTGCAGTGCTTGTGCAAAACCGGCGTGCATGACGCGCCCCACGCTTCCGCAAGGGTGCCCGCTTGCGCTAGATTGTTCAGATTGGAAAGACTTCGATGATGACAGCCCGTTTCAACCGCCCGCTCCTTGCCCTTGCGCTTGCGCCGCTGGCCATGCTTGCTGCGTGCGATTCCGCCGAAGAGGCAACGGACGGTTCGGTCGAAGGCGATCCGGTCGAGGCGGTGGCCGCTCCAGAAGGGCAAAGCTGGTCGCAGATCGTGGCGCCGACCGATCAGGGCGGCTTTCTGATGGGCAATCCCGATGCGCCGATCAAGTTCGTCGAATATGGGGCGTTGTCGTGCTCGCACTGCGCCGATTTCGCCAAAACCGCAGGGGAAGAGCTGCGCAGCGAATATGTCGACAGCGGACGGGTCAGCTTTGAATTGCGACTCGTCCCGCTCAGCAGCATGGATCTTCCCGCTGCCCTTTTGGTGCAATGTTCCGCGCCCGAAGCAACGATTGCACTGGCAGACCAGTTCTGGGAAAATCAGGGCACTTTCTTCCAGGCCGCGCAACAGGCCGGACAGGGCGCATTCGAACAGGTCAACGCATTGCCGCCGGAACAGCGTATGGTGGCCATGGGCGAATTGTTCGGCATGACCGATTTCTTTGCATCGCGCGGGATCTCGCGCGATCAGGCCAATGCCTGCCTTGCCGATGTCGACAAGGCACAAAGCTTCGTCGAAACCGCCGCGACTTACGAGGTGACCTCGACCCCGACACTGGAAATCAACGGCACGCGGCTGACCGGCGCTCCCACCTGGGAAGAGCTGGAGCCTGCCCTGCAACGCGCCGGCGCCCGCTGATGGGGCATGGCGGCGACACTGTGATCTGATGCAGTTTCGCCGCCTGCGCCTTTCCGGATTCAAAAGCTTTGTCGAACCGGCAGAGCTGCGGATCGAACCGGGGCTGACCGGCGTCGTCGGCCCCAACGGTTGCGGCAAGTCCAATCTTCTCGAAGCGATCCGCTGGGTCATGGGCGAAAGCTCGGCCAAGTCGATGCGCGGATCGGGGATGGAGGATGTGATCTTTGCGGGCACGGCCAGCCGCCCGCCCCGCAGCTTTGCCGAAGTCTCCCTGCTGACCGAAAGCGCCGATGGCGAGGAATTCGACGTCACCCGCCGGATCGAGCGGGGCGCGGGCAGCGCCTATCGCCTGAACGGCAGCGATGTCAGGGCCAAGGATATCGCGCTGATGTTCGCCGATGCGGCGACCGGCGCGCACAGCCCCGCGCTGGTATCGCAGGGCCGCATTGCCGCGGTAATTGCCGCCAAGCCCGCCGAACGCCGCCAGATGCTGGAGGAAGCCGCGGGCATTTCGGGCCTGCATGTCCGGCGCAAGGATGCCGAACAAAAGCTGCGCGCGACCGAAAACAATCTTGCCCGGCTTGAGGATCTGCTCGCCCAGCTCGACAGCCGGATGGGCAGCTTGCGGCGGCAGGCCAAGGCGGCGGAAAAATATCGCGAGCTGTCGGACCAGATCCGCGTGGCCGAAGCGCAAGTGCTGTTCGCGCGCTGGCGCGAGGCGGCGGCGGCGGCAGATGCGGCGCGGGCCCTTGCGAAAGAGAGCGAGGCAGCGGTGACCGCCGCGCAGGCCGCGACCTCTGCCGCGCAGCATGCCCAGCAGGCCAATGCGATCCGGCTGGCGCAGGCGCGCGAGGATATGGCCGACCGGCGCGACGATGTATCGGCACAGGCGAACCTGTTGACCATGCTGACCGGCAGGCTGGAAGCGGCGCAGGAAAGGCTGGCCGATCTGGACCGGCAATATGCGCGGCTGAACAAGGACGAGGGCGACGCGGAGGAAAACACCCGCAATGCCGCCGAAGCCATGGCGCGGTTGACCCGGGAAATCGCCGCCAGCCAGCGCAATCTGACCGAAGACGAGCAGCGCCGCCCGAAGCTGGCCGCCGCGCAGGACGATGCCGAACGCGCGGGCCGCGCCGCCGAACTGGCACTGGCGCAGGCGACTGCCGATCAGGCGCGGGTCGAGGCCGACTGGCGCGTGGCCGAGGCAGCCGTCGCGCAGGCGCAGAACAGTTTGGCGCGTGCCCGGCGCGAGCTGGAGCGGAGCGAGGCCGAGCGCGACGGATTGGGTAGCGAGGAAGAGGCGAATGCCGCATTGCAGGCGGCCTCTGCCCGCGTCGAACAGGCCAGCGCCGCGCGCGCCGACGCCCGCGCCGCGATCGACGAGGCGCGCATCGCCCGCGAAGCCGCCAGCGCCCGCCGCGACGCCAGTGCCAGCGCGCTCGCCTCTGCCCGTGCCGAGCTGGCGGGCGTGGAGCGCGAGCACGATGCGCTGCTGCGCGACCGCACCGCGCGTGAAAAGGCCGACAAGGGCGCGAAGGGGCGCAAGCGCGCGATCGACGCGGTCAAGGCCGCGCCCGGTTACGAACGCGCCCTTGCCGCCGCCCTTGGGCGCGACGGTGCGGCCCTGCTGGCCGCGCCCGCCGATGGCGAGGAAGGGCGGTTCTGGACCGGCTCTGCCGCGCCGCAGCCGCATGGCGAAAGCCTTGCCGCCCATGTGACCGATGCACCGCCCGAATTGCAGGCCCGTCTGGCACTGGTGCGCGTGGCGGACGAGGATAAGGGTCAGGCGCTGGAGCCGGGCGAATGGCTGGTGACCCGCGCGGGCGCCTTGCGCCGGTGGGACGGTTTCGTCGTGCGGGGCGAAGGCGCGGCGGAAGCGGCCATGCTGGAGGCTGCGAACCGGCTGGACGCGCTGGCCGCGCGCTTGCCCGCTTTGCGCGATGGCTTGGCCAGGGCGGAAAGCGACCAGACCGATGCCAGCGCCGCATTCGAACAGGCGCGCGAGGCCAATGCCGAAGCGGAACGGGCAATGACGGCAGCGGCGGACGAGGAACGCTCTGCCATGATGGCGCGCGGTCAGGCAGAGGCGGCGCTGGACCGTTTGCAACGCGCCCGCGCCGATCTGGCCGAACGGCTGACCGAACTGGCCGCCCGCGTCGACACGGCAAGGGAAGAGCTGGCCGATGCCGAAAGCCAGCGCGCGACCTTGCCCGATCCCACCGTCCAGCGGCAGGCGAGCGAGGCAGCACGCGCGCGCAACGATGCAGCCCGCACCCGCCTGCAACAGGCGATGGCCGAACATGCCGCGCTGGAACAGGCGCTGGCCGTGGGGCGGGAACGCATCAATGCGATGCGCACCGACATGCGCGGCTGGGAAGCGCGTTCGGGCGATGCCGCCCGCCGTCTAGCCGATGTGGCCCGGCGGCGCGAGGAGATCGAGGAAGAGCGCGCCATCACTGCCGCCAAGCCCGAAGCCCTGATGCAGGATATCGAGCAGGCAAGCGCGGCGCGCGACCGGTTGACGGCCGAGCTGGACAAGGCGCAGGCCGCCCATTCCGCCGCCGAAGCCGCCGCGCGCGAGGCCGATGCCGCCTTCGCTGCCGCCAATGAAACGCTGGCCGCCGCGCGCGAGGCCCGCGCCGGTGCCGCCGCCCGCGCCGAGAACGAGGAAGCCCGCCGCGGCGAGCTTGCCCGCGCCAGCGGCGAACGGTTCCACTGCCCGCCCCCGCTGCTGCCCGAACGCATCGGTTTCGACAGCGCAGAGGCCGCGACGATGTCCGCCGAACGCCATGCGCAGCAATTGGAAAGCCTGACCACGGCGCGCGAGCGGCTGGGCCCCGTCAATCTGGTCGCCGCGGACGAGCTGGCCGAGGCCGAGGCCCAGCACGGGTCGAGCGCCGCAGAACAGGCCGAACTGGCCGAAGCGGTGCACCGGCTGCGCGGGTCCATCGGCAGCCTTAACCGCGAGGGGCGCGAACGGCTGCGTGCCGCATTCGACGCGGTGGACGACCATTTCCGATCGCTGTTCGCCACGCTGTTCGGCGGCGGTCAGGCGCATCTGGCGCTGGTCGACAGCGACGATCCGCTGGAGGCAGGGCTGGAAATCTATGCCCAGCCGCCGGGTAAGAAGCTGCAATCGCTGACCCTGTTGTCGGGCGGCGAACAGGCGCTGACCGCGGTGGCGCTGATATTCGCGCTGTTCCTGACCAATCCGGCGCCGATCTGCGTTCTGGACGAGGTCGATGCGCCGCTGGACGACGCCAATATCGAACGTTTCTGCGACTTGCTGGAAGCCATGACGAAGCAGACGCAGACCCGTTACCTGATCGTAACCCACAATGCCGTAACCATGAGCCGGATGCACCGGCTGTTCGGTGTGACCATGGTGGAACAGGGCGTATCGCGCCTTGTCAGCGTGGATCTTGGCGGGGCAGAGGAATTGCTGGCCGCAGAATGAAGACGGACACCGATCAGGACCATATGACCCAGCCGCTGACCCCGCTGCACCCCTCGCACCGCACCGCGCTGATGATCGAGGGGGCGATCGTCGCCATCCCCTTGCTGATCGCGGGGATCGTGATCGAAATCGCCGCGCCGCTGCCGATGGGCGTGGCCATCCTCCCTGCCGCTCTGGTCGCGCTGTGGTGCCTTGGCTGGGCGCCGATGCGCCGTTACCGGCACAAGGGGTTCGCGATGGGCGAGGACCGTTTGCGCGTGGTCAAGGGCTGGCTGTTTCACCGCGACACGGTGGTTCCGTTCGGGCGCGTGCAGCATATTGACGTGAACCGCGGGCCGGTCGAGCGCATGTTGGGCCTGTCGACGCTGGTGCTGCACACGGCAGGCACGCATAACAGCTCGGTCACCTTGCCGGGCCTTTTGGACGAAGATGCCCAAGCCATGCGCGAGGCAATCCGCAGCCACATCACGCGCGAGACCGAGGGTGTCTGACCACGCGGAAACACACCCGCCAATAGCGGGCCAACGGACCGAGATTCTGGGCCTTGTCCCCGCGATCGGCAAATCGCTGGCGCAGGCCGTGTTCGCCATGGTCGCCGTCACCATCGGGTCCAGCGAATTGCGCAGCTATCCGCTGGCGCTGATTGGCATTGCCATGCTGGTAATCGGCGGGGCACTGGGTTCGGCGTTCCTGCGCTGGTGGCGGACCGAATATCGCGTCGGGGCCGACGACATCCGGCTGGAAACCGGCCTGCTCTCGCGCGAGGCGCGGTCGGTTCCCTATGAGCGGATACAGGATGTCAGCATTGCCGAACCGCTGCTGGCGCGGCTGCTGGGGCTGGTATCGGTCACGTTCGAGACGGGCGCGGGCGGCAAGGACGAGATCAGCCTTGCCTATGTCACCCGCGCAGAGGGCGAGCGGCTGCGCGCCGTGGTGCGGCGGCAGCATGAAGCGCCCCGCCCGGCGGTCGACACGCCCGCCGATACAAAACCGTCCGCCCCGCCAGAAACGCCTGCGCAGACGCTGTTCGCCATGGATCTGAAGCGGGTCCTGCATTTCGGCGTGTTCGAGTTTTCGCTGGTGGTGCTGGCCGCCATCGGCGCGGCGTTGCAACAGTTTGATTTCCTGCTGCCCTTCGACATATGGAGCGCGCGCTTCTGGACCGGATTGTTCGAGGTGCAGGCCGACACGATCCGCCATTG
Source organism: Croceicoccus sp. Ery15 (assembly GCF_020985305.1). NCBI lineage: Bacteria > Pseudomonadati > Pseudomonadota > Alphaproteobacteria > Sphingomonadales > Erythrobacteraceae > Croceicoccus > Croceicoccus sp. Ery15. The sequence continues at coordinate 1,870,749 of NZ_CP087588.1, forward strand.
GGGCTTTATCGCGCAGGCGCTGGGCGCAGTGCTGGCCGTGGCATCGCTGCTGGTGCTGGGCGTGGCGACGGGCGTGGTGCGCACGGTGCTGCGCGATTACGATTTCCGGCTGGAGAAAACCGATCGCGGCTTCCGGCGGCGGCGGGGCCTGCTGAATCGTACCGATGTAGTGATGCCGGTTCACCGTGTGCAGGCGGGCGTGCTGGCGACGGGGCTGGTGCGGCGCTGGTTCGGATGGCACTCGCTGGCCTTTGTCAGCCTTGCCAATGATGCGAAATCGGCCAGCCACGATGTCGCCCCCTTTGCCCAGCCGGACGAAATCGCGCCGGTCGCGCGCGCGGCACGGATCGCGCTGCCGGGTCCGGAAACGCAATGGCACCGTCCCAGTGCGCGACCGTGGGTCGACTGCTTCGCGCTGTTCGCCGTGGTGCTGATCGCAGCAGGCGCGGGCATGGGGATAGGCGGGGTCGACTGGTGGTTTGGCCCGTGGCTGGTCGTGCCGGTGCTGGCGGGATTATTCACCCTCAACTGGATGCGGCGCGGCTGGGCGATGGAGGACGGGCAGGTCTTTGTCCGCACTGGTCTGCTGGCCCCCGTCATCACCTCTGCCCCCGCGATCAAGCTGCAAAGCGTGGAGATCGCGCGGGGCCCCCTGGGCATGCTGCGCGGCTATGTCGCGCTGAAATGCGGGCTGGCGGGCGGCAGTCTGGAGGTGGACGGGCTGATGGCCGAAACGGCGGAAAGCCTGCGGCAGGCGATACTGGCCGAAATCGCGCGGGTCGATTTCTCGCGGCTCAATACGCCCCAACCCGCGGTAAACAGCTGACCGGTCAGAAATATTCGCGAATGGCGCGCATCAACCTTGCGGGCAGGGTCATGCGCGCGAAACGGCTTGCGCTTTGCCAGCCGCCCGCGCTGGTGCGGATGTCCAGCGGGTCTGCCGCGGCATAGAGCACCAGACCCGACAGGCTGGCGAAACCCGGTGTCGCATGCGCTTCGGGCAGGCCGCTCATTCTGGGGGCCGCACCGGTGCGCACCGGCTTGGCCAGCGATTGCTGCATGTAATCGGCCAGCCCCGCCAGCTCGCCGCCGCCGCCCGTCAGCACGATCTGCCGCCCGTTGCCGCCACGCCCCGTGACGAAGCCCAGCGATTTCAGAGTCGCCGCCACGTCCTGTGTCCAGCGGGCAAGCTGGCTGTTGATCACCGCCACCAGATCGGCGCGCAGGATCGTTTCCGCGCTTTCGGCGCCCCCCCGCTCGCCCACATGGCCCAGCGGAATGCGTTCGCGGTGGTCGGTCGGGCTGGCGATGGCCGATCCATAGACGCATTTCAGCCGTTCGGCCTGCGTGCGGCGCACGCCGAAAGCCGACGCGATGGCATCGGTGATGTCGCCCGATCCGTAAGCCAGCACCGACATGCCCACCAGCACGCCGCCGACATGGACCGACACATGCGTCACCTCTGCCCCGAAATCGACCATGGCGACGCCCAGCTCGCGCTCTTCCTCTGACAGGCAGGCATGGCCGGTCGCGATCCCCGCACCAACGACGCCCTCGACATTCAGGTGGGCGTTTTGCACCGCTTCCATCAGATTGCGCAAAGGCCCCGTCTCGGCCTCCATCACATGGACGGCGACGGCCAGACGTTCGGCATGCAGCCCGCGCGGATTGCCGACGCCATGCGCACCGTCGAGGATGTAATGCGCCGGCTGCGCATGCAGCACCACGCGCGGCGCACCCGCGGGCGGGATGATCTGCTCGCGTGCGTCGTTCATCAGATATTCGATGTCGTCCTGATCGATGCGGCGCCCGCCCACTTCCAGTTCGATTTCGCGGATTTCGGACAACAGGCCCGCGTTGCCACAGCCGATCCACACCGATTCCACCTGCGCATCGGCGGCGCGTTCGGCGCGTTCGATGGCATCGCGGATCGCATGGGTCGCCGCATCCATATCGGTGACATAGCCGCGCCGGATGCCCTCTGCCGCGCGGTGGCCGCTGCCCAGCACGACCAGCTCGCCATCGGCGGTCAATCCCGCGATCATGGCGGAAATCCGGAACGAGCCGATATCGACCGCCCCGATGGTCTTTTCTATGCGCATCGCACCCATGGTCCCCGCTTAGCCCCCGATCTCTTCGCCCGATTCCTGTGCCGCCGCGGCCTGCGCAGCCTCACGCTCCAGCCGCTTGCGCTGTGCTTCCATCTCGGCCTCTTCCGCCGCGCGGCCCGGCACGCGCATATAGATGCGATCGTCGGCGCGCATGTCGAACACGGTCACCTTGCCGCCCAGCAGGCGGTTCATCCCGTCCATCCGGGCAAAGCTGACCAGCGCGTCCGACGATTCCTTGTCCCCCTCGGGCAAGGCGACGACCTGCCCCGTCTTGAAGGTCAGGTTCCAGCGGCGATGGCCGACCCATTCGGCGGCGCGCACCTGCGGTTTCAGCGCAGGTGCGGCATCCAGCAGCTCGGACAGTTCGGCCGCGCGCTCTGCCGCGCCGTCGCCCGACAGCACCAGCATTTTTTCCGCTTCGCCGCGCTTCACCGGTTGCAGGCGGTGGCCCGACGGGTCGATCAGCACGAATTCCTCCCCCTCTTGCAGCACGGCATGGGGGCGGCGTTCGACGATGTCGATGACCAGCGTGTCGGGCAGTTGGCGCGATACGCGCGCATCGGCCACCCACGGCAATTGCAGCAGTTCCCCGCGCAATTCATCCACATCCATCAAGGGCATGGGCACCTGTTGCGCGGCGACGGCGCGTTCATAGATGGCCTGCCGGTCCATTCGGTCCACGCCGCGCACTTCCACCTTGCGCACGGTAAAGCCCGCCCCGTCCGCCATGCCGCCCACGCGGTCCCGCACAGCTTCGGGCAGGCCCGCATAAATGGCCAGCGCGACCAGAGAGGCGGCCGCCAGCAGGACGAATATGCCGATGAAGAATTTCTGCAGACCGGTTTCGGAAATCGGCACCTTGTTCCATGCCGCGCCGACCGCGCCGCCGGTCTTCTTCTTTGCGCCCTGAACCGCACGGGCCTTGCCCTTGGCGGCGGTGGCGCGGCGCACGCCCTTGCCGCCGCGACGGATGGTGGTCGCGCTCATCGTGCAGCCTCCTCGCAGGCAGCGTCTTCGGCGGTTAGCCCGACCCGGCGGATTTCCCATTCCAGTTCGATGCCGCTATTGTCGCGGACGCGGCGGCGCACTTCCTCGCCCAATGCCTCGATATCGGCGCTGGTGGCGTGGCCATTGTTGATCAGGAAATTGGTGTGCTTCTCGCTCACTTGCGCGTCACCGATGGAAAGCCCGCGGCAACCCGCGCGGTCGACCAGTTCCCATGCGCGTTCGCCCGGCGGGTTCTTGAAGGTCGAACCGCCGGTCTTGGTGCGCAGCGGCTGCGACGCTTCGCGCGCCGCGCTGATGCGGTCCATCTCGGCCTGAATGGCGGCAGGTTCGCCCTTTTCCCCGCGCATGGTGGCGCTGGTGACGATCGCCCCTTCGGGCAGGTCCGAATGGCGATAGCTGTAATTGAGGTCGTCGGGCGTGAATACGCGCCGCTCGCCGCTGGGCAGCACAGCTTCGCATTCGATCAATATGTCCTTCACCTCGCGCCCATAGGCGCCGCCATTCATGCGGACAAAGCCGCCCACCGAACCGGGGATCGACTTCAGGAATTCCAGCCTCGCAATGCCATGGTCGCGCGCGCTGGAACTGCCCAGCACGCCCGATGTGCCGCCGCCCATTTTCAGCGTCAAACCGTCGATTTTCTCGACTCCCGAAAACCCCTTGCCCAGCCGCACGACCACCCCGTTCACGCCGCCGTCGCGGATAATCAGGTTCGACCCCAGCCCCAACCCCATCACTGGCACCCAATCGGGCAGCGCCGCCATAAAGGCGGCCAGATCGTCGGCGTCGACCGGCTCGAACAGCAATTCGGCAGGGCCGCCCGTCTTGAACCATGTCAGCTTTGCCAGCGGAGCATTCTGTGTCAGCCGTCCGCGCGGGCGCGGCATCGCAAAGCTGCCCTGGCGCAGCGACAGCTGCAGATCGCCGATGTCCTGGGGGCTGCCGGCCATCATCGCCTCTTGTCCACCTCATCCGCCAGATCGGCGGCCCAGCGCGTGATGTCGCCCGCACCAAGGCAGACCACGATGTCACCCGGTTCGATCATCGGGGCCAGCGTGTCGGCCAGCGCATCGGCGTCCTCGACAATACCGGTGTGGCGATGGCCGCGTTCCTTCAGCCCCGCGACCAGCGCCTCTGCGCTCGCACCCTCGATCGGCTGTTCGCCCGCGGCATAAACGGGGGTGATATAAACGATATCGGCATCGTTGAACGCGCTCTGGAACTCTTCCATATGGTCGTTCAGGCGCGAAAAACGGTGCGGCTGCGCCACGGCGATCACGCGATTGCGCGCCCCTTCGCGGGCAGCGGAAAGCACGGCGCGGATTTCGACCGGATGGTGGCCGTAATCGTCGATCACGACGGCAGGATCGGCCCCGTCAAAGGCGATTTCGCCCACTTTGGTAAAGCGCCGGCGCACGCCGCCGAAACGGGCGAAACCGTCGCGGATCGTATCGTGCACGCATTGCATTTCGACCGCCACCGCCACGGCGGCCAGTGCGTTCAGCACATTGTGGCGGCCCGGCATGGGCAATTCGATCCCCTCAATCCGCTCCACGCTGCCGTCGCGTTGGCGCAGCACCGCATCGAAACGGTTGCCGCCGGGGAACGGGGTCACATTCTCGGCCCGCACGTCGGCCTGCGCCGAAAAGCCATAGGTGACCGTGCGCCGGTCGCGGATCTTGGGCAGGATCGCCTGCACTTCCGGATGGTCGAGACACAGCACCGCCGCGCCATAGAACGGCACATTCTCGACAAATTCGACAAAAGCGTCCTTTACCGCGTCGAAGCTGCCGTAATGGTCGAGGTGTTCGGGATCGATATTGGTCACGACCGCGATGGTGCCGTCCAGCCGCAGAAAGCTGCCGTCGCTTTCGTCCGCCTCCACCACCATCCAGTCGGATTCGCCCACGCGCGCGTTCGAGCCATAGCTTTCGATGATGCCGCCATTGATCACGGTCGGGTCCACCCCGCCCGCGTCGAGCAAGGCCGCGATCATGGAGGTGGTGGTCGTCTTGCCATGCGTGCCCGCCACCGCGACCGTGCGTTTCAGCCGCATCAACTCTGCCAGCATTTCGGCGCGGCGGACGACGGGTATGCGCGCTTCCAGCGCGGCGACGACTTCGGGGTTGGTCCGCTTGACCGCGGTGGAGATGACGAGGACGGCGACGCCCTCCACATTTTCCGCCTTTTGCCCGATGGTGACGGGTATGCCCTTGGCTCGCAGGCTTTCGACGACGGGGCTTTCGCGCATGTCGCTGCCCTGCACCTTATAGCCAAGGTTGTGCATCACTTCGGCGATGCCCGACATGCCGATGCCGCCGATACCGGCAAAATGGATCGTCCCAATGTCGAGCAGCGGGTCGGAGGTAATCGCCTTCACTGCGCATCCTCCATTGCCTTGGTCGCGGCAGGCGCGGCGGTGGCGGCAGAGGTTTTTGCAGGCGCGGATTTGCCGACCTTGATCACATCCATCAGCGGCGTGCCGCCGAAACCCTCGACCAGATCGGCCAGGTCACGCGCCGCATCGGGGCGTCCGCAAATCCACGAACGATGCGCGGCATTGGCCAGCGTCTCCGGTTCATCTGCCATGGCCATCAGCTGCGCGGCCAGCGCGTCGGGCGTAAAATCGGGTTCGGCAATCGAACGCGCGCCCCCTGCCTCGGCCATTTCACGGGCATTGGCGGTCTGGTGATCGTCCATCGCGATGGCGAGCGGGATCAGGATCGCGGGCCGGCCCACCGCCGTCAGCTCGGCAATGGTCGATGCGCCCGCGCGGCCCACGAACAGATGCGCGTCGGCAAGGCGCTGGGCCATATCCTCGAAATAGGTCCCCAGTTCGGCGGGAATGCCGCTGTCGGCATAGGATGCGCGGACGGCCTCGATATCCTCTGGACGGCATTGCTGCGTGATTTGCAGGCGGCGGCGCATGTCTTCGGGCAGGGCGGCGAAGCCCTGCGGCACCACGCGGCTGAGGATACGGGCACCCTGACTGCCGCCGGTGACGAGCACGCGCAGCAGCCCCTCTTTCAGAAAGGGCGGAAAGCTCTGGTCGCGCAAGGCCAGCACTTCCTCGCGCACCGGATTGCCGACAAGATGGATCTTGCCCGCGGCCTTGGCGGGCATGCGGTCGATCCGTTCATAGGCGGTGGCGACTGCGGCCGCGCTGCCCGCCAGATAGCGGTTCACGCGGCCCAGCACGGCGTTCTGTTCGTGGATTACGAATGGCACATTCGCGGCCTTCGCCGCCAGCAGCGTCGGCATCGCGGGATAGCCGCCGAAACCCACCACGCAGGCCGGCTCCATCTCGCGGATCAGGCGCAGCGCCATCGCGCGGCCCTTGCGGATCGCGTTCAGCCCGCGGATCTTGCCCAGAATGCCGCCATCCATGCGCCCCGCGGGCAACACAAAGGCGTCCATGTCCTTGGGCATGCCGGGAATCGCCTCTCCCCGCGTATCGGTGACCAGCGCCACCTTGTGCCCGCGCGCGATCAGCTCGCTCGCAAGGGCGAAGGCGGGGATCATGTGGCCGCCGGTGCCCCCGGCTGCCAGAATATAATGGCGGGTCGCGCGCGGCGCGGCCTGCTTGCTCATCGTCTCATACCTCCATGGCCGACGGGCAGACCGTCGCGCGTAAGGAACGGATTGCGCCTTGTGACCGCCAGCAGCATCCCCACCGTAAGGCAAAGCGCGATCATCGACGAGCCGCCATAGCTGATCAGTGGCAGGGTCATGCCCTTGGACGGAAAGAGTTGCAGGTTCACCGCGATATTGATGAACGCCTGCCCGCCCAGCAGCGATGCCAGCCCCGTCCCCGCAAGGATCGTGAACAAGTCTTCCTCGTCCTTTAACCGCCACAGCACGCGCACGACCAATGTGCAATAGAGCAGCGCGATGGCGCTGACCGCGATCAGGCCGAATTCCTCGCCAATGACCGACAAGATGTAATCGGTATGCGCTTCGGGCAGCGAATTCTTGCGCGTGCCCATCCACAGGCCCTGTCCGAACCACCCGCCCGACAGTAGGGTACGCCGCGCCAGATCGACCTGGCTATATGCCTCGCTGCCGCCCAGAAAAGCGTCGATACGATGGCGGGCATTGTCATAAAAGAAATAGGCGGCGATCACGATCGAAACGATCAGCCCCACCGCAACGCCGATCCGCTGCACTGGCAGGCCCGCCGTGATCACCAGCACAAGGCATACGCCCGCCAGCAGCATGGCGGTGCCGAAATCGGGCTGCAGCATCAGCAGCCCGACCGATGCGAGCAATATGCCAAAGCAGATCGCGATCGTCGGGATTTGCGGATCGCGCACCCGCCACGACAGGATCCACGCCAGCAGCACCGTATAGGCAGGCTTGTAAAATTCGGACGGCTGGAACGATACGCCAATATTGATCCAGCGCCGCGCACCATTGATTTCGTGCCCCACGAAAGGGGTGACGATCAGCAGAGCGAACATGGCACAAGCCAGAAGGATCGCGCCCCTGCGTGCATTGTCGCGCGACAGCATCGACGACACGAACATCACCGCCAGACCCATGGTCAGCCACGCCAGGTGCTGTTTGAAGAACATCAGATCGTCCAGCGTTTTGGCCGCCGTTGACAGGCGCTTGGCGCTGGCGGCCGACCCTGCGGCAACGCCGATGATCCCCACGGCCATCAATGCAAGAACGGTGAACAGGATCACGCGGTCGATCTCTCGCCACCAGACCAGCAGATCGTGCATCCGCCCTTTACGGCGGCGCGGATTGCGGGCCACGATATGAACGCCATCGGCGCCGCGTTCGAAATGGGGTGCAACGCTCAAATTTCCTGCTCCCCTGTCTTGTTTGCCTCGGCCAGCATGGCGACAAGGCTGACGAAGGCCTCGCCGCGTTTTTCGTAATCGCGGAACTGGTCGAAACTGGCGCATGCGGGCGACAGCAGCACCACATCGCCCGGCTGCGCGGCAGCGGCGGCGGCGCGCACGGCTTCTCCCATCATCTCGGACCGCTGGACGGGCACGCGCCCTTCCAGCAGGCCGGTGAACATCGGCCCCGCCTCGCCAATGGTATAGGCCGCCGCGACATGGTCCAGCATCCCCTCGCACTCGCCCAGCGTGTCGCCCTTGGGCAGACCGCCGACGATCCAATGGATACGCGCGCGCCCGTCCTGCGGCGGATATGCCGCCAGCGCAGGCGCGGTAGAGGCGGGATTGGTCGCCTTGGAATCGTTGACGAACGCGACCCCGCCAATCTCTGCCACCCGCTGCATGCGATGCGGCAAGCCGTGAAAGCTTTTCAGCCCAGCCTCGATCTCGGCCTCTTCCACGCCGAAACGGCGCGCGATGGCGACCGCGGCGGCGGCATTGCCGCGATTATGCGGCCCCTGCAGCGATGGCCATTCGTCGGGATTGCCGGGCAGGGACACATCCTCGATCACCACGGGCGAGCGATGGGACAGCGCACGGGCGACTGGCGGCATTTGCAGGCTGGCCCGATCGACCAGCGCCATCGCCCTGGCATCCTGCATGCCGAACAGGCGCACCTTGCTTTCGGTATAGGCCTCGAAGCTGCCGTCATAACGGTCGAGGTGATCGGGCGAGACATTCAGGATCGCCGCAGCCTCGCACGACAGGCTGTCGGTAATGTCGATCTGATAGCTCGACAATTCGAACACATAGATCGCCGGCCCCTTTTCATTGGGCTGCAGCGCGCTGGTCGACAGCACGGGAATGCCGATATTGCCGCCCAGCCGCGTGGCATAGCCCGCGCTTTGCAGCAGATGGTGCAGCAGCGCGCAAGTGGTGGACTTGCCGTTGGTGCCGGTGATCCCCGCCACTCTGTGCGCGGGCAGCAGCGGGCGGGCCTGTGCGAACAGTTCGATGTCGCCGATGATGGCGACGCCGGTGGCGCGGGCGATATCGGTAACCGGATGCTTGTTCAGTGGCACGCCGGGCGACACGACGATCCCGTCGAAACCGGCCACGGAATAGCGGTCGATCTCTCCCACCCGCAACAGGCCGCTGCAGTCGCCCGCCAGCTGCTCGGCAAGGCGGCGCGCATCGGGGTCGCGGTCCCACGCCAGAACGCGCGCACCCGCGTCGCAAAGCGCGCGGATCGCGGCCATGCCGGTGCGGGCCAGCCCCAGAACGGCATAATTGCGCCCCGCGAAAACGGCAGGCGGCAGAATAGCCGAAGAGGGGGCGCCGGTTTCGCTCATCGCACCTTCAGTGTCGCAAGGCCGATCACGGCCAGCACGATGGCCACGATCCAGAACCGGACGACCACGGTGGATTCGGCCCAGCCCTTTTGTTCGAAATGATGGTGGATCGGGGCCATTCGGAAGACGCGGCGGCCGGTGCGCTTGAACCAGAACACCTGCACGATGACCGATACGGCTTCCAGCACGAACAGCCCGCCGACGATGCCCAGCACCACCTCGTGATGGGCGGCGACCGCGATCGTGCCCAATGCCCCGCCCAGCGCCAGCGAACCCGTATCGCCCATGAATACGGCGGCCGGCGGCGCGTTGAACCATAGAAATGCGAGCCCCGCGCCAATGATCGCGGCACACAGGATGGCCAACTCGCCCGCGCCTTCGACATAGGGGATGCCCAGATAGGCCGAGTAATCGGCGCGGCCCACCAGATAGGCGATGATCGCGAATGTGCCGCTGGCGATGATGACGGGCATGATGGCCAGCCCGTCCAGCCCGTCGGTCAGGTTCACCGCATTGCCCGCCCCCACGATCACGAAAGCGGCGAACACGTAATAGAACGGCCCCAGCGGAATGCCGAAGCTGACGAAAGGCAGATAGAGCGTCGTCTCTCCCACCACCAGCCAGGCCGCGATGCCCGCGATCACGAATTCGCCCAGCAGCCGCACCTTGCCCGATACGCCCTTGTGGCTGGCCTTGCGCACCTTGTCGTAATCGTCGAGGAAACCGATCAGTCCGAAACCCAGCGTGACCGCGATACAGGCCCACACCTGCCAGCTGGACAGGTCCATCCACAGGAACATCGAAACCGATACGGCGGCCATGATCAGCAGCCCGCCCATGGTGGGGGTGCCGCGCTTGGCCAGATGGGTCTGCGGGCCGTCCAGCCGGATCGGCTGCCCCTTGCCCTGCCGCACGCGCAACAGATCGATAAAGCGCGGGCCGATGATCAGCCCGATCGCCAGTGCGGTCAGCAGGCAGGCGCCCGCGCGAAAGCTCTGGTAACGGACAAGATTGGCCAGCCCTTCGAATTCGAGCCACTGGGCGATCAGGTAAAGCATTTGCGCTCCTCGGGCACCGCTTCAAACTTGCGGTAACGCAGCCATAGGCAATGGGCTATGCCAACGGCCATGTGAAGCGCCCCTTTCAGCCTTTCCCCACCTGAACGACGGCTGGATTTGCCCCTGTTGGCGGGGTTGTCGACCTAAACCGCCACGGCGAGCGGCTGTTCATCCTCTTCCACATGGCCGCACAGGGCCAGTGCCGCCGCGCCAAGCGAAGCGCCCGCCGCGCGCATCGCGCCCATAATGGCCAGCGATTCCAGCGCGTCGCCTTCCTCGAACAGCCCCTCGGCCAGCGACCAGCACATGGCGCGGCCCATCATATCGGCAGTGACCAGCACCGAACCGTCGTCCAGCGTCACCGTGTCGATCAGGCGGATGTCGGCGCTGGGCTTGCGGCCATAGCCATAGACCTGCGCGCCTGCGTCGAGCGCGGCGGCACGCCATGCGGCAAAATCGCAGCTGTCGGCGGGCAGAACGGCCGCGCCGCCCGCCTGCAAGGTGGCTGCGATGCTTTCGCCCACCTTGTGATCCAGCGTCGGGCCCGACACGAACAGATGCGGGCGCAGCGCGCGGGCATCGTCGGCGTTGTCGAGCGTGAAGATCGCGTGATTGCGGTCCGCCGCCAGCGTACACAGCGACGCCGCCATGCCCAGTTCGGCATCCGCGCTCCACGCCATGCCGCGGCTGGCGCGGTCCAGCGCATCGTGCAGCACCGTATCGATGATCGAATCCGCCGCGAAACCGGCCAGCGCCGTCATCGTAGCGCGCGAACGGTTGCGCGATGCACGCGCGATGCGGGCCAGCGCCAGATGGATATCGTCGACCAGCACATGCGGTCCACGCACCCGGTGCACCGAAAGACAGCCCGCCGCGCCGTTCTGCAGCGCCGCCATCGCATCGACTTCGCCCTGCGCGATATAGAGCGAACCGCGCTGCACCTCGCCGGGGGTGAAGGCGACATGGTTGGCCGCGAAATCGCCATGCACCGTGCCGTCGGCGGCCATCGCCAGCGTATGGGCACGCCACAGCGGACGTTCGCCGCCCGCGTCGCTTTCCTCGATAATCGCCATTCGCGTCGCATCCGGCACAGGCCTGATGGTCTTGAGCGCCGAGTTTTTGACCGGCGGGCTCTTCAAGGCGGCGGTCTTGAGGACGGATTTCATCTGAGCTCCACTCATGCTGCACACTCTCTTGCTATGGTGACATCGTCGAAAGGGTGGACGCGTGTGGCTTCGCCGCGTCCATAAATCTGGCCCTGCTCGTGGCCCTTGCCGGCGATCAGGACGATATCGCCCTTGCCAGCCTGTGCGGTCGCGGCGGCAATGGCTTCGCGCCGCCCCGCAATCTCGCTGATATTCGCGGCCCCTTGTGCGCCTGCCAGCACGGCGGCGCGGATCGCGGCGGGGTCTTCGCCGCGCGGATTATCGTCGGTTACGATGGCGATATCGGCATCGCGCGCCGCAATCGCCCCCATCGGCCCGCGCTTGCCCGTATCGCGGTCGCCGCCCGCGCCGAACACGATAATCAGCCTGCCACTCGCGCCGACATGCGGACGCAGCGCGACGATGGCGGCTTCCAACGCCTCTGGCGTGTGGGCATAATCGACATAGGAGGGCGCGCCCGCGCGGTTCAGCGCCGCGCGTTCCAGCCGGCCACGCACGGGTTGCAGCCGCGCCATGGCATCGAACACCTGGGCCGCCGCAGGACCGGCAGCACCGGCCGCCGCGATCACCAGACCCGCCGCCACCAGCGCGTTCGCCGCCTGATAGGCACCGATCAGCGGCAGTTTCACCCGATAGTCCGCGCCTGCAAAGCGCAGCGCCAGTTCCTGCCCCAGTTCGGTCGGGGTGCGGCTGTGCAGACGGATGCCATCCGCGCCTGCCCGATTGCCGACCGGCAGAACGGAAAGGCCACGCGCCGCGGCGCGTGCGATGGCCGCATCGCTATGCGCATCGCCGGCCCAGACCACCGCATGGCCACCATCAGACACCACCTCGTCGAACAGGCGCATCTTGGCAGCGAAATAATCGTCCATATCAGCGTGATAGTCGAGGTGATCGCGCGACAGATTGGTAAAGGCACCAGCCGCGACCTGCAGCCCCTCGTTGCGGAACTGCGACAGCCCGTGGCTCGACGCTTCATAGGCGACATGGGTCACCCCTTCGCGCGCCAGACCCGTCATATTCGACAGGAACGTCACGATATCGGGCGTGGTCAGCCCGGTCGAAACGCTTTCGTCGGGGGTGGTCACGCCCAGCGTGCCGATGCTGGCAGCGGAAAATCCGCACATTCGCCAGATCTGGCGCGTCATCTCGACCGTGCTGGTCTTGCCGTTGGTGCCCGTGACGGCGACGACGGTTGAGGGGACCGGCTGAAAGAATTGCGCCGCCATACGGGCAAAGGCCCTGCGCGGCAGCGGATCGGCCACGTGCAGCGCGCCGGTCACCTCGGCTTCGGGCCGGGCGACAATGGCCACCGCGCCGCTTGCGACGGCGGCGGGGATGAAATCCTCGCCATTGACGCTGGCACCCTGAAACGCGCCGAACACGGTGCCGGGGGCAACCTTGCGATGGTCGATGGCAAAGCCGGTGACATTCGCATCACCCGCGCCATCGGCCCGAATGGCGGCCCGTTCCAAAAGGGTCGACAGGCGCATCAGTGCGCGTCCTTCCCGACCAGCGGGCGCAGATCGGTAAGGTCGATGTCGCGGCTGTCGTCGGGATAAACGCCCAGCATCGGGCCGATGCGCGGCACGACATTACCCACCACCATGGCCGCGTTCCACGCCGCCGTGCGCTGATAGGACGTGGCCGCCGTGCCCTGTGGCTCGTCCATCATGGCGACGACGACATAGCGCGGATTATCCATCGGAAAGGCGCTGGCGAACGTGGTGACAAGCGATGTGCGCTTGTAACCGCCTGCACCCGGCTTTTCGGCACTGCCGGTCTTGCCGCCAATGCGAAAGCCCGGCGCGTCGGCCTTGCGCCCCGTACCGTCGGTGACGATCATGCGCAGCATCTGGCGCATGCGGGCGCTGGTCGCTTCCTTGAACACGCGGCGGCCCTGCGGCACTTCGCCCGCGTTCAGCTTTTTCAGCGTGGCGGGGCGCCAGATGCCGCCGTTCACCATCGCGGCATAGGCACTGGCCAGATGCAACGGAGTCACCGCGATTCCATGGCCATAAGACACGGTCATCGTCGTCAGCCGCGGCCATTCGCCCGAACGCCAGATCGGAAAGCCGCGTGCGGGCAGTTCGATATGGGGCCGCTCGTTAAAGCCCAGCTGCTCCATCTTGGCCTTCATGCGCGCCGAACCCAGCTCGTCCGCAATCTGCGCTGTGCCGATATTCGACGAATGCATCAGGATTTCGGGCACATTCAGCGATGCGCCAATGGTGTGGCTGTCACGGATCGAAAAGCGTCCCACGCGCAGCGGCGCGCCAGTCGGCCAGCGACGCGCCAGATTGCCCACCGTGCCCGCATCGATCGCTGCCGCCACCGACAACGGCTTGAAAGTAGATCCAAGCTCGTAAACCTGATTGGTCACGCGGTTGAACATCAGTTCCATGCCGCGTTCGTCGATATGGTTGGGGTCAAAGGTGGGCAGTGAAGCCAGCGCGACCACTTCCCCCGTATCGACATCCATCACGATGCCGCCCGCGCCCTTGGCCTGTGCCAGACCCATCACGCGGTAAAGTTCATCCTCCAGCGCGGCCTGAACGCGGGCGTCAATGGCCAGCGCCACCGGCGCACCGCGCGTGGCAGGGTCGGTCAGCTGCTTGTCGAACACTTCTTCCATGCCGACATGGCCGCCGCCGTCCGCACCGACATAGCCCAGCACATGGGCGGCCAGCGTGCCTTCGGGGTAATAGCGGCTGGGTTCCGCAGGCGGGTTCAGCGCGGGTTCGCCAATGGCATGCACGCGATTGGCCTGTTCGGGCAGGATGCGGCGGCGCAGATATTGCCCCTTGCCGCTGGCAAGGCGGCGGGTCAGGTCCGCCTCGTCCATGTCGGGAAAAATCCTGACCAGTTCGCGCGCGATATCTTTGGCAGGACGGGTCAGCGGTTCGCCGCCTTCCATCGCCTTGGGATTGAACCACAGCGCATAGCTTTTGAAATCACGCGCCAGCGGGATACCGTTGCGATCGGTCAACTCGCCGCGGTCGGGCACCAGCAGGCTGGACCCGCTGGCATGGGCGGTATCGGCCTCAAACAGGCCGAGCATCCCGACGCGCAGCACCAGAACCGCGGTCGCTGCAGCGAAGATAAAGGCGATCACGATCGCGCGCTGCTTCGCCATTTTCAGCGTTTCGGTGCGCAAATTATAGCGCCGCGCGGGCGGCGGCGGCGCCATCCCGCTGTCACCTGCGTCCAGCGCGGGCAGACTGGCCGCATTCAGCGCACGTGCCGCCACACCCCGCAGATCGGGCAGACTGGCCGATGGAAAGAGCGGCAGCGTGGCCATCAGCGGTGCTTCGCGCCCGCTTCGGCGACGACGCCCTGAAAATCGAAGCTGTCGGCAAATTGCCGCGCGGTCTTGGGCGCAGGCTCGGGAGCCAGTCGGCGCGCGATATCGGCCCGCTCGCCCGCACTCAGCGAGGCGGGCCTGGCGGTTTCGGCAGCCGCGAGCCTTACAGGATCGGGGCGGACAGGATCATTGCGGGTGGGCTCTCCCTTCAGCGGCTTGGCCACACGTTCGCTGGCGGGCGCGGTCTTGTCGTCGCGCGCGACCAGCTGGCGCATCATCTGCGGCGCAGTCTTGTCGGCAGCGGCAAGGCGGATGCCGTCTGCGGGCGCCTTTGCGGCATCCGACGCATCGGCCATCAGCACTTCGCCTGCACCCGAAGGCGCGATATCCAGCGGCTTGCCCAGTGCGGCCAGCTGCGCGCCATCGGCAATGAACTGGCTGGCATCGGGCGCGCTATAGCCAAAGTCGACTTCGTTCCAGCGGGCCAGCTGCTGCTGACGCGCGCGGGTCTGGAATTCGGTTTCCAGAATCGCGATCTCTTCCTGAACCGATGTGATCTGCCGCTCGGTATCGGCGATATCGCTTTTCACCGCGGTCACTTGCAGCATCAGCGCAAAGCAGATCGCGCCCGACACGCCCAATGCGCCGGTCCACAGCACGGAATGCAGGCGGTTGCGATTGGTCATGCGAAGGCCCTTTCGGAAGCGGGACGAGCAGGAGCAGCCGTGCGCACGGCAGCGCGCAGCACAGCAGAACGGGAGCGCGGGTTGCGCAGGATTTCGGATTCGGTGGCGCGAACGGCGCGCATCGGCTTTTCGAAGGCGGCACGTCCGGACGACCGCAAATCGGGCAGATGGCGCGAAGGCGCAGCACCGCTATTAGACGCATCGCGCAGGAAACGCTTTACCATGCGGTCTTCAAGACTGTGGAAACTTACAACTGCCAGACGGCCGCCTGCGCCAAGCAGCTCTTCCGCCGCGCCCAGCCCCGCCGCCAGCTCGTCCAGCTCGCCGTTCACATGGATGCGGATCGCCTGAAAGCTGCGGGTTGCCGGGTCCTTCGGCATATGCGGCTTATAGCCCAGCGCCTTGCGCACCACATGGGCAAGCTGGCCGGTGGTTTCCAGCGGACGGGCCGCGACAATGGCACGGGCCACGCGGCGCGACTGGCGCTCTTCGCCATATTGGTACAGCACGTCGGCGATCACGCCTTCGTCGGCAGTATTGACGAAGTCGGCGGCGCTCTCGCCCTCGCGGCTCATCCGCATGTCCAACGGCCCGTCGAGCGAGAAGGCAAAGCCGCGCTCGGCCTGATCGAGCTGCATTGACGAGACGCCGATATCCATGACCACGCCATCGACCTGCGCCACACCCGCATCGGCCATGGCGCCGGTCATTTCGGAAAAGCGGCGCGGATGCAGGATCAGGCGCGGCGCATCGCCCGCCAGTTCGGGCCATGCGGCGGGATTATTGTGAACGGCTTCGATCGCGGTGGGGTCACGATCGAAGCCGTGCACGATTGCGCCTGCATCAAGCAGGGCGCGGGTGTAACCACCGGCGCCGAAAGTGGCATCGATGATCACATCGCCGGGCCGAGGGGAGAGCGCGGCGAGAACTTCGTCCAGCAGAACGGGAATGTGGGGGGCGTTGGGATCAGCAGGGCCGGTCACTTGCGCCCCCTTCCCTTGGAAGGCTTGGCGGCATCGGCCATCATCGCCTTGCAGGCAGCCTTGGCGGCCTCCCATTCGGGGCCCATCGCCATCAGGCGTTCGGGGTTCCAGATGGTGAAGAAAGCGCCGCCGCCCTGAAAGAACAGCTGGTCGTCCAACCCGCCCAGATCGACCATGAAATCGGGCAGGATGAAGCGGCCCGAATCGTCGAAGGGCACTTCCTGAAAACCGAAAAGCTGGGCCGAGCGCGTATCGCGGTCGAATTCGCGGCCAGCCTGATAGGCACGGCCTTCCTCGCGATCCAGCTCTTCCTCAAGCCGGTCGAGGCGCGACAGGCCAAAGCCGGTCAGGCAGTCGAAACGGTCATGCTTGGCAACGCACAGCACGCGCTGGTCTTCGGAACTTTCGCGGATCACCTTGCGGAAGCTGGGCGGCAGGACGAACCGGCCCTTTTCGCCGCGAAGCGAAAAGCCCTGCCCCCTGTAGATGAATGGCCTTGAAGCCACTTGCACCACCCCTGCCTAAACCTGATCCGCCAGATCCCGAAACGCCCCCGAAAGCCCGTCATGCGCAGCCGTCCCCGCGCCGGGGCGCACGATCCCGTGGCCCGGCGCACCCCCGGCGGGTGCGACAAACGAAACATCCGATTGATGGAATCGGTCTTACATTGGGATGATCGGGGATGAAAGGGGAAATTACGGGAAATTGCGTTCACAAGCGACGAAACGGTGGAAATCCGCCATCTTGCACCGCTTGCCAAACCGTTTCGCAAAGCCCGCAAACGGCCATAAAAGCCGCAGAATCGCTAGGATTCCGGCGCTCTCCCGTCAATTCCCCGATATGGGCTTGTGGATTTCCCGTCATTTCCCCGATTTGCACCGGAACGGGCGTGTTTCCCTATGCGTCGGGTGCCCCGAACGCGCTGTCCAACAGCTTTTCCAGCGCCGCGCGTGCCGACTCGTCGGGATGATCCCCGTCCTCTACCAAGGCGGCATCGGCCAGCAGTAGCGCCGTTCCCGCACCGATCTGACAATGCGCCACCAGTGCATTTTCGCTGAGTTTACAGCGGCTTTCATGGCCGCCGCCGGTCAACCGCCAGCGTCCCGCCATCCTGACCGGAATGGCAAGCGGCCCGTCCGAAACGCCATCATTCGGGGACGACGCGGGATCGAAGGTCAGTTCCAAACCCCAGCGCGCCAATATCGGGGACAATAGCGCGACCGGCTGCGGCGCGCGCGCATCGCCAAGCCCGTATTCGCTATGCGCCGTCAGCATCGGATCGGCGAGGAGCAGCACATGACCGCCGCCGCGCACCCAATCGTCGAGCGCCACATTCTCGTCCCCCGCAAGCGCGCGCGGCTGCGCCAGCAGCAGAAAGCCCCGATCCCCGATCTGCGTCAGCCGGTCGACCGGCACGGGGCGGAAACGCGCCTCCAGCGCCTGTTTCACCCAATGTCCCGCATGATCCCCGGACAACATGGCGCCCACATCGCCCTCGGCCCAGAAAATCGGCAGGCTGGTCATCACCGCCAGTTCCGGACGATCGGCGGGCGCGGGCGCGGCCTGCTGCGCATCGCAGCCCGCCAGCGCGAGCGCGACACCGGCGCAAGCGCCAATCAACCTATTGATCGATCGCCTCGGCATCGGCGGGCGTGTTCGCGGGGGGATTTTCGGACACCATCTGTTCGGCGGGAAGATCGGGAACGATGATCTGTTCCGAAGGCAATTCGGGCACCACACCGGCATCGACCAGCGGATCGCCGGTTTTCGATTGCGGCTCCGCCGCCGCCTCGGGCTTGGCCGGATCGTCGGCCTGCCGCGCCTGTTGCATGATCGTGCTGGCCAGCCCGACCACCAGCACCATGGCCGCCAGCCCGCCGATCCCCACTTGCAGTCGCTGCATCGCCTGCGTGCGCGTGCCGCGCAGATCGGGCGGTGTCATCTCGGTCAGCGGGGACTTGGTATCAGCCATGGAACGGTATCAGTCTTCCAGCCACGGAAACACGGGCAGACCCTTTTCGCGCAGCCACGCCGCATTATACAGCGTGGAGAGATAGCGGAAACCCGTATCGCACAGGATCGTCGCCACCCGCGCCGGACGGCCCAGCCTTGCGGTCAGTTCCTGCCCCAGCCGTACGGCGCCCGCGACATTGATGCCCGACGACAGGCCCAGCGCCAGCCCTTCCTCTGCCAGCAGGCGGCGAACCCATTCCAGCCCTTCCTCGTCCGAAATGCGATATTGCAGGTCGACCGGCGCATCTTCCAGATTGGCGGTAATCCGCCCCTGCCCGATGCCTTCGGCCACCGAATTACCTTCGGCTTTCAGCTCGCCATGGGCGTAATATTCATACAGCGCCGCGCCATGCGGGTCCGACAGGGCGATGGCGACATTCTCGTCAAACGCCTTTAGCCCCATGCCGACGCCAGCCAGCGTGCCGCCGGTGCCGACCGCGCAGGTAAAACCGTCGATCTTGCCGCCCATCTGTTCCCAGATTTCAGGCGCGGTGCTTTCGATATGGGCGCGGCGGTTGGCGATATTGTCGAACTGGTTGGCCCAGACCGCGCCCGGCGTTTCCCCTGCCAGGCGGCGCGAGGTGTGGACGAAATGGGCCGGATTGGCGAATTTCGTGGGCGGCACGGTGACGAGTTCCGCCCCCAACGCCCGCAGCGTCGCCATTTTCTCCTGGCTCTGGTTGTCGGGCATGACGATGATCGTCTTGTACCCGCGCGCATTGGCGACCAGCGCGATGCCGATGCCGGTATTGCCCGCCGTCCCCTCCACAACGGTGCCGCCCGGCTTCAGCTCGCCGCGTTCTTCCGCGTCGCGAATGATGCCAAGCGCCGCGCGGTCCTTGACCGAGGCGCCCGGGTTCGCGAATTCGCATTTGCCAAAGATGTCGCAGCCAGCCGCTTCGCTGGGGCCCTTCAGGCGGACGAGCGGCGTGTTGCCGATAAGAGAGACGGTGTCAGGGATCGTGTTCATTATGCGTCTTCAGGTAAGGTCGCACCGTCGCAAGGGCAAACAAGAATTGCTTTCACGCCGCCCAAGCCACGCGTTTCGCCGCTATTCCCGCGCGGCACGGATCGCGGCGCCCGCGGCAAAGGGCGCGATGGCCAGCAGCACAAGGCTGACCGCGCCCGCCAGCGCGATGCCGCCCGCGCCCTGTTCCTGCAATCCGCCCGCGCCGAAGATCAGCACCGGCACCGCAAGCGGCAACAGCAACAATCCTGCCAGAGCGGCCCCGCCGCGCAATCCCGCCGTGATCGCGGCGATCATCACGCCCAGCGCCGCCAGCCCCGGCGTACCCGCCAGAAGGCCCAGTTCCACGCGCCACAACTGATCGCCCGGCAGGTTGAACAATGCAGCGGCAGGCAGGGCCGCCAGCATCAGCAGCGGCGCAAAGGTCAGCCAGTGTGCCGCAATCCGCGCGGCCATGGTCCATTCCTCGGCCATGCCGCGCAGCGCCCATTGGTCGAAGAATCCCTGATCCAGATCGGGTTCGACCAGCCGGTCGAGCGGCAATATGCTGGCCAGCAATGCCGCGACCCAGATGATGCCCCCGCCCGTCCGCGCCAGCATCGCGGCATCGGGGCCGATGGCAAAAGGCAGCAGGATCGCTACCGACAGGAAGAACAGCACCGGCAGCATCGCCCCGCCGCGGCGCCCTCCGCCCGTCAGCAACAGTGCCAGATCGCGGCGCAATATCGCCAGCCACATGCGCATCATGCCGCGAAATCCGCGACATTCAGCACGCGCCCGCCCGGCAGGGCGATCGGCTGGTGCGAGGCGGCAATGCAGATACCGCCCGATGCGCAATGGCGGGCGGCCAATGCTTCGACCATGGCCACCGAAGCATTGTCGAGACCGTTCAGCGGCTCGTCCAGCAGCCACACCGGCGCCTGGCCTGCGATCGTGCGCGCAAGGGCGGCGCGCTTGCGCTGACCGGTGGACAGGAAACGCACCGGCACATCGAGCAGTCCGGTAATCGCAGTGGCCTGCGCCACTTCGTCAAGCCGCGATGCCGGCACGCCGTCGCAACGCGCCCAGAATTGCAGCGCGCGGCCCAGCGGCAGATGCGCGTCGAGAGCAGGCCGTTCGTCGAGCAGAGCGATCGATCCCTTGCCGGTCACCGTGCCCGCAAAGGGCCGCAAGAGCCCTGCCAATATGCGCATCAGGCTGGATTTGCCGCTGCCGTTCGGACCGGTCAGGTGCAGCGCCCCGCCCGCCGTGACATCCAGCGAAAGGCCGGCGAACAGCATCCGGTCGCCGCGCACGCAGGCAAGGCCGGTGGCAGCGATCGAACAAAGATCCGTCGGCAGGTCTGTCGGGGCGGCGGCTTCCATCGCTTCGGCCTCTATGCCACAGCACCGGTTTCGCCAAGCATGTTGGAGTTTGCACTATGGTCGCCCGTCTGACCGAGACCGAAATCGCCGCCGCCCTTGACGATCTGACCGGCTGGACCCTGCGCGGGGACGGGCTGGCGATCACCCGCACGCTGACATTCAAGGATTTCGCCGAAGCGTTCGGTTTCATGAGCCATATCGCCATACTGGCCGAAAAGGCGGACCATCACCCCGAATGGTTCAATGTCTATAACCGCGTCGACATTACGCTAACCACGCATGATGCCGGCGGCCTGTCGGCCCGCGATGTCGCATTGGCGCGCCAGATCGACGCCGCCGCCTGACCGGATCAAAGCGTGGCGCTGTTATAGGTGTGCCATGCGAAAATCGCTGCCGCGCCGCGATGGGGGCGAAACGCCTCTCCCATCGCGCGGGTCTGCTTTTCGCTTGGCCGCTCGTCCATATCGGCCAGCCGCCCCACCGCGATCTGCACCGCCAGATCGCCCGCGGGCCAGATATCCGGCCGCCCCTCGGCAAACAGCAGATAGATTTCGGCCGACCATCGCCCGATGCCCTTGATCCGCACCAGCTGCGCGATCGCGTCCTCGTCGTCATCGGGCAGCGAGTTCAGGTCGAGCTCGCCGCTTTCCACCAGCTCGCACAGGGAACGCGCATAACCCTGTTTCTGGCGCGACAAGCCGCAGGCGCGCAAATCGTCGAAACTGGCCTGCAACAGTGCGGCAGGCGCGATGTCCTCTCCCAGATGGCCGGTCAGCTTGCGCCACACCGAATCGGCTGCCGCCACCGACACCTGCTGCCCGACAATGGTGCGCAGCAATGTGCGATAGCCGGTGGGCCGGATTCGTTCCTCAGGGTATCCGTGCTGCGCCAGCGCCGCGGCCCAGCGCGGGTCGCGCGCCGCAATCGCGTCCAGCCCCGTGCGGATATTGGCGCTTTTCAAGCCCATCGGCGGTTCCGATCCTGTTTCGCGATGCTGCGTATCACCGGCGCAAAAAACGAGCACCCTTGCCTTTTCATGCGGCAGCCTTTAGCGAGCCGCGACGAAAACTTGCCCGTCCCTAACCGGCGGCGCATCAATCGAACAGGGAATTCCGCTTTATATGCCCAGCATCATCGTAGTGAACCGCGAAGGTGAAGAACGTAGCGTAGAGGCGGATGTCGGCCTGAGCGTTATGGAAGTCATCCGCGACAATGGCTTCGACGAATTGCTGGCCCTGTGCGGCGGCTGCTGCTCTTGCGCGACTTGCCACGTCTATGTCGACGAAGGGTTCAAGGCCAAGCTGCCCGCCGTGTCCGAGGACGAGGACGACCTGCTCGACAGTTCGGACCACCGCAACGATAATTCGCGCCTGTCCTGCCAGATCCCCGTGACGGCAGAGCTGGACGGCATGCGCGTAGAAATCGCACCGGAAGACTGATCCGGCATTTCATTCGGCCCGACGGCGCTTGCGGTCGCGGCCCTCCGTCTGGAGAGGAAGCCCCGGCACATTTCAAATGTGTCGGGGCGGATTTTTGGTTGAGTGTCGCCTGCGATTGCGCGCGATATCAGTCGCGATAGGGCGGCGCGTCCAGACCTTGGGGGCTGAGCGTAAATATCTCGCACCCGTCCTCGGTAATGCCGATCGAATGTTCGAACTGCGCCGACAGGGACCGGTCGCGCGTCACCGCCGTCCACCCGTCGTCCAGCAGCTTGACCGCAGGCTTGCCCAGATTGATCATCGGCTCGATCGTGAAGAACATGCCGGGTTTCAGCTCGGGGCCGGTATTGGGGCGGCCCGCGTGCACCACTTCGGGTGCGTCATGAAACAGGCGGCCCAGACCATGGCCGCAGAAATCGCGCACCACGCCATAACGCTGGCGTTCGGCATGGCGCTGGATCGCCGCGCCAATGTCGCCCAGCCGCGCGCCCGGCTTGGCAAGGTCGATGCCGATCTGCAGGCATTCATAGGTAACCTGCACCAGCTTTTTCGCCTTCAGCGAAACGTCGCCCGCCAGATACATGCGGCTGGTATCGCCGTGCCAGCCGTCGAGCAGCGGGGTCACGTCGATGTTCAGAATATCGCCGTCCTTGACCTGCCGGTCGCCGGGAATGCCGTGGCACACGACGTGATTGATCGAAATGCAGCAGCTGTGCGTATAGCCGCGATAGCCAAGCGTCGCCGGAACCGCGCCGCCATCCAGCGTCATTTCGCGAACCTTGCGGTCGATTTCCGCCGTGGTCACACCGGGCTGCACCAGATCGACCATGGCATCCAGTATCTGCGCGGCCAGCCGTCCGGCCTTGCGCATGCCTTCAAAGCCTGCGGGGCCGTGCAGCTTGATCGTGCCGTCACGCGGCAGCATGTCGGTTTCGTCAACAGTCATATATTCGGTCATGCGGGCCTATGTAACGATCCCGCCCCGGTTTTGCGAGGGCTGTTATTGCGGTGAAGTCTGCTCCGCCCGGCCGCGAATCAGCCGCCGGGGGTAAAGAAGCGCTGGTATTCCGGTTTGACCGCATCGATCAGCGCGGCATCCACCGCCAGCGTCACTTCGTAACTCCCCTCGGCATAAGGGCCCGCATTATAGGGCGGAACCAGAAAGCCGACGCGGTCGAAGCCCTGCCCCGATGCCGACCCCAGAATGACCGTGCTGTTCGCCACCGGAGCGATGCAGTCGGAAAAGCTGTCGTCGCTGCGCTTCACCGGTGCGCCGCGTTTCTTCGCGCGCTGACGGTCGAGTTCGGCGCAGAAACGCGTCTGGACCGCGCGGTCGAGCGACCCTTCGGACAGGAACATGTCCACCGGCTTGATCGCCGCGGCCGCCTGCCGGTCCCAGACCAGCGCATCGGAATAGCTCATCCCGTGGGCCCCGCCGCTATAGGTGTAAATGCCTGCCGACAGCGACAGGAATCGCGGCAGATCGGTCACCACCTCCCATTCCTTGGAAAACGCATAGGGCGGCGCATTGAACCCTTCCTGCGCCGCCTGTTTCTGCCAGTCCTCGGCCTCTTGCTTCAATTCGGCGCGCTGCTTGTTACGCTCTTGCGCCAGCCGTTCGGCCAGCGGCGCGATCGCGCCCGCAGGGGCGGGCCAGCTATAGGCAAATTCATAGGCGTCGGTCTTTTCCTCGACCGCCTCCGCCTCGCCCGCAACCGGTTCGGGCACTTCGGGGGGCGCGGGCGGCTGTGTCGTATCGGCGGCATTTTCGACTGCCCCCGGCGCTTCGTCGGGTTGACATGCGGCCAGCAAGGCAGTGGGCACAAGCATCATAAGGGTCGCTGCGGTTCCGGACCAAAGGCGCATTCGATCTCCTCTCGCCATGATCGGCACTTTGTTCTCGCCATGCATGCAGGGCACGCGCTACAGGGCCTAGCATGACCGAAAAGACTGCGCTGATCCAGCCCGATCGCGGACAGGACGCGATCCCCATCCATCTTGTGAACAAGGACGGTTTCGACGACTGGGCCAAGACCCTGTCGGGACCGCAACGCGCCGCGCTGAAGGCGCAGGGTTTTAGCGGCAAGGGGTATGAAACCGCCATCGTGCCCGACAGCTCTGACGCGGGCTGGTTCGCGGTAGGCGGCGTGGCCGACCCCGATGCGCTGTCAAGCTGGTGCATGGCCAAGCTGGCCGAGAAACTGCCCGCGGGCACCTATCGCCGCGCGGGCGGTGAGCCGGGTCCGGCCCTATACGGCTGGCAGACCGCGCAATACAGCTTTACCCGATACCGCGAGGACAAGGACGCCGAAGGGCCGCGCATATTGCTGACGGGCGAAGTCGCGCTGATCGACGAAGCCATGGCCGAGGCCGCGGCCGCCAGCCTTGTGCGCGATATGGTGAACACCCCTGCCGAGGATATGGGCCCCGAAGCGATCGAAGCCGAGGTCGCGCAGATCGCCAAGGCATTCGATGCCGATATCACCGTTACCCGCGGCGACGCGCTGGAAAGCGGATATCCGATGGTCCACGCCGTGGGCCGCGCCGCCGCCCGTGCCCATGCCCCCCGCCTGATCGAGATGGAATGGGGCCCGAAAGACGCACCCCGCATCGCGATCGTGGGCAAGGGCGTCAGCTTTGATTCGGGCGGGCTGGACGTGAAGAGCAGCGCAGGCATGCTGCTGATGAAAAAGGACATGGGCGGTTCGGCCCATGCGCTGGCGCTGGCGAAGCTGGTGATGGAACGCGGGCTGAAGGTGCGGCTGCATCTGATCATTCCGACCGTCGAAAACGCCATTTCGGGCAATGCGTTTCGCCCGGGCGACGTGCTGAAATCGCGCAAGGGCCTGACTGTCGAGATTACCAATACCGACGCCGAGGGTCGCCTGATACTGGGCGACGCGCTGACCCGCGCAAGCGAGGAAGCGCCCGAGCTGATCGTCGATTTCGCCACGCTGACCGGCGCGGCGCGTGTGGCGCTGGGGCCGGACCTGCCGGGCCTGTTCACCCGCCGCGACGAAACGGCGGATGAAATGCTGGCCGCAGGTAAGGCGCATGACGACGCGGTCTGGCGCCTGCCACTGGAGGAAACCTATCGCGACATGCTGAAAAGCGGCATCGCCGATATCGCCAATTCGGCCAGTGGCGGTTTCGCGGGCGCGACCACGGCGGCGCTGTTCCTTGACCGCTTTGTCGGCAAGGACATCGACTGGGTGCATTTAGATACATTCGCATGGCGCCCCGCGGCCAAGCCCGGCAGGCCCAAGGGCGGCGCGGCACTGGGATTGCGCGCAGCGTGGCACATGTTGAAGGCGCGCTACGGGCGGCCCTGAATGACGGGTCGCCAAGACGCGTTACCAACAGGGGGCGCCGACGGGTCCGATCGGCCACAGTTCTGGCCCGACATGTGACGGGCGGGGCGCGAAACTTGCCCTTGCGCCCCTGCCGGTCTAAGCGCGCAGCCATAATCCGTTCCGCCCAAAACCGTTCAGCAAGAACCCAAGAACAGAACCACGCCCTTGACCGACCATGCCGCCAGCACACTAGCCGGACAATCGTTCGCGCTTTCGGGGATCAGCACCCGTTTCGATCCGGCCCATACGCCGGTACGCGGCGATCTTGCGCATGTGGCATTGGCGGGCAAGGTGTTCGTGCCGCATTATGCCGTGCCCATGCCGCACAGCGCCATACAGGCGACGCCCGTCTTTCTGAAGCCATCGAAAGAGGCCGATCCGGTCGGCGCCCTGACCGAAGGCGGCGTTTTCGACGTGCTGGATATGGCGGGCGGCTGGGCGTGGGGTGTGATCTCGGGCGGCGATAATGGCGATCCGCTCGAATTCGGGCCGGTGGGCTATGTGCCGCTTTCCCTGCTGAAGGCCTGCGCGTGACCAGCGTTTTCATCGACGGGGCGGCGGGAACGACTGGCCTTGAGATCGCCGAGCGGCTGGCGGGTCGCAGCGAATTGTCGCTGGTGATCCTGTCCGACGACAAACGCAAGGACGATGCCGCAAGGGCCGAGGCGCTGAACGATTGCGACATTGCCGTGCTGTGCCTGCCCGACGATGCGGCGCGCGCGGCGGTGGCGATGATCCGGAACGATACCACCCGCGTGATCGATGCCTCTACCGCGCATCGCGTGGCGGCGGGCTGGACATACGGCTTTCCCGAACTGGTCGGGCGCGACGCGGTTGCCAGTGCGCGCTTCGTCGCCAATCCGGGATGCTATCCGACCGGCTTTCTCGCTCTGGTCGCGCCGCTGGTGCGCGCCGGTCTGCTGCCTGCCGACTGGCCTTATACGATCAACGCTGTGTCGGGCTATTCGGGCGGCGGCAAGGCGCTGATCGACCATTTCGAAAGCGCGAAATCGCAGGGCAAGGGTATCGCCTTTCGCGCCTATGGCCTCGCCATGGGGCACAAGCACGTGCCCGAAATGAAGACGCTGGCCGGAGTCTCGCACGATCCGCTGTTCGCGCCTGCCGTGGTCGATGCCTATCGCGGCATGGTGGTCGAAGTGCCGCTGCCGCTGTCGGCGATGAAGGGCGCGGCGTCGCCCGATGCGATGCGCGATGCCCTGGCCGAATTCTATGCGGATAGCCCGCTCGTCAGCGTTTCGCGCGAAGCGCACAGCGAGCTTTTACTGCACAGCGACACGCCCGCCAGCGACTGTCTTGAGCTCTTCGTTTTTGGAGCAGCCGACGGGTCGCAGGCGCGTCTGGCTGCGCGGCTCGACAATCTGGGCAAAGGCGCGGGCGGTGCTGCGGTGCAAAATCTCAATCTGATGTCCGGCCTGCCCGAAACTCAGGGGCTGCGCATCGCGCCGTTGGGGTAAAACCCCGCTTAAACCGAAAGCACTGCCCGTTTTTTAGGCAGAGGTTGCACAAGCGTTAAACACGCACTCACCCCTCTCGCAACGATGTTGCGTGTGCAGGCGCAAAAACCCGCACGAATCGTTAATCGGCCCCTTTCGCGCCTCTTTTTCAGCGCCTAGTCTCCGCTTTCGACTTCGGCGCGATTCTTGTGGCGCCGATCTGAAAGAGACGAACATGCGGGGGCTCAGGCACAAAGCGTGAAAAAGGTTGAGGCGATCATCAAGCCGTTCAAGCTGGACGAGGTGAAGGAAGCACTGCACGAGGTCGGTGTCTCGGGCATTACCGTGACCGAGGCGAAAGGCTTCGGACGGCAGAAGGGCCACACCGAACTGTATCGCGGCGCCGAATATGTCGTCGATTTCCTTCCCAAGGTAAAACTGGAAGTGGTCGTCCCCAGCGAAACGGTGGACCGCGTGATCGAGGCGATCGTGGGCGCTGCGCAGACGGGGCGTATCGGTGACGGCAAGATCTTCGTCTCGCCCATTGAAACCGCGATCCGCATCCGCACCGGCGAACTGAACGCCGACGCGATCTGATTTCCCCTGCCTCCGCGATCCGCCACAGCGGTGAAACGGCGGCATCCCATAACGCAAATACCCCGGTGAGAGACACCGGGCACCATGAAAGGGATCAAAATGGCCTCTGCAAAGGACATCCTGAAAAGGATCAAGGACGAAGAGATCGAGTGGGTCGATCTGCGCTTCACCGACCCAAAGGGCAAGTGGCAGCACCTGCAGATGCTGGCCGCCCCGCTGGGCGAGGACGAGCTTGAGCAGGGCCTGATGTTCGACGGTTCGTCGATCGAAGGCTGGAAGGCCATCAACGAATCGGACATGATCCTCAAGCCCGATCTGGATGCCGCCTATATCGATCCGTTCTCGGCGACGCCGATGATGGTGCTGTTCTGCGACATCGTCGAACCGTCGACCGGCGAGCTTTACGCCCGCGACCCGCGTTCGACCGCCAAGCGCGCCGAAGCTTTTCTCAAGACCACCGGTCTTGGCGACACGGTCTATGTCGGCCCCGAACCAGAATTCTTCATGTTCGACGATGTGAAGTTCTATGACGGCTATGACGGTTCGGGCTATAAGATCGACGATATCGAACTGCCGACCAATACCGGCAAGGATTACGAAGCCGGCAACCTCGGCCACCGTCCGCGCGCCAAGGGCGGTTACTTCCCCGTGCCGCCGGTCGACAGCTGCATGGACATCCGCGCCGAAATGGTCTCGACCATGGTGGAAATGGGCCTGCCCATGGACAAGCACCACCACGAAGTGGCCTCGGCACAGCACGAGCTGGGCATCACTTTCGGCACGCTGACCACCACGGCCGACCGCGTGCAGATCTATAAGTATGTCGTGCAGATGGTTGCGCAGGCCTATGGCAAGACCGCGACCTTCATGCCTAAGCCGATCAAGGAAGATAACGGCAGCGGCATGCACACCCACATGTCGATCTGGGACGGCGGCAAGCCGACCTTCGCGGGCAATGGCTATGCCGGCCTGTCGGACAACTGCCTGTATTTCATCGGCGGCGTGATCAAGCATGCCAAGGCGCTGAATGCCTTCACCAACCCGACCACCAACAGCTACAAGCGTCTGGTGCCGGGCTTCGAAGCACCTGTGCTGCTCGCCTATTCGGCGCGCAACCGTTCGGCTTCGTGCCGTATTCCCTATGGTGCGGGCGAAAAAGCAAAGCGTGTCGAGTTCCGCTTCCCCGACCCGCTGGCGAACCCCTATCTGTCGTTCGCGGCCCTGCTGATGGCCGGTATCGACGGGATCAAGAACAAGATCCACCCGGGCGACGCCATGGACAAGAACCTCTATGACCTGCCCCCGGCAGAGCTGGCCGAGGTTCCGACCGTGTGCGGTTCGCTGCGCGAAGCACTGACCTCGCTGGAAGCCGACCATGAATTCCTGCTGGAAGGCGGCGTGTTCACCAAGGACCAGATCGACGCCTATGCCGAGCTGAAGTGGGAAGACGTGCTGCGCTTCGAGACCACGCCGAGCCCGGTCGAATACGACATGTATTACAGCTCGTAATCACGGGACCGATGGCCGGTGCGAACCGGCCAAAGGGGCGCGGAAGGCTTTGGCTTTCCGCGCCCCTTTTCGTTGCGCACAAAGCTATGACTTGCCCTGTCCCGTCCTGCGACAGGGCGGGCGCGAGGGCCGACCGGCCGAGACAAGATGCGACGACCAGTGGAACGCCTTTTGCGGCAGGGCGTTCGTGCGGAAAGGAGTGTAAAGGTCCGATATCGATGCCCCATTTCCCAAAGCCAGTATCCCCCGCCCTCCCGATAGCAGCACGAGCAATGGTCGCCGGCATCGCTGCCATGGCCCTCTGCGCGGGCAGCGCGCTGGCTCAGCCGAACGGCAACGGAAAGGGACAGGGTAACGGGAATGGCGGGGGGCACGGCCAGTCGGCCGCACAATCCAAAGGCGGAGGCAATGGCAACGGACCGAAAGCGGATCGCGGCAATGGCAATAATAGCAAAGCTGTCCAGCCTGCGAAGGGCAATGGCAATGGAAACAAGCCCGCGCAGGCCAAGTACGATGCCCGCGACCTGCAGCGCCAGCCCGCCAAGGCGCACGCCAATGCCGCCAAACCGCGTAACAACGGGAATGGCAACGGTAATGCAAAGTTCTACAAAGACGCGCGTAGCAATGGACGGGGCAATGGGCAGGGCAATGGACAAGGCGACACCACCCTGCGCGATATTCAGCGCGCCACCGCAATTTACGCCGGAAACGACCGGCTTATCCGCGAGCGGGGCCTGCTGAACGGCTGTCCGCCGGGTCTTGCCAAAAAGCACAATGGTTGCACCCCGCCCGGCCTCGACCGGCGGGATTACCGCTACGACCGAGCCGGATGGTGGGGCTTGCCGGGGCTAAACGACGGGCAATACCGTTATTACGGAGGCAATCTGGTGCGCCTGTCCGATGCGGGGTCGATCCTTGGCTATTACCCGCTGTTGGGCGGCGCGCTGTCGGTCGGCAATGTCTGGCCCAGCTGGTACGATGCGCAGCCGCTGCCCCGCTATACGCAGGATTATTACAGCCTCGGCCCCAGCTATCGCTATGCCGACAATGTCGTCTATCGCACCGATCCCGACACGTCCGCCATCACTTCCATCGCGGCCCTGCTAACAGGGAGCGATTTCCAGATCGGGCAGCCGATGCCTTCGGGCTATGACATCTATAATGTCCCCTATGGCTATCGCGACCGGTATCGCGACGGGCCCGACGCGCGCTATCGCTATAGCGACGGCTATATCTACGAAGTCGATCCGACGACCCAGCTGATCACGGCAGCGATCGAACTGCTGGCTTAGGGAGAGAGACATGACGAAGACGCTGGCACTGACTTGCGCATTGGCCATCGGTCTGGGCAGCACGCTGACTGCCTGTTCGAACGATGGCGGCGATGCGCGCGAACCCTCGGTCGGGAACGAAACGCTGGCCGCCGCGCTGGCCGATGGCGATTCCGTGCGCGAGATGAGCGACGCGCTTAAAGATACCGGTCTAGCACAAGTGTTCGACGGCAGTGCGGCCTATACCGTTCTGGCCCCCAGTAACGAGGCTTTGTCTGCGCTGGAGGATCAGAACGATCTGTCCACCGACGAAGGACGCGCGGTGCTGGCCGCCGTATTGCGCGAACATGTGTTGCCCGGCGCGCTGACACCTGACGACATCGAAAATGCGATCGCCGTCCAGAAGGGCTCGGTATGGATCCGCACCATGGGCGAAGGCACGATGCGTTTTGCGATGGACGGCAGCATGCTGACCGTCACCGACGAGAGCGGCAAGACTGCTCAGGTAAGCGGAGATGCGATCCTTGCCAGCAATGGCGTGGTCATCCCCATCGACGGCGTATTGAAACAGCCCTGATATTACCTCCGGCGTTTTAATGCCCGGCGATCAGTAATCCTTGCTGATCTCTGCCGATACGGCGTTATAGCCCAGCGACGACACCGTTCCCAACAGCGACAGCCAGCTTGTCACGCGGAATTCCAGCTCGGTCGCGCTGTACCCCTTGCCGTCGGTCACCAGCTCAACATAGAAATCGCGTCCGATATATTCGCCCACCGCGACGCTGGTGCCGCGGCCCAATGCCTCGTCCGCGCCGATCACGCGCAGCCGGTCAACCCCGATGGCGCTGCGCAATTCGTTGATCGGGTCCATGCCCCCGCCTCCGCTTTGGAACGCGGCCAGCGCGGCGCCCAGTTGCAGTGCTTCGGGTGCCGAAATATTGGCGACCGAATCCCCGAACAACAGGCGCGACAAAACTTCCTCTTCCGGCAGGGCGGGCACAGAGGAAAAGCTGATTTCGGGTGCATAGGCCGTGCCCTGAATCAGGATGGTGGCATTGATGTCGTTGATATCGGCCTCTGCCTCTACATCAAGGCGCGGATCGGGCGGATTCTCGCCCGAGAAGCTGATCCGTCCGCGCGTCAGGTCGAACCTCTTGCCCGCGAACTGGTAACCGCCGCGCACAAGATCGGCTTGTCCGAAAATCACCGGCGCATCGGTATTGCCGCGCAGCCGCACATCGACGCCCCATTCGCTGTCCAGCCCCATGCCGGTGACGGTAAAGCGATTATTGGCCTGCACATCGATCAGATATCTCCACGGCGCGCTCGACGCCTTGCGGGTCTGGCGGTCGGCCGGCAGGTTGATCTCGCGGCGCGGAATGCTGGGCAGGTTTTCGACCGCCGTCGTATTGCCCAGCTTCCAGCGGCCCGAAATCATCTCAAGCCGTCCCGCCACCGTGCCGACATTATCGGTTGCCACCACGCGGATCGGCCCGCTGACCACGGCGGCCATGTCGTCGCGGTTCAACAGGCGCGCATTTTTGGCCGCAAGCCGCAGGTCCATGCTGACGCCATCGGTAAACAGGCGCGACAGGTCGACCGATCCGCTGCCCGAAACCGTGCCATTGCCTGATACGCCGCTGAAACGCGGCAGGCGCAGCACCGAACCGTCGAAAGTGCCAAGGATCGCGATATCTGTGACATCAGTGCCCGTCAGCGTGCTTTGCAGGCGCAGCCCTTCCCCGCGCAGGGTGCCGCGTATCCGGGGCTGGTCGAAACTGCCGCGAATATCGCCCGCGATCCGCACATCGCCGGTCACATCGAACAGTTCCACCGCCGCCAGCCGCCACAGCGCATCGGCAGGCCCGCCATAGCGCAATTGCGCGAACAATGTTCCGGCGCGCAGCCGTTCGATCAGCGTCCCGTCGGCAGGCAGGTTCGACAGGCGCATCTGCAGACGGCCATGGCGGGTCGCATCCTCGCGGATAATGGTGCGCGTTTCGAAATCGTCCGCCGTCAGCTCGGCCACCATGGCCAGATCGACGGGGCGCGAAGTCAACACCAGACCCGAACGCGTCAGATCGTCGAACAACAGCCGCGCACGCACCGTGGGCGCAGCGCCTGCCGTCCGCCGGTAATCGACCACGCCCGATGCCTTACCGCCGATGTCCAGATCATCGACGAACAGGTTCGCGACATCCAGCGGCATGTCGACCACGCGCACGCTTGCCGCGGTCTCTTCGCCAAAGCGCCCTTCGGCCTGTATGGTCCCGCCCGCGAAATCGATCTGGCTGCGCTGCAGGTTCCAGCCGCTTTCATCGCGCAGCACGACCAGCGCGCGGGGCATGGAAATGCGCCGTCCGGCATAGCGTCCGCGCGCTGCCACCTCGACCCGATCGTTTGACACTTCGCCCGCCATGCGGAGGAAAAAGCGGCTGCCGCGCCGGCCCGCGACCATGGCATTGAATGTGCCTTCGCCGTCTTCCAGCCTGCCTTCTGCCGCGAAACGGCCCAGGAACAAATCGCCGCGCCCGATACCCTGTGCATTGATCGCCGCGTCCAGTGTGGTCGCATCGCCCAGCACGCCATTGGCCTTGATATGCGCCAGTCGCACGGTGATCGGCGGTTGACCCTGAAAACTGGCGTCGCGCAGGATGATATCGGCGTCGATCCCCTGCCCTTCCGATTGCGGGGCCAACGCGACAGAGCCCTCCACCCCGCCACCCGTCAGCACAAGATTGCCCGCGACGCCGCCTTCCTCGACCGTCAGATCGCCCGACATGGTCGTATCGCTCAAGGTGAGGCGGTTGACTGCGATGCGCACCGGCTCGTCAGCGGCAGAGACGATGCCGATATTGCCCGTGAACGGCCCCAACATCGACTGCCCCTCGGCGTCGATCAGAAAGCCGTCCTCGTCGGGTGCCAGCGCGATGCGGACATCTTTAACTCCGGCCGCGGGCAATGGCTCGGCAAAGACCAGTTCGGCGTGCGGTCCCTCGCCATCCATCGTGCCATCGACGGTAAAGGGTCCGAAATCCGCATGCCGCCCTTCACCTGCCAGCCGCACCGTGCCGTCCACCGCGCGCTCGCCCGATAAAGAGAGGTCGAGCCTGGGCGCGTCCAGCCGTGCGCTGCGGATCAGTATCGGGGCATTGGCTGCCATCGACACATCGGCATTGAACGCGACCGGCGCGCCGACATAGTTCTCCAGCGTGGCATTGGTCACGCGGCTCATCCGCCCGTCGACTTTCGCCGCCAGCGTCCAGCCTGCATTCCCGCCCAGCACCGCGTCGATCTGCGCCCGCGCATTGGCGCTGCCCAGCCCCTCCAGCACGACGCCATTGGCGATCACCGGTCCCGTCAGGCGATATCGCCCCTGCGCCACATCGCCGTCGAGCGCCAGCCGCGCACCAAGGCCCGAGGAATCGAACACGATATCGGGGGCGACCAGCCGGTCCCCGCTATAGGTAATGGTCGCGTCCAGCTTTGCACCGCGCAGCCGCGGATCGACCATGGCACTGCCCGTGGCGATGCTGTCCGCCGTGGCGGCAAGCGGCAGTTGCAGTCGCGACCCGTTCCAATTGCCATTGCCCGTCGCCACGACACGCGTGGCATGGGCATCGCCCGCGCCGATGCGCGCCGCCTCCACCGTATAGGCGATGGCCAGATCCTCGCGGAAATTGCCGTCCAGACCCAGCCGTGCCTGCAAGCCATCGGCGCGTAGGTCGGGACCCGCCAGTGCCGGATCGGTCACCCGCGCCAGCACGCCAAACCGGGCAAGGCGGTTGGCGTTCAGGTCCACGCCGCCGCGCGCCAGCACCTCGACCCCTGCGCCTACCAGCACATAACGCCCGTCGATCACGCTATCCTTGAAAGTGCCTTGGGCATTGATGCTGACCACTTCGCCCACGGCTTCGGCGGCTATGCCCGACAAATAGCCGTCGGACCGTATCTGGCCGAGCAGCCCGTAAATCTCGCCCTGCTTGGTCAGGGTCATCGCGGCCAGATTGCCATTCCCCTGCCGCACGCGGGCATAGCCTTTCCAAGCGGTCCACTTGCCCTTGCCGCCCATGGCGATCTGCAAGTCCTCGCTCGCCCCTGCCATGCCTGCCAGCAAGCCGCCAGCGGGCGCGTTATAATCGACCAGAAGATCGATCACATCGCCGCTCTGGTCCGCATCCAGGCGCGCCAGCAGCCGGTCCTCGCCGCCCAGATCGCCCAGCATTTCTATCCTGGCGCGCCCGTCGGTGATGTCCGCCGTGGCCCAGAAATCCACGGTGCGTTCCATACCCGCGATGGCCTTGTCGACGCGCAGATCCTCGATCGCCAGCCGGTCGATCCGTATGTCGAAATCGGGCAGGATCGGCGCGTCGGGATCGCCGGGGTTCAGTTCGGGCATGCGCATAAGATGCCCGCGCCGCGCGACCAGCCTGCGCACGTCGAGCCCGCGCGTGAACCAGTGCAACGGTCGCCAGTCCAGCTCTACCTCGGGCACCCGCAGGAATTCGCCCTTGGGGTCGGACAGCACGACATCGGTCAGTTCCGCCTCGCCCAATATCGAACCCTCGATCCGGCCGATCTTGACCCGCAGGCCCGATGCGGGGGCATAGCTGGCAAGGCTGTTGGCGATAAAGCGATGGCCGATAGGGCTGTCGATCAACACCGCGCCCAGCCCGATCACACCGAGCAGAGCGATAAGCCCCGCCAGCAACCGCGTGCGCCAGTAACGGCCCCAGTCGCGTCCCTGTTTCACGGACTGCGCCGGTGCGGGCGTGCCGTCAGGCGGCAGATCGCCGGTCTCGCCCGCCATCAGAACGCCTGCCCCAAAGAGATATAGACCGCGATATTGCTGTCACCCGGCCGCGGGTTCAGCGGCGTTGCCAGATCGACGCGCAGCGGACCGAAATTGGTGTGATAGCGAACGCCGATCCCGGCACCATATTGCATGTCGGACAGGCCCGGCGTGCTGTCGTTTTCCACCGTGCCCGCATCGATAAAGGGCACCACCGAGATAGCGCCGCCAAGCAAGCCGGTGCGATAGCGCGCCTCCAGCGAAAACTCGCTGAGCGAAAGGCCGCCGGTCGGATCGCCCAGACTATCCTGCGGTCCGATCTCCTGATAGCCATAGCCGCGCACCGAACCGCCGCCGCCCGCGAACAGCCTGCGCGATGGAGCGATATTTTCGATATCGGTGCCGGTGATCGTGCCGAATTTCGCGCGCCCCGCGACGACCAGCTTTTCGTTGACCGGCTGGTAATAGCGACCCTCCAGCCAGCTTCGCAGATAGGTCGACCGCGAACCGCCCGTGTGCGAGATTTCGGGCGATGCGAACAGCGATATGCGCCAGCCCCGTGTCGGATCGAGCAGATCGTCGCTCTTGTCGTAAATCACCTCGCCCGGAAGCGCGGCCACGAAATAGGTTTCGCGCGGGCCGATAGCCTTGCCGCCCAGCGTGCCTTCGCGCTCTTGCGTGGCGACCAGTTCGAGGCCGACCGACCACGACAGCACCTTTTGGTACAGCAGCGTCGACACGCGTTCGAACTTGGCCACGCCCGAAATCGTGCGCGCCTCGTAAGCGTCGCGGTCGATGGTGTTGGCGAATACGTCCAGCGTCAGCACGCGGTCGCGCCCGTGCCAGTTGTTGCGGCGGAAAGTCGCGCCGACCAGCTGTTCCTGCGTGCCCGCGATCGCATGCAATTGCAGCATGCCTTCGGGCGGGAAGAGGTTGCGATGCTCCCAGTTCACCTCGGTCCGAATGCCGCGGCCCGTGTCATAGCCGATGGCCCCTGCAATGGTGCGCAGGGGCGCCTGCTCGAATGCAACATCGACATCGACGACGCCCGGTTCGCCATCGGCAGGCGCGACCACTTCGCGCGGTTTGACGGCCAGAGACGAAACGAGGCCGGTGCCCAGCATCGCCTTGCGCAAATCCTCGACCTCGCTCGCCTTGTAGATATCGCCCGTGTCGAATTGCGAGATTTCAAGAAGGTGCCTGTCCGACAGGAATGCCGGATCGCTGCTGTGCACTTGCCCGAAACGATATTTGCCGCCCGTGGTAACGGGCTGGGTCAGATCGCCCTCGTCGCGGGCATGGTCGATCAGCAGATCGGGCTTGCCCATTTCGACAAAGGGATAGCCGGTCTCGCCCAGAGCGACTTCGAGATCGATCCCTTCATAGACGATCCGGTCTTCCTGAATGAAATCGCCCGATGCGATCTCGAACGCGGCGCGTATCTCGGCATAGTCGTCGCCCGCCGCTTCCAGACCCGGCAGCTCGACCGCGCCATATGTGTAACGCTCACCCGGATCGATGGTGAAGATAAAGCGCGCATCGTCGGCAACCACCGTGCCGCCCTCGCCCGAACCCTCGCCTTCTGCCGGTGTTTCGACGCGCTGCCGCACATCGGCATCGTAAAAGCCATAAGCCGCCAGCATGTCGGACAGCAGCGCGGTATCTTCCTCGGCCCGATTGGCAAGTTGCGCGAAATTATCGTCCCCGTCGCGCAGGTTTTCGATATCCGAAAGTCCTTCGAAGCGGGTTTTGAAATCGTCGAACTGGCCGAATTCGGCAAAGGACGCCGGATGGCTGAGGGTAATGCGCTTGGACAGGCGCGTCTCGATCGCCTCTTCCTCTTCGCTCTCGTCCTCCCCGCCGCGCTGCGCCATGCCGGGTAGCGCCAGATCGGCGGCAGGTCGTCCATTCTCGCGGCTGAGGAGTTGCGCAAGATCGGGATCGATCGCGATGTCTTCCAGATCGACCCTGAAATCATCGTCCTCGGGCCAGGCGAGCGAGAAGCCGTCCTCTTCCATGGGCGAATCGATGTCGTCCTCGGCCGGCACCGGCGTCGCGGCGGCGTCGGTCTCCATCGCCCAGCTTTCGGCATCGTCCAGCGCGCTGTCGGGGATTAGCGCCTCAAGCTCGGCATCGGCATCGCGGCTTTGCGCGTGCGCAGGTCCGGCCATGCCCAACAGCATGCCACCGGCCAGAACCATGGCCAGCGCATGACACGCCGTTTGCGATAGGGGGATCAGGCGGGTTTCAGCCTTCGAGGATGCGGTACTGATCTTGGGCGCAGGGGATATTGTCCTTGCTGCCACCCACGCGCGCGTCTTCGCCTTCGGTGCGCGGCTGCGACACCGTTGCGGCAATAAGCGCATCCTGCCTGCCCGCATCAAAACGTTCCCAGCCTTCGCGACCCAGCCGCTCCAGTGGCCGGTAACGGATCTTGTACTGCATGCGCGAAGACCCCTCGATCCAATAGCCCAGATAAACATAGGGCAGACCGGCCTTCGCAGCGCGGTCAATGTGGTCGAGTATGATGTAATTGCCAAGTCCGGATCGGTCGGGATGATGCGGGTCATAGAACGAATAGATCATTGAAAGACCGTCGTTCTGCCGGTCGGTCAGGCACGCGCCCACCAGACGCCCCGGGCGTCCGTCCACATCCGGTTCGCGATATTCGACGACATAAGAGGTGACCGGCGTCTGCTCGATCATGTCTGCGTAATCCATCGAATCCATCGCGGACATGCCGCCACCGGGATGGCGTGCCTTCAGATAGTGTTGCAGCAGATCATATTGCTCCACCGTCGACCACGGGCGGCAGGCGGTGGCGACCAGATCGGCATTCTTCTGCATGGTGCGGGTCTGCGTGCGCGACGGCACGAATTCCTCTGCCACCACGCGCACCGAAACGCAGGCGTTACATCCCGCGCAACTGGGCCGATAGGCAACGGTCTGGCTGCGGCGGAACCCGATGCGGCCAAGCGCATCGTTGAGGGCGTCGGAATCGGGTCCGGCAAGTTCCGTGAATACCTTCCGCTCCTGACGACCCGGCAAATATGGGCACGGAGCCGGGGCAGTCACATAGAAGCGGGGGAACCTCACGGGTGCGGACACGAACTTGGGCCTGTACCTCTCAACCGTCGATCCGGTGGTCGACCGATGTTCCGGACTGCCCGGCCGGTGAAAGCCATGATGGGCACCGCGCGGCAGGCGGCGACCAGGAAAAGCCAGCCATGCCGCGCGTAGGACCTATATGCCCGCGATCGTTCAAATATTAAAGGCCGTTAACTACGATTCGAGCAAAAATGGCCATTTTGTTCGTTTTTAGCGCTACCGCTGCCCCTTTGGGGTGGCATTTCAGGCCAGTTCGACCGTGCTGACCTGATAGCCTTTGGACCGCAGATCCGCAATCAGACCGTCAATCTGCGCCCCGTCGCGCGCTTCGCATTCGATATCGGTGATCAGCCCCTTGGCAGGCAATGTGGTAAAGATGCGCTGGTGATAGATCTCGATAATGTTCACATTATGCGCATCGAACGCATGCATGACGCGGAACAAGGCGCCTGGCCGGTCCTGCAATGTGATGCGCAGACGCGCCAGACGGCCCGACCGCGCCAGATCGCGCAGCAGCACATTGGCCAGCAGCCGCGTATCGATATTGCCGCCGCACAGCACCAGGCCGATTTTCTTGCCCGCGAATTTCTCGCGATTCGTCAGCACCGCGGCCAACCCCGCCGCGCCCGCGCCTTCGACCACGGTCTTTTCGATCTGCAACAATAGAGAGACGGCGTTTTCCAGCGCGCCTTCGTCGACCAGCAATATATCGTCGACCAGCTTCGCCACGACCTTCGCGGTCAGTTCGCCCGGTGCCTTGACCGCGATCCCCTCGGCCAGAGTATCGCCGCCGCACTGGTGCTCCTCGCCCCTGATCCGCGCGAACATCGAAGGGTAAAGCGCCGATTGCACGCCCACGATCTCGATATCGGGGTTCATGTCGCGCGCGATGGTCGCGATGCCCGAAATCAGGCCGCCGCCGCCGATCGGCACAACCAGCGTGTCGAGGTCGGGCTGATCCTCCAGCATCTCGAGCCCGACCGTACCTTGCCCCGCCGCGACGAAAGGATCGTCGAACGGATGCACGAAGGTCAGCCCCAGCTCTTTCTCAAGCTTGCGGGCGTGAGCCGATGCATCGTCGAAAGTCTCGCCTTCCAGCACGACTTTGCCACCGACGCTTTCGGTCTGCATGATCTTTACCGTCGGCGTGGTGCGCGGCATCACAATGGTGACGGGCACGCCAAGGCGGGTGCCGTGATAGGACAGACCCTGCGAATGGTTCCCCGCGCTGGCCGCGATCACCCCGCGTTCGCGCTGCTCCTGCGTCAGTTGCAACAGCGCGTTCAGCGCGCCGCGTTCCTTATAGGCAGCGGTGAATTGCTGGTTTTCGAACTTCAGCCAGATTTCCGCGCCCGAAATCTGCGACAGGGTCAGCGATTTCAGCATGGGCGTGCGCACGACCTGTCCGGCAATGCGGCGGGCGGCGGCCCGGACATCGTCGGCATTGAACGGCAGTGCGGCTTGCGCCGTGTTGGCGGTATCGGTCTGAAGATCGGACATAGGGCAAAGCCCCTATCGGATATGGCGCGACTTGCAAATGCGGTTTAGACCCCGTCGCCATGACTGCACCCGCTATGTCCGCGAAACGCCTGTTCGCAACCGTCACCGCCCTTATTACCGCCACCCTGCCCGCCGCCGCGCTGGCCGATACTCTGATCGAGAATGTGGACGGCATCCGTGTCGAGCGTGACGGCACGGTCGAACGCTTTACCGCCATGCTGATCGACGACGACGGCAGGGTCGCGAAGCTTTATCAACGGCGCGACAAGCTGCCCAAGGAAGTCGATTACAAGCTCGACGGCGACGGGCGGGTCCTGATTCCGTCTTTTATCGATTCGCACCTGCACCTGACCGATACGGGGCTGGCGGCGATGATTCTCGACCTGTCAGACACCGCATCTTTGGCCGAGGCGCAGGAGAAAATCGCAGATTATGCCGCCCGCTATCCCAATCGCGGCTGGATCATCGGGCGCGGCTGGAATCAGGAGAAATGGGGACTTGGCCGCTTTCCCACGGCCAGCGATCTGGACGCGGCCGTCAGCGACCGGCCCGTCTGGCTGATGCGCGCCGACGGCCATGCGGGCTGGGCGAACAGCGCGGCCATGGCAGCGGCAGGGGTCACCGCAAAGACTGTCGATCCCGAAGGCGGGCGGATCATCCGCGATGCCGCCAAGGCACCATCGGGCGTGTTCGTCGATAATGCAATGGGCGCGATCGCCGCACTCGTCCCCGAACCGCGCCCCGAAGAGCGCGACATTGCGCTGGACAAGGCACAGCAATTGCTGCTCGCCCACGGGATTACCGCTGTGGCGGACATGGGAACCACGATCGACGACTGGCAGGCCTTGCGCCGGTCGGGCGATGCGGGGCGGCTGCGCATCCGCGTGATGGGCTATGCCGGCGGGATTGAGCAGATGGTGACGATCGCGGGCGCCGAACCGACGCCGTGGCTCTATGGCGACCGGCTCTTTCTGGGCGGGGTGAAGCTTTACCTCGACGGCGCATTGGGATCGCGCGGCGCATGGCTGCTGGCCGATTATGCCGATGCGCCGGGCGAACGCGGGCTGCCGCTGAAAAACGGCACCCAATTGCGCAATATGATGAGCCGCGCTGCCATGGCCGGTTTCCAGCCCGCCGTGCATGCCATCGGCGATGCGGCGAATCGCGAAGTGCTCGATTCGATCCTCGAACTCAACGAAACCTATACCGGCGACCGGCGCTGGCGGGTCGAACATGCGCAGATCGTCGATCCGATTGACCTGCCCCGATTCGCGCAGCTGGGCGCAGTGGCATCGGTACAGCCGGTGCACCAGACATCGGACCGCCAGATGGCGGAGGCGCGGCTGGGGCCAGACAGGCTGCAAGGTGCCTATGCGTGGCGAACGCTGATCGACAGCGGCGGCGCCGTGGCATTCGGCTCCGATTCGCCGGTCGAGCCGGTTGATGTCTGGGCCGGAATCGCCGCTGCGGTTACGCGGCAGGACGCAGATAGCCAACCGTTCGGCGGATGGATGCCGCAGGAACGGATCAGCCGCGAACAGGCATTGGCGGGTTTCACATCGGGCGCGGCATGGGCTGGCAAGGCCGACGGCCGCTTCGGTTCTCTGGCCCCCGGCGAATGGGCCGATTTCCTGTTTATCAGCGCCGATCCGCTGCTGGCGGCAGAGGGTGAATTACGCACCATCGCGGTCGAGGAAACATGGATCGCCGGCCGCCGGGCCTATCGCCGGGACTGACGGAAACACTATCAAAGGTTGTTGCGCAAATGCGGCAATCGTGTGCTGCAGAGCAAAAAAATGATGCTTCACATGCGTTTGAACCGATTAATGGCGTTGACACAGAGGGCTTTAAACGTATTTTCGGGCTCGAAATCCGGAAGGTTCGCCATGTCAGCGCATTAGCGTTTGGTTTGCCGTGCTGGAGGGTGTCATGAATTCGTCGCTTGGGGGACATAGCTACGAATCGTGATTGAAGATTCGGTCCGGGGCAGGTTTACGCCCGCTCGGATTCGAAATGAATTGAGCGAACAAGGAGATAAACTTATGATCCTCCGTAAGATGGCCACTGCCGCAACTGCGCTGGCTCTCGTATCGGCACCGATCGCTGCTTCGGCTGCGCAAGGTGAACAGCGCGCTGCTGCTCCGGCTGAAGAAGCCAGCGAAATGGGCGGCTCGCCGATCCTGGCCGTGCTGGCTGCCGTTCTCGTCGGGGTCGGCATCTACATCGCCGTCGATGGCGATGATGACGATCCGATCAGCCTCTGATCTCTCGTCAGAGGCAAGATACAAAAGGGCGGGGCTTCGGCTCCGCCCTTTTCGTTTGTGCGTTTCAATTGTTCGGGCACGCTTGGCAAATCGGGAAAAAACTGGCGGATCGCCGGTTAGCTTGAAGGCCTGAACAGACCGGCCTGCGATCAGGCCTCGGCGCTCTCGCCTTTCGGCGCATCCGCTGCCTTGGCCGCCTCGCGCGCCTGACGGCGTTCGGTGATTCGCATCAGGAACAGCGACCCTTCGAACAGCAGATAGAGCGGCAGTGCCAGCACCAGCTGCGACCCTGGATCGGGCGGAGTGATGATCGCGGCCAGCGCCACAATGCCGACAATCACATAGCGCCGCGCCTTGGCCAGCGAAGCACGGCTGACGATACCCGCACGATTGAGCAGCATCAGCAGCACGGGCAGCAAAAAGCTGATCCCGAAGGCCAGAATGAACTGCATCACCAGCGCCAGATAATCGCCCGTGCCTGGCAAAGCCTCTATCTGCAGGCCG
Organism: Croceicoccus sp. Ery15; assembly: GCF_020985305.1. Lineage (NCBI taxonomy): Bacteria > Pseudomonadati > Pseudomonadota > Alphaproteobacteria > Sphingomonadales > Erythrobacteraceae > Croceicoccus > Croceicoccus sp. Ery15. The sequence goes on from NZ_CP087588.1 coordinate 1,913,402, forward strand.
CCCGCATCGCCCTGAAAGCCGATAAACCAGCGGAAGGCATTGGGCATGACCACGAAATAGGCGAGCGCGGCTCCGGCGGAAAACAGGATCGGCGTGGCGAACAGAAAGGGCAGGAACGCCTTTTTCTCTTTCGCATAAAGCCCCGGTGCGACGAATTGCCACAGCTGGTTGGCGATGATCGGAAACGACAGGAAAAAGGCCGCGAAGACCGCCACTTTCAGCTCGACGAAAAACGCTTCGTAAAGCTTGGTATAGATCAGCCGGCCCTGCCCGTCGGGAAACGCCTGCGTCAGCGGGCGGACGAGGATGGCGAAAATATCGTCGGCAAAGGGCAGGCAAATCGCAAAAGCCACCACCAGCGTCAAAAGACAGCGCAGCAGCCGGTTGCGCAATTCGATCAGATGATCGAGCAGCGGCGATTCGGTTTCGTCCAGATCGGAAATGCGAAACACGGGCTTCACCGGTCAGCCCCGTTGTTGGCGGGCTTGGCGGCCTCTGCGCCGGAGATGGTTCCATCGACCGGCGCAGCAGGTTCCGCCACCGGTTCCATCTGCGGATCGGCGGGCGCTTGCTCCGCTCCCTCTACCTCCGGTTCGGGCAGAGCGGGTGCTTCTCCGTCATGCGCGGGGCGCACCGCCTCGGGGTGCTTGGCCATGATCTCGGCGTTGCGCTTGTTCCATTCGGCCTGCATATCCTCCAGCTCGGCCTCGCGCACCATGGCGTCGATACCGGAACGGAAATGAGCGGAAACCTTGCGGATCTTCCCGATCCACCGGCCCGCCGAGCGCATGGCCATGGGCATATCTTTCGGACCGATGACGACCACCGCGACAATCACGATGATCAGCAACTCGATCGCGCCGATGTCGAACATGAAGAAAGCGTCCTAACGCAGCGCCGCAATGGCGGTTCAGCTGCTCTTTTCGGAATCGCCGGTCGCGGCCGGCGTCTCGACGGGTTCTGCCTTTTTCTCGCTGGCTGTCGGCGCGGGCGACTGGTGGTCGATCCGGTCGGGGGCGCGCGCTTCCTCGTTCATGCCCTGCTTGAAACTTTTGATGCCCTTGCCAAAGTCACCCATCATTTCCGAGATGCGCCCGCGCCCGAACAGCACGAGGATCACGATGGCGACGATCAGCAATTGCCAGGGTCCAACATTCATTTGAAATTCTCACAAACACGGGGGTTACCAAACCTGTTTAGGCCGATTCATCGCCTTTATCCAGTAAGGCGTGTGCATCATGTCCTTCAGGCGGATTCTCTCGAGGTTCTTCCCCCGAACGCTCGGTCATCTCGCGCTCCAGCGCTTCCTCGACCGGTTCCAGCAGGCCCGCGGCCCGCAATTCGGCAAGGCCGGGCAGGTCGCGGCGGGTGGCAAGGCCGAAATGGGTGAGGAAATCGGGCGTGGTGGCATAGATCACGGGCCGCCCCGGCACTTCGCGCCGACCGGCGGCGCGGACCCAGCCCGCTTCCATCAAAACGTCCAGCGTGCCCTTGGCCGTCTGCACGCCGCGGATCGATTCGATCTCGGCACGGCTGACAGGTTCGTGATAGGCGATGATCGCAAGGCATTCGGTCGCCGCGCGCGACAGACGCTTCACGTCCTCCCGCTCGCGCCTCAACAAATGGGCAAGGTCAGGCGCGGTCTGCAAGTGCCAGCGGGGTCCGCGCTTGACCAGTTCCACTCCGCGCCCGTCGTAATGGCCGGCAAGCTCGGCCAAAGCCTCGCGCACATCGGCGCCGCCGAGATGATCGCCGATCTCCACCGCCGTCATTGGCTCTTGTGCGGCGAACAGCACGGCCTCTACCGCGCGGACCAGATCATCGGGATTCCGGTCGGGCGCATCCCCGCTCATTCGCTGTCAGCCCCGCCGCGCCCCGCCAGGGCGCGCAGCCGCAACGGACCGAACACTTCGTCCTGCGCGATTTCGGCCCTGCCCTGCTTCGCCAGTTCCAGCGCCGCGACAAAGCTGCTGGCCAGCGCCGATTTGCGCAGGCGCGGATCGGCATGGGGCGGCAGGAACTGGCGCAGTTCCATCCAGTCCAGCGATACGCCCAGCATCGAGGACACGCGCGACAGCGCGCTTTCCAGCGTCATCACCGCACGATCGCGGACCATGTGTACGACGGGCGCGGTGCGGGCCTTTACCTGCCCATAGGCCTGCACCAGATCGAACCATTCGCAATGCCACGCCCGTTTTTTCAGCACCCGCAATCCTTCCGGCGCGCCGCGGGCAAAGGTGTCGCGCCCCAACCGGTCGCGCGCCATCAGCCGCGCCGCCACATCGCGCATCGCCGCCAGCCGCTCCAGCCGCAATTGCAGGCGCAGGGCCAGTTCCTCGGGACTGGGGTCTTCCTGCTCTTCCTTGGGGAGCAGCAGCGCGGATTTCAGATAGGCAAGCCATGCCGCCATCACGAGGTAATCGGCTGCCAGTTCCAGCCGCATTTCACCCGCGCGGTCGATAAAGGCGAGATATTGGTCGGTCAGCTCAAGGATCGAGATCCGCCGCAAATCGACCTTTTGCCTCCGCGCCAGATCGAGCAGCAGGTCGAGCGGCCCTTCCCAGCCGCCGAGTTCGACGTAAAGCCGCTCGCCCTCTTCGCTGGTGGTCGCAGCATCCTCTACCCAGCCGTCGGCCCCTTCGCCCCACAACAGGCCGGGTTCGGAGCCGTCGTCGATCATGCCTCGACGCCCGCCGCCATTAACAGCGCATCCCGCTTGGCGATGCATTCGGCGCGCCGTTCCGCGCCGCCGAACGGGCCGACATCCTTGCCGGCCATCGCCGCATCGAGACGGCGACGCGCATCGGGCGCGATTTCGCCGCAAGCCTCGACCGTGGCGATCATATCGGGCATTTTCGCCCAGCAATTCAGCACCAGATCGCATCCGGCCTGCAAAGCCCTGACCGAACGGTCCGCGATGGAGCCCGACAATGCCTCCATGTCGATATCGTCGCTCATCAACAGTCCGTCGAAACCGATCCGCCCGCGGATGATATCGCCGATTATTCTGGCCGATTGCGTCGCCGGATTTTCGGCATCCCACGCGGTATATTTGACATGCGCGCTCATCCCCATGGCCGCATCGCGCAAGGCATGGAACGGCGCGATATCCTGCTCCAGTTCTGCCTCGGTTGCGGTAACGACGGGCATTTCCTTGTGACTGTCGGCACAGGCGCGGCCATGGCCGGGGATATGCTTGACGATGCCCGCGACCCCTGCCGCGTCCAGCCCTTCCAGCACGGCGCGGCCCAGCGCAGCGACGCGCATCGGATCATGGCCGAGCGCGCGGTCCCCGATCACGTCATGGGCGCCCGCGCAGCGCACATCCAGCAAGGGCAACGCATCGCAATTGAGCCCTGCCTCGGCCAGATCGAGGCCGATCGCCTCGGCATTCACCTGCGCCGCCTCTATCGCAGAGATCGGCGCGATATCGTAGAGCCGGTCGAACACGCCCTGCGGCGGGTATTTCGGCCATATCGGCGGCTTCATCCGCGCGACGCGCCCGCCTTCCTGATCCACGGTGATAAGCAGGTTGGCCCGTCCCGCGATGGCGCGCAATTCATCGGTCAGCGCGCGCATCTGCGCCGCATTGTCGCAATTGCGGGCGAACAATATATAACCCGCCGGATCGGCATCGCGGAAAAAGGCGCGCTCGTCGCCGGTCAGCACGGTGCCGGAAAGGCCGAAAATCGCAGGCGTCATAAGGGCGCCAGATTCGCGGAAATCGCGCAAATGCGCAAGTTTCGGGGGCGGGGCCGCGCCCCTTATCCCCAAATCAGCGCTTTACCTGACACTCGATGCCATTGGCCTTCAGCTCGGAACACAGGGCATTGGCGGACGACGCATCGCCCGTCACCGCCTGCAGCCGGAACACGGTGCCGATATCGGCCCGCCCCTCGACGATTCGCCGGTTGAAATCGCCCAGCCGCTGGTAACGCTGGGTCAGCGTCTGCCACCCTTTTTGCGCCGCCGCCTCGGTCGAATAGGCGCCGACCTGCACCCCCACGCCCGATATTTGCGGCGCGGGCGCAGTCGCCGGCTTTGGCGCTGCTTCGGCCGTCTTGGCCGCTGGCGACGCGACGGGCACAGGATCGGGCTTTTTCTGGGCGATCCGCGCCTCGCGCTCGATCCCCTCGCCCACCTTGTAACTGGTGTCGCCGGTGCCGGCGAAAGTCTTGCCGCCCGGATTTTCGGGCCGCACCTTATACGGAGTGTCGGGGGCGGCAATCACCGAACCGTCGCCTTCGGGCGGGGCCAGTTGCCAGTCGCGCAGCAACCAGATCGCCAGTACCGACAGCAGGACGAAACCGGCCACGCCGCCCGCGAACTTGCCGATGCGGGGCCAGTCCAGCCCTTCGTCGCCATCCTCGTCCGCCGGTTCCAGCCAGGGCAGCCGCAGGTCGGTCTCGTCGAGCGCAAGCTGCGCCTCGCCGTCACCGCCATGGCTGACCTGTGGTATCATCTCTTAAAGCCGCTCCGCTGCCTCAACCCCCAGAATCGAGAGGCCGTTGCGGATAACCTGCCCGATTTGCGCCGCAAGATACAGGCGCACGCCCGTGTTTACCATATCGTCTTCCACGATAAAGCGACGAGCCGGATCGTCATTGCCCTGATTCCACAGCGCATGGAACGCAGCCGCCAGATCCATCAGGAAAAACGCGATGCGATGCGGTTCGCGCGCGCGGGCCGCCTGTTCGACCACGCGCGGGAATTGCGCGGCCTGTTTCATCAGCACCTGTTCGTCGGTGTGCAGGATGCCCTCATTGCCCCAACTCTGGATACGCGCCGCTTCCGCCTTGTCGGCCAGCCCCGCTTCTGCCGCCTTGCGCAGCACCGATGCGATGCGGGCATGGGCATACTGGACATAGAATACAGGATTATCCTTCGACGCTTCGACCACCTTGGCAAAGTCGAAGTCCATTTGCGCTTCGGGCTTGCGGGTCAGCATGGTGAAACGCACCACGCCCTTGCCCACTTCCTCGACCATGTCGGCAATGGTGATGAAATTGCCCGAACGCTTGGACATCTTCACCGGCTCGCCATCGCGCAGCAGTTGCACCATCTGCACCAGCTTTACGTCGAAAGGCTTCGGCTCCCCGTATTCAGCCCCGGTCAGTGCCGCGACGGCGGCCTTGATCCGCTTGACCGTGCCCGCATGGTCCGCGCCCCAGATGTCGATCAGCGCATCCGCGCCCTGCGCCTTTTGGAAGTGATAGGCCATGTCGGCCCCGAAATAGGTCCATGTGCCGTCGGACTTTTTGATCGGCCGATCCTGATCGTCGCCAAATTGGGTCGAACGGAACAGCGGCAGTTCCACCGGCTCCCAGTCTTCGGGCGTCTTGCCCTTGGGCGCTTCGAGCAGGCCGTCATAAACGAGGCCCTTTTCGCGCAGGAACGCTTCGGCAGCCTCCGGCTTGCCCTCCGCCTGCAATTTCGCTTCCGACGAAAACAGGTCGTGATGGATGCCCAACATGGCAAGATCGGCACGGATCATGTCCATCATCGCATCGACCGCACGGGTGCGGAACAGGTCGAGCCATTCGCTTTCGGGCGCGTCCTTGTATTGCGCGCCGAATTCCTCGGCCAGCTTTGCACCGATGGGCTTCAGATAGTCGCCCGGATAGAACCCTTCGGGAATCTCGCCGATGTCTTCACCCAGCGCTTCGCGGTAACGCAGATGCGCCGACCGGCCCAATGTCTGCACCTGCGATCCGGCATCATTGACGTAATATTCGCGGATCACGGCAAAACCGGCGAATTCCAGCAGGTCGGACAGCGAATCGCCGACCACCGCGCCGCGGCAATGGCCCATATGCATCGGTCCGGTGGGATTGGCCGAAACATATTCGACATTCACCGTCTGCCCCGCCCCCATCGCGCTGCGGCCATAGGCATCGCCCAGCGCGGCAATCGCATCCAGCTCGGCTTCCCATGCGCTGGGCGCGATCCGCAGGTTGATAAAGCCCGGCCCCGCGATTTCGGCGGCGGCGATATTGGCTTCCTTCGACAATTCGGCGGCCAGCCCCTCGGCCAGGCCGCGCGGATTGGTCCTGGCAGGTTTGGCCAGCACCATGGCGGCATTGGTCGCCAGATCGCCATGCGCGGGATCGCGCGGCGGCTCTACCGTCACATTGCCGCGATCGAGACCGGCCGGCAGGCTGCCCGCCGCCTCCAATGCATCGAGGGCCTTGTCCACCGCGGCGGAAATGGCGGCGTGGATGGTGAGGGTCTTGTCAGTCGTCTGCGTGCTCATGGCCGCGCGACTAGCGGGGAATCGAACGAGTGGGAAGGAGAGTCTTTTGGCGACTATCCGGCATTGCTACGCAACGCCTGCGTCCGGCACCAGCCCACTCCCCCACCCGACCACCCATAGGGTAGGATCGTTGGGTGGTCGGGTGGGGGAGTGGGCTGGTGCCGCCTGCCGGACGCCTGGCTATCGTAAAGCGTCAAGCCAACGTAGGTCCGGCAAAAATCAACGCGTCGCGTTATACGCCAGCTGCGCCTCGGTCAGCTGGAAGCCGACCAGCACTTCGAATGTCGAACGGGCAACGGCGGCCTTCACCTCAGGGTCGGCCAGCGGGTCCAGCGCCGCATCGGGGTCGCCCGGACGGCGCTTGCGGGTGATGCGTTCGCGGATATCCTCAGGCAGGGTCGCGGCGGCGGCGTCGATGAACGCACCGCCCTTGCCGGTCACTTGCGCACGGTCCTGTCCGGCGGCGAAATTCACCGTCACCGTCCCGACGCGCTTCGACTGCACCGTATTGCCGCCCTGCAGCACGGTCACGAAAAACGGCAGCTCCAAGCTGCGCGCGGTGCTGGTGTCGCGGCGGGTGGCCAGCACGTCGAAGCTGGCTTCGGAATAGATTTTCGCGCCCGAATCGTCGCAGGTCGCGCGCAGATTGGTCATCGTCGCGGCGACATCCATTGACGCCAGCGATGTATCGTTCGCCTGCGCGAATGTCGTGATGTCGCCAGTATAGGCGGGGATGCCCACTGCCGGACAGCGCGAACGCACGGCGGTCACGCCCACGCCTTCCTGAATGACCAGATCGCCCTCGCCCGAACAGGCGGACAGCGCGGCGGCACCCCCGACCAGCAAGGCGAAACGGGCAGAACGGCGGGACACAATGTTCATCGGCGGCGAAACCTTTTGCCTTGAATTCGGGCGGCCATGGCGGGCCGCCCTTGCAATAATCCTGCCTGCCCTAGCCGCAGCCATGCCCAAGGGCAACGCCGCGCGCAGGTTAGACCCCGAACTCTCTGGCGATGGCAACCTTTACCGCGGCTTTACGCGCGGCCCATCGGGGCGCTAAAGGCCTGTGTCATGGACACCCCGCATATCGACACGGCCCATGCCGTGAACGCCGACGCACCCGATACCGATGCGCGCCCTCCCCTGCTGGTGCTGCTGGCCGCGCCGCGCGGCTTTTGCGCAGGCGTGGACCGCGCGATCGAGATTGTGGAGCGCAGCCTCGAGAAATATGGCGCGCCCGTCTATGTCCGGCACGAGATCGTGCATAACCGCTATGTCGTCGACAGCCTGAAGGCCAAGGGTGCGATCTTCGTCGAAGAGCTGGACGAGGTTCCCGACGGCGTGCCCGTGGTGTTTTCCGCCCATGGCGTGCCGAAATCGGTCCCCGCCCATGCCGAACAGCGCGGCCTCGACTACCTCGACGCGACCTGCCCGCTGGTCAGCAAGGTGCACCGGCAGGCCGAGCGGCAGGTCGAGGCGGGCCGCCATATCGTCTTCGTCGGCCATGCGGGCCATCCCGAGGTGATCGGCACATTCGGACAGGTTCCCGAAGGCGACATGACCTTGGTGGAAACGGTCGAGGATGTGGCAAAGCTGGAATTCGCCCCCGGTGCAGAGCTTGCCTTTCTGACGCAGACCACTTTGTCGGTGGACGATACGCACGCCATTCTGGAGGCGCTGAAGGCGCGTTTCCCCCAGATCGTCGGGCCGAAGGCCGAAGATATCTGCTATGCCACGTCGAACCGCCAGTCGGCGGTCAAGGTACTGGCCCCGCAGGTCGATCTGGTTCTGGTCATCGGCGGTGCCAATTCGTCCAACTCGCTCCGACTGGTAGAGGTTGCCGAACGCCTTGGCACCACTGCCCGCCTGATCCAGCGGGGCGAGGATATCGAGGAAGGATGGCTCCACGGTGTCGGCGCCATCGGCCTGACCGCAGGTGCCAGTGCGCCCGAAGTGCTGGTGCGCGAAGTGATCGGGCGCCTGTCGCAATTCCGCAATGTGGAAGAGCAGGTGGTGACCACGGCGGAGGAAAACATGATCTTCAAGCTGCCCCGCCAGCTGACCGACTGACGCGTTCATGGCAGTCTATACCCGCATCAACAGCGAGGACATGGCCGCGCTGGTCGCAGAATTCGGCGTGGGCGAGCTGGTATCCGCCAAAGGCATTGCCGAGGGCGTGTCGAACAGCAACTGGCTGGTGGAAACGCGCGGCACGCCCGATGCGGGGCGATTCATCCTGACCGTTTACGAAGAACGCACCGACACGCGCGACCTGCCCTTTTTCCTGAACCTGATGGATCATCTCGCATCGGCGGACTGCCCCGTGCCGCGCACGATCCACGACACCAGTGGCGCGGCATGGCGCACGATCGACACCCCGCAGGGCGAAAAAATGCTGGCGCTGATCGAATTCCTGCCTGGCGTCAGCGCCGACGATCCCAGCCCGGCACAGGCCCATGCGGTGGGCGCGGCACTGGCGCAGGTGCATCTGGCGGGGCACAATTTCGCGCAGACCCGTGCCGATGGCATGGGGCCCAACGCGTGGCGCGGCTTTGTCCGCGATTGCGCGGGCCGGTGGGGAGAGATCGATCCCGCGCTGGAGCAAGTGCCCGAACTGGTCGATGCCGCCATCGCCCGCTGGCCCGATACGCTTCCCGTTTCGACCATCCATGCCGATCTGTTTCCCGATAACGTGCTGCTGGTCGGCAATGACGTATCGGGCATGATCGACTTCTATTTCGCCTGCACCGGCCCGATGGCCTATGACATCGCAGTCACCCATGCGGCATGGAGCTTCGCGCCCGATGGCCGCAGCTTCGACCGTTCGGTCGGCGATGCACTACTGGCGGGCTATCGTTCGGTCCGCGTCCCCAGTGAAGCCGAACGCGCTGCCCTGCCCGCGCTGGCACAGGCGGGCTGCCTGCGTTTTCTGCTGACCCGCGCCTATGACTGGCTGAACACGCCTGCCGACGCGCTGGTCACGCGCAAGGACCCGCTCGCCTTCCTGCGCCGCCATGATTTCTATCGCAGGCAGGGCGCAACCATCTTTGATGCGCTGGGCTGATCATGGCTGAAGTGCAGATTTTCACCGATGGCGCGTGCAAGGGCAATCCCGGCCCCGGTGGCTGGGGCGCGATCCTGCGCAAGGGATCGACCGAACGGGAAATGTCGGGCTCCGAAGCCGATACGACGAACAACCGGATGGAGCTGACTGCGGTGATCCGCGCCCTGTCGGCGCTGAAGCGGCCCTGCCATGTCGAGCTGTATACCGACAGCAAATATGTGATCGACGGCATCACCAAATGGGTGTTCGGCTGGCAGAAAAAGGGCTGGAAAACCGCCGCGAAGAAACCCGTTCTGAACGAGGATCTGTGGCGCGAACTGCTGGATGCCACACGCCCGCACCGGATCGACTGGCATTGGGTCAAAGGGCACGACGGCCACCCAGAGAACGAGCGCGCCGACCAGCTGGCCAGCAATGCGGCGCTGGCAGTCAGGGCCTGATTTTCAAGAGGGTTGGGGCCGGAACGGAACGGTCACGCTCCGGCCTCCATAAGCCGGTCGGCTCAGGTCGTGGTGTCGACCACTTCGGCACCGGGGCCGTTCTTCAAAATGGATTCAATCGCATTCTTGGCACTGGCTTTCGAAGTATAGCCTTCGGTCCAGAACATGGTTTCGGAGTTATAGCAGAAATAGGCGACATACTCACCCTTCTTGTTCTGCCGGATTTCGAAGCGATGCGCCATTACGTACTCCCGTCATTGGCCTTCAGGAAATCTGCTTCTCCTTGATAGCAGTGCGATTCGCGGGTGCAACCCCGCTCAGCCGCCCCTATCGGAAACGGTCGATGCGATAGGGTGCCGGGTCGATTCCCGTGGCCGGGCCCGTCGCATCGCGCCCCAGCAGCATGGCGGCGGCCATGTCGGCGGCAGCAGGCGAAGTCTGAATGCCGAAACCGCCCTGCCCCGCGCACCAGAAAAAGCCCGCGACCTCGGGATCGAAGCCGTAAACGGGCGCGCGATCGGGAGAAAAGCTGCGCAGCCCCGCCCATTTGCGCTCCACCGCCTCTACCTTCCAGTCGACCGCATGTTCCAGCCGGTCGATAGCGACGGCGACATCCAGTTCCTCGGGCGCGGCATCGCACGGGGGCGTGGGCGTTTCGTCATGCGGGCTAAGCCACAGGCGCCCGCTTTCGGGCTTGAAGTAAAAGCTTTCCTGAATGTCGAGCACCAGTGGCAGCGCAGCGGGAGCGGCAGGCTGGCAGCGCAATTGCACCACTGTGCGGCGCAGCGGCGTGATGCCAACGGGCCGCGCACCGGCGATGCCGGCAATCTCGTCCGCCCATGCGCCCGCGGCATTGACCAGAATACCTGCCCGCACCGTGTCGCCATGCCCGAAACCCAGCGTCCAGCCATCGGCTCCGCGCTCCGCCGATTTCAGCCGCGCACCGGTTTTCAGCATCGCGCCCTGCGCCCTGGCGCGCGACAGGAAATGCGCATGCAGCGCCGCCACGTCGATATCGGCGCAGCCCTCGCTCCATGTGCCGTGCACCCATTCGGGTTTCAGACCCGGCACGATCTCCACCAGACGATCGCGGCCCAGCTTGGCGATGTCCGCGCCCAATGCCTGAAACCGGGCCATAAAGGCGTCGATCGCGCCCTCGTCCCCTGCGCGGCCAATATGCAGCACGCCCCGCCGGGTAAGAAGTCCGCCTTCGCGCAGATAGGGGCCGCTCCCCACCGTCAGCGGGAAAATCTCCGGCCCGCCATAGGTTTCTTCCCAGAACGCGGCCGAACGTCCGGTGCTGTGATAGCCAGGCGCATCCTCCGCCTCGATCATGATCACCGATGCCTCGCCCGCAAGGCTGGCGGCAAGGCTGGCACCCGCCATGCCCGCGCCGATGATCGCAATATCGTAAGTCCCGCTCATGCCCCGCCTTCTACAGACAGTTGCGCGGCAAGAAACCCGTCGATCTCGGCAAGGGCGCGGTTGCGAACCGGATCGCTCTCGCGAAGAATCTCATGCGCGGCCTCTGCCCCGAATTCCACCAGACGGGCATCGGGCAGCAGGCGCGCGGCGCGGCGGATGGCCCGTGCACTGACCAGCCGGTCGGCGCTGGTGCCAAGGATCAGCACCGGCAATGTCACCCGCGCCAGCACATCGGCGCGCGCAGTGCGACGCATCGATTCGGCGGCACGTTCGACCCAGCCCCAGCTGGGCGCGCCCAGCCGCAATTGCGGGCGTTCGTTGCGCCAGAACAGCTCGTCCTCGTACCGGCTGACATCATGGGTCAGGATCGACTGGCGCATCGCGGCGGGCTGGCCGGGTTTCTCGCCCGCCTTCCACGCGGGCCTGCTCGCCGCGCCCAGCGACGCCATCAGATGCGCTGCGGCGTGCCACATCCATGGCGGCAGCGGCGGCCCAGCAAAACCCAGCATCGGCGCGACCAGCACCAGAGCATCGGGACGGGCCGCCCCCTCTGCCACGCCGCGCAAGGCCAGCTGCCCACCCATCGAATGGCCGATCAAGGCACAGGGCGTATCGGGCGATTCGGCGCGCCAGTCCCGCCAGAACCCGCGCAGATCGTCGATCCAATGGGCGAAATCGCCGATATGGCCGGTCGCGTCGTCATCGCCCAGCCGCCCCGATCCGCCTTGCCCGCGCCAGTCGATCGCGGTCACGCGCCACCCTTCGCCAAACCAGTATTCCAGCGTCTCCAGATATTTCTCATACGCGTCGCCGCGCCCGCCCAGAAACAGCAGCGCGCCACGCGAATCCGCCGGTTCGGGCCAGTCGATCCGGCGGATCGCGTGCCCGTCGGCCGCATGCCATACCGATTCGCACGCATAGGCGGGAATAGCGCGGCGCGCGGCGGCAGGATCGGCGGAAAAGCGGGTCAAGGCAGCGGGTTCACTTGGGTAACGACATCTTCGCGGGCATGGTTACTGTTTGGTAAGTCCTGCCCTTTAAACCGGCCCTCAATCAGGGGGTTCCGGTTGGACATGAACACGCAACTTATCGCTTACGGATTGCTCGCAGCCTTGGCAATCGCGGTGCTTTACGCAGGTATTACCGACCTGCGGCATCGCAAGATCACCAACCGGCTGACGGGCGCCATCGCCATCGCCGCGCCTTTGTTCTGGATCGCCAGCGGCCTGCAGCTGTGGCCCGGCATCGCGATCCAGCTGGCGCTGGCCGTGGGCTGGTTCGTCTTTGGCGCGGTGCTGTTCAGGATCGGCCAGATGGGCGGCGGCGACGTAAAGCTGTTCACCGCGCTCGCCCTATGGCTCGAACCCTCGCTTTTTATGATGGTCGTGCTGTTGACCATGATCGTCAACGGCGTGGCCACGCTGATCGTGTGGCGCGGCGTGCGCCGCGCGCGACGCGAAGGGCGCAAGGTGGAAGCGCGCTCTACGCCATACGGCGTTTCGGCCGCGCTGGTGATGCTGGTGATGTTCGCGATCCGTTACGGACCCGCCGTTCACACCGCATTTTCCGGTTCTTCGACGAATTTTGCCTGATGTGCGGGTCGTTTTGACCTGATTTTAACCATTGCCGGTGAGTCTGGCAGCACGGACGGGGGCGAAACCCCCATTGGATTGACGAAGGGGCTTTAAGGCCATGGACAAGAAGAAGCTGATCCTGCTGGCAGTCGCGCTGGTCGTCGCGGTGGGTACCGCGCTGATGGCGCGCAGCATGTTCGCCGGGGGCTCCGCCCCGCAGGCAGAGGCCGCCGTGGCCGAACCCGAAGGTCCGCGTGTGCTGGTCGCCCAGCGCGCCCTGCCCGTCGGCACGATCATCACGGCCGATGCACTGCAATTCAAGATGTGGCCCAAGGAAATGGTGCAGGACGCCTATTTCGTCGAGGGCGAGGCCGATATGCAAAAGCTGCTCGGCACTGTCGCGCGCTTCCCCGTTACCGCTGGCCAGCCGCTGACCAAGGGCACGCTGGTGCAGCCGGGCGATCGCGGCTTTCTGGCTGCGGCTCTTGGGCCGGGCATGCGCGCCGTGACCGTGACCGTGTCGGAAAAAACCGGTGTTGCGGGCTTTGTCTTCCCGGGTGACCGCGTCGACCTGCTGCTGACGCAGGCGATCGGCGGCGGCCGCGACGAGCCCGGCTTCAACGCCACCGAAACCGTGCTGCGCAACCTGCGCGTTCTGGCAACCGACCAGTCGACCGAAACGCAGCAGGTGGACGGCAAGACCGTCGTGACCAAGTTCCGCACCGTCACGATCGAGGCCACCCCGCGCATTGCCGAGAAAATCTATGTCGCACAGGAAGTCGGCACGCTGTCGCTGGCCCTGCGCTCGATCGCGGACAACCGCGCCGAACTCGACCGCGCCATCGCATCGGGCGAGCTGGTCGTGCCCGAAGGCGCCTCGCCCGAGGAAGAAGAGGAAATCCTGCAACTGGCAATGAACCGCCCGCAGGAAGGCCGCACCACTTTCCAGACCGGCGGCGACGTATCGCGCTTCCAGTCGCGTTATATGCCGACGGCCAAGAGCAGTGGCGGCGACACGGGCGTCGCGACCGCAGCCGCACCCGCCGCTGCCCGTCCGACCGGACCTGTCGTTCGCGTCAGCCGCGGCAACAACACCGTTATCGTGCCGGCTGGCAAGTGAACGACCTGGACGGGAGCGCGCAAGCCGTGATCAAGAACCGTAACAATGTGTCCAAGGGGGGACATAAGATGAAACGCCGCCTGCTTTCGGGCCTCGTGCTCACTGCCACCGCCCTGGCGCCGATCGGCCCCGCGGGCATCGCGACCACCGCGACCGCGCAGACCATGCCGACGCCTGCCGACCAGATCGTGCTGTCGATCGGTCGCGGCCAGCTGGTCAATGTGGGCGGCCGGATGGCCGACATCTTCATCGCCGACGAAAACGTCGCCGACGTTCAGGTCAAATCGACCAACCAGATCTATCTGTTCGGCAAGTCGGGCGGCGAAACCACCGTCTATGCCAGCGACGCGAACGGCGCGATCATCTGGTCGGCGAATGTGCGCGTGGGCACGAATATTGACAGCATCGATCAGATGCTGGGCCTCGCCATGCCCGAAGCCAAGATATCGACAGCGACCATGAACAACACGGTCCTGCTGACCGGCACCGTCGCGGCCCCCGAAGACGCGGCCGAGGCGGAACGCCTTGTCGCCGCTTTCGTCGGTGACGGCGTCAACGTCATCAGCCGCCTGAAACTGGCAACGCCGCTACAGGTCAGCCTGCATGTGCGCTTTGCCGAGGTAAGCCGCACGCTGGTCCGCGCGATGGGCGTGAATCTGGCAACCTATGACGGCACCAGCGGGTTCAAATTCGGGTTGGCGCAAGGGCGCGACGGCTTCCTGCCGCAATGGAGCGTGGGTGGCGGCGTCTTTACCGGCGGCACTGCTGCTTCGGACGGATCCAGCCTTGTCGCCGGCAATGGCGGCGGCAGCACGATCGCGGGCTTTGGCAAGTTCCTCGGCCTCGACATTGCGGGCGCGCTGGATCTTGGCGAACAGGACGGTCTGGTCACCACACTTGCCCAGCCCAACCTGACCGCGCTGTCGGGCGAAACCGCAGAATTCCTCGCGGGCGGCGAATTTCCGATCCCGATGAGCCAGGGCCTTGGCACCGTGGCCATCGAATATAAGAAATACGGCGTCAGCCTTGCCTATACGCCGACCGTACTGGCCAATGGCCGCATCTCGATCCGCGTCCGTCCCGAAGTGTCGGAACTGTCGAGCGCGGGTTCGGTCACGCTGGAAGGGTTCGAAGTGCCTGCCCTGACAACCCGCCGCGCCGAAACGACGGTAGAGCTGGGTTCGGGCCAGAGCTTCATGATCGGCGGCCTGCTGTCGAATTATTCGAACAGCACTATCGACAAGACCCCGGGCGTGGGCGATCTGCCGATCCTGGGCAATCTGTTCCGCTCGACCAGCTTCCGCCGCGGCGAATCCGAACTGGTGATCGTGGTCACGCCCTATCTGGTGAAGCCCGTCGATGCCAAGGACATCGCCCTGCCGACCGACGGCTACAAGAACCCAACGATGCTGGGCCATTTGATGGGCATGCAGTCCGACGGTGAAACCGGCGGCGCGCGCCGTCCGATGCCCAGCGCCAGCGAAGCGGCCCCGACCGGCCCCGTCGTCGGCATGAATTCCATCCCGCAGCAAGCCGCCCCGGTTCGCAGCGCCGATGCCGGCGATGCCAAGCCCGGCTTCAACTTCTGATCGCAGGAGCAGCAAGGTGACCAAGATGATCAAGACCATCACTGCGCGCAAATCGGCAACTGCCGCGCTTCTGCTCGGTGCATCGGCCGCCCTGGCGGGCTGCGTCGGCGGAACGGCCTCGAACCGCTCGCTGAATTCGGTGCATCAACCGGTCGTGTCGCGCACCAATTACGTGTTCGACGTCATGACCAGCTCGTCGGGCGTTCCGATTGGCGAACAGAGCCGCCTTGCCGGTTGGTGGGAAGCGATGGACCTGTCCTATGGCGACAAGGTTTCGGTCGACACCACCAATATTGGTCCTGCGGCCAAGGCAGACCTGATGTCGCTGGCCGACCGGCAGGGCATCATCCTGTCGGAAGCGCCGCCCGTGACTGAAGGACAGGCCGGCCCCGGCGTCGCCCGCGTCGTCGTGACGCGTTCGACTGCGGCGGTCGAAAACTGCCCGCGCTGGACGGATAAGAGCGATTTCAACCCGAATAACGCGACCAGCGACGGTTTCGGTTGTTCGGTGAACGCCAATCTCGCCGCGATGATCGCCAACCCCGAAGACTTGCTGACAGGCCAGAAGGGCACGGGCGAGACCGTGGTGATGAGCTCGACCAAGGCCATCGACAGCTATCGCCAGCAAGCGCCCACGGGCGAAGGCGGCCTGCCCACCGTATCGACCAACCAAGGCGGCGGCGGCGGCGGCGGCGGCAACTAACGGAATCGCGAAGGAGAAGCTTTGATGAACCAGATGTCATCCGGAATGGGCGAACGCGATTCGTTTGCCGCCTTCGTCAGCGACGAAGCGACCATGGAAGTGGTCCGCACCACCGTCTCGAACCTCAACATGCCGCATGAAAAATGCAACATGGGCGGGCTTCGCAATGCAGTGCAGACCCTGTCGGTTTCCGCCAGCCCGCAGATCCTGCTGGTCGACCTGTCGGAATGCGGCGACCCGCTGTCCGACATCAACGCGCTGGCAGAGGTTTGCGAACCCGGCACGGTGGTGATCGCAGTCGGCCAGATCAATGACGTGCGCCTCTATCGCGACCTTACCGCCAGCGGGCTGCAGGACTATCTGCTGAAGCCGCTGAGCGAGGAAGCGCTGCGCGATTCGCTGCTGCAGGCACAAAGTGTGTTGAGCGCGCCGCGGCAGTCGGCCGACGCCTCGGTCACGCGCAACCATATCATCAGCGCCATTGTCGGCACTCGCGGCGGGGTCGGCGCATCGACCATCGCCACGTCGCTCGCATGGCTGTTCAGCGCCGAACACAAGCTGCCCACCGCGCTGCTCGACCTCGACGTGCATTTCGGCACGGGCGCGCTGACGATGGATCTGGAACCGGGCCGCGGCCTGTCGGACGCGATCGAAAATCCGTCGCGTATCGACGGACTGTTCATCGAGCGCGCGATGGTGCGGGCAAACGACAATCTCTCGGTCCTCTCCTCCGAAGCGCCGATCCATTCGCCGCTGATGACCGATGGCAGCGCCTTTGTGCAGCTTGAGGAGGAATTCCGTCAGGCCTTCGACATGACTGTCGTCGATCTGCCGCGCAACATGCTGATTAATTTCCCGCATGTGCTGGCCGATGCCGATGTGTTCGTGCTGGCGACCGAACTGACCCTGTCGGGTGCGCGCGATGCGATCCGCATTCTTTCGTGGGTGGCGACCAATGCCTCGCACATGAAGCCGATCGTCGTTGCCAACCGCGTCACCAGCGGCGCGGGCGAAATCAGCAAGGCCGATTTCGAAGCCTCAATCGAGCGCAAGATCGACTTCATCATGCCGATGGACGTCAAGACCGCAACGCAGGCAGCCAAGGTCGGGCAGGTCTTCGTCGAAGCCAACCGCGCCAGCAAGGCATCGGCCGTGCTGCGCGATCTGGCACGCACCATCATGGCGGCCAATGGCGACGAAAAGGCAACCGCCGGTGGCGGCGGCGCGTCGAACAGCGGATCGCTGATGGAAAAATTCGGTCTGGGCGGAATGAAGGCCAAGACCAAGCAGAAAGCCTGATGCGCAAATCCCCCGTCCCGTTCGCGGGCGGGGGACGCGATCGGATTGACTAGAGTACCGGAGGTTCACGGGCGATGCAGTTTGCACAGATATTCATAGTCGTTGTCGGCATGATGCTGGTGGTCGGCGTTGCCTTCTACGCGCTCTATGGCTCGGCCTCCTCGCGCCAGCAGGCCAAGCGCCTGCAACAGATCCGCTATCGCCACTCGCAAAGCGCGGAATCGCGCGTCGAAGCCCAGCTGAAAAAGGCGATCTCGGCCCGCAAGCCGCGCGCGCGCCATGCTGCCGGTTCGGACTCGCGCATCGCCGCTCTGGCACTGCGCCTGCATCGGACGGGCAGAAACTGGACCGTGCCAACCTATTTCTATGTATCGGGCGGCCTGTTTGTCGGCATCGGTGTGTTGATACTGATCACGACCGGCGCGCCGTTGATGGCACTGGCAGGCGGTGCGGTCGCGGGCCTTGGGCTGCCGCATTTCATTGTCGGCCGCCAGATCAAGAAGCGGCTTGCCAATTTCAACGCCCGCTTTCCCGACGGCATCGAACTGCTGGTTCGGGGCCTGCGCTCGGGCCTGCCGGTTACCGAAACGCTTGCGGTTGTCTCAAGCGAAATCCCCGGTCCCGTGGGCGAAGAATTCAAGGCGATCACCGACCGCGTAAAGGTGGGCAAGTCGCTCGACGATTCGCTGCAGGAAACGGCGGACCGTCTGGACATTCCCGAATTCAAGTTCTTCTGCATCTCGCTTGCCATCCAGCGCGAGACGGGCGGTAACCTGGCCGAAACGCTGGCGAATTTGGCCGATGTGCTGCGCAAGCGTATCCAGATGCGGCTGAAGATCCGCGCCATGAGCTCGGAAGCCAAGGCATCGGCCTATATCGTCGGCGCTCTGCCCTTTCTGGTGTTCACCATCGTCTACATGCTGAACCCCGATTACCTCGGCGGCTTTTTCACCGACGACCGGCTGATCGTCGCGGGCCTGTTCGGCATTTGCTGGATGAGCATCGGCGGCTTCGTCATGTTCAAAATGGTCAACTTCGAGATCTGAGCGGGGAAAGGCGCGAGAATTATCATGCAAACAACCGGCCCTACCCTTCTTGGCGTTGACGTCATCCTTGTCGGATCGATTCTGGCAGGCATCGCAGCGCTTGCCACAATGATGGCGATCTACGCCGCGCTGACCGTGCGCGATCCGATGGCCAAGCGCGTCAAATCGCTGAATGCGCGACGCGAAGAGCTGAAACTCGGCCTGATGAGCGAGGCGCAGGTCAAGCGCCGCACGCTGCGCCGCAAGACCGATCTGACCGACAAGGTCCGCGATTACCTGTCCAAGTTTTCGATGCTGCAGGACAGCCAGATCAAGGAGATCGAGCAGAAGCTGGCGCAGGCCGGTATCCGCCGCAAGGAACTGGCCTATGTGGTGGTCGCCGCGCGCGTCGTGCTGCCCATCCTGTTCGGCTTTATCGCTGCTGTGCTGGTTTACTGGACCGACACCTATCCCGAATGGGGACCGATGAAGCGTCTGGCCGTCTTCGCTGGCAGCCTTGCCGCCGGTTATTACGGGCCGGGGACTTATTTGAAAAATATCATCGGCAAACGCACCGATGCCATCCGCACGGGGCTGCCCGACGCGCTGGATCTGCTGGTGATCTGCGCAGAGGCCGGCCTCACCGTCGACTCCGCTTTCAACCGCGTCGCCAAGGAGCTAGGCCGCGCCTATCCCGAGCTGGCCGACGAATTCGCGCTGACCTCGATCGAACTGTCTTTCCTGACCGAACGACGCATGGCGTTTGAAAATCTGACCTATCGCGTCGATCTGGAAGCGATGAAGGGCGTGACGACGACCATGGTGCAGACCGAACGCTACGGAACGCCGCTGGCATCTGCATTGCGCGTGCTGTCAGCAGAATTCCGCAACGAACGCATGATGCGCGCCGAGGAAAAGGCCGCGCGCCTGCCCGCGATCATGACCGTGCCGCTGATCCTGTTCATCCTGCCGGTGCTGTTCATCGTCATCCTCGGCCCCGCGGCCTGCTCGATCTCCGACGCCATGCTTTAGGGGATCGCCGTTCTGCGGGTTCAGCCCGAACCGCCAAAGGAAAAGGGCGGCGCCGGAAACCGGTGCCGCCCTTTTCGATTTAGCTGCCGCCGGTCTGTCGCGGCAGTTGGCATATGTGCGATTACTCCTCGGGGTCGATGTCGCGGACCTGTGCGAACAGCTTGTCCAGCGTCTTGCTGAACTCGCGCTGTTCCTTTGCGGTCAGGCAATTCAGGATTTCCTGCTCCATCTTCAGGGCCAGCGGCATCACCTGTGCATGAATCTCGCGCCCTTCCGCGGTCAACTCAAGCAGATGCGAGCGACCGTCGAGCGTATTGGGATGGCGGCGGACACGGTTGTCTTCGACCAGCACCTTGCACGCGCGGTTCACGGCCACCTTGTCCATGAATGTCGCGCCCACCAGCTGGCGCTGGGTCAGCGGACCGACATCGCCCAGCACGGCCATCACGCGCCATTCGGGCACTTTCAGATCGAACTGCGCGCGATACTCCACCGCAATCCGCTGGCTTATCGCGTTCGATGTGATGGACAGGCGATAGGGAAGAAAGCGCGAAAGGCTGAGCGACGGGTTCATGACACCCGACATCCGGCAAGACAGCAATTCAGAATTCTAGCAGCTCTTGTTTCCACTGGCCCGTTCTCCGCCCAAACCCGACCCCCGATTGCGGCCGCCCGATGCGACCTGTTGCCATCCCGACCCCGCACCGCCTAACGACAGTGCAGCACGCGAATGAAAGGTCGCCCAAACGTGCCCAAGGAATTGTTCAGGCTTAACCCTTCGCTGGATCGCGAGGCATTTGCGGATCGTTACAGATGTAACGGCCGTGTGCAAGTGCGTAACGTATTAACCGAAGCGACAGCGGCCGAAATTCGCAAGATTCTTGCGGCCCATACGCCGTGGGGTATCGCAGGACAAGCCGGTACCCATGCACCTCCCGACGCGGTCGAAGCGCGCCAGATGCGCACGCCCGACGGCCAGGCCAAGGCACGCAGCATTATCGAGGCCGCGCACAAGGCCGCGGCAGGTGGCGACTACGCCTGCCGGTTCGGCCGCTATCCGATCCTCGAGGCCTATCAACAGCAATGGTCGCCCGATTCCCCGCATGACCTGTTGCTGGAATATCTGAACGCCCCTGATTTCCTGGGACTGGTCCGCGACATCACCGGCATCGACAATCTGGTAAAGGCCGATGCGCAGGCTACCATGTTCGGCCCTGGCCATTTCCTTGGCCGCCATATCGACAGCCATGTGGCCGAAGGGTGGCGCGTCGCCTATGTGCTGAACATGGCAGGGGACGATTGGCATCCCGACTGGGGCGGCTATCTCAATTTCCTCGACGAGGATGGCGACATTGTCGAAGGCTGGCGGCCGCGGTTCAATACGCTGAACCTGTTTTCGGTGCCGCAGGCCCATTCGGTCGGCTATGTTCCGCCCTTCGCGCCCGCACAGCGCTTCGCCATTACCGGTTGGGTGCGCGACCGGTGAATGCAGCTGCCCTTCCCCCGCAGCAATGGCACCAGCGCGCAATTGCGGCAGAGCGCGGGGGCGATCCGACCGGCGCGGCGGCCATCTATCGTGCGGCGCTGGAACAGCATCCCGACCATGCCGACCTGCTGAATTCGGCAGGTAACCTGCATATGCGGCTGGGCGATCCGGCCACGGCGGCCGAATTGTTCGGCAAGGCGCTGGCCGCGCGGCCGGGCACTTTGGCCATGGCGGTCAATCGCGCGCTGGCGCTGACACAGGCTGACCGCGCGGAGGAAGCGGCGGAACTGCTGGCCGGATTTGCGCAGCAGGGGGCGAACGATGCGCGTTTTCATTCGACCCGTGCCAATGCGCTGCGCTCTGCCGACCGGCTGGATGAAGCGGCGGCAGCCTATGATCGCGCGCTGGCGATCGATCCCGCGCGGGCGATTGCGCTGCACGGCAGGGCGCGGATTGCGCTCGAACGTGCCGAAAGTGACGCCGCCGCGCGCTTCGACCGCGCATTACAGGCGCATAATGCCGACCCGAATGCGTGGCTGGGCAAGGCCCAGGCAATGGAAGCGGCTGGAGATGCCGCTGGGGCGCGGGCAATTGCCGAGCAACTGGTGGTACAGGCCCCCGCATGGCACGACGGGCTGCGATTTCTGGCGCAATTGCGGCTGGCCGCTGGCGAAACGGATTTCACCAGCCATCTGGCCGATGCCGAACGCCGCCTGCCTCAAGATGCCAGCATCGCATTCCTGCACGGCGAGTTGCTGGCGGGGATCGACCGTAACGCCGAAGCGGCAGAAGTCGTTCACACCGCCCGCCAGCGCCTGCCCGATGCCCCGCGCCTCACTTTGCTGGAAGCGATCTATGCGGGGGCCGCCGGTGACGACGACCGCGCCGAAACCCTGTTTGCCACGCTTTCGACCGACAGTTTCGAACACCGTCTGCACGAGGCACGCCATCGCATCCGGCGCGGCGAATATGACCGGGCGGACGATCTGCTGGCCAGTGCGCTGGACGCCCAACCGTGGGATATCGGCGCATGGGCGCTGCGCGGGATCGTGTGGCGGCTGACGGGCGATACCCGCGCGAAGTGGTTGCACGAGCAAGCGGGATTATTTGCCCTGCGCCCGCTGGAAGGCGATCCGCAAGTGCTGGCCGATGCTGCGCGCGTGCTGCATGGGTTGCACGACCGGTCGGTCTTTCCGCTGGGCCAATCGCTGCGCGGCGGCACACAGACGCGCGGGCGGCTGTTCCACCGGATGGAGCCCGAACTGCGCCGCCTGTCCGATGCGATCCGCGCCACGCTGGACGTGCATCGAACCGGCCTGCCCCCACAGGACGATACCCATCCGCTCCTGCGCTGGCGCAATGCGCGATGGAGGATCGAGGGATCGTGGTCGGTCCGCCTGCATGGCGGGGGCGATCACCACACGGGTCATATCCACCCGCAAGGCATTCTGTCGTCAGCGCTCTATATAGATTTGCCCGATGTTGCAGGCGATGGGGAAGAGGCGCTGCTGGAACTGGGCCGCCCGCCTGCCGATCTGCGGCTCGATCTGGAACCGCTGGCAGTTTTCCGGCCAAAAGCGGGGCATCTCGCCCTGTTTCCCAGCACCCTGTATCACGGCACCACGCCCTTTGCGGCGGGCCGCCGGATGACCGTGGCGTTCGACGTTACCAGTCACTGATGGCCGTCTGACCGTCCACTATCATCACAGTCGCAACCAAAAGAAAAAGGCGGCGACCGTTTCCGGTCACCGCCCCTTCCTTGTTCATGCGATCTTCGATCAGAAGCTCATGCTTGCTGCGATGAAGAAGTCGCGACCGATGACGTCATAGGTACCGGGCCAGGTGTTGGTCTGCTCCTGGTTGTCACCCATCGTCGGCGGCTTCTTGTCGAACAGATTGTTCACACCTGCGGTCAGGTTGAACGATTCCGTCACGTCGAAGCCGAAGGTCAGGTCGAACAGGTCATACGCGCCGATCTTCTCGACAGCGTAATCGGTGCTGTCATCGTCATCCTTGACCGAACCCACATGACGCCAGCGGAAGCTGGTGGTCAGCGGACCGTCGATGAACGAAAGACGCGACGACCACTTCCACTCGGGGATCGGCTCGCCACAGGTCAGCACGCCGAACTTGCCAGCACACTGGAACACCTCGTCCGGAAGCTCAGCCACCGGCGTGTAGAGGTAATCCATGGTGTAGGTGCCCATGAAGCCGAACGAGATCCGCGATTCTTCGCTCATCAGACCGAAGTCGAGGTCGGTGCCATAGTTCAGTTCGAAGTCGATACCTTCGACTTCGAGAGCACCGGTGTTGGCGTTCAGAATGGCAGGTGCGTTCACACCGTCAAGCTGACCCAGCGCGTTACGCGTGCCGACAAAGGCCTGACAGTACTGGCTGTCGATGTCCTGAATGACGTTGTAGCACAGGTTCAGCGTGTTAGCGAGACCGCCACCAAGGGTGTCGATCGCGCCGTCAACGGTGATGTTGTACCAGTCGACAGTCGCGCTGAAGCCGGGCAGGAAGGTCGGACGCAGCACGACACCAGCCGTCCACGTATCCGAAGTTTCTTCCTGCAGGTCGGGGTTACCGCCGAACAGACCCTGAATCTGGGTGTTCAGCTGGATATTGTTGCCCCAGACCGCGCCCGAAGGAACGCCGGTTGCGATACACAGGTCGCGGACTGCATCGGTCTGCAGAGCGTCGGCCTGGTTGGCACCGCACGGGTCGGTCGCACCGGGGAAGCCCTGTGCGTTGCCGCCGAACAGTTCCTGCACGTTGGGTGCACGAACCGCGCGCTGATACTGACCACGCAGCATGACATCCGCGATGGGAGCATACTTGACGCCGCCGCCATAGGCCCAGACGCCGCCGACTGCTTCAAGCGAATAGTCGGAATAACGCGCAGCGGCGTTCAGTTCGAGGCGGTGGATGCCGGGCATGTACGCCGCGACCGGGATCAGAAGCTCGCCGAAGACTTCCTTGGCGTCATAGCTGCCCGCGGTCGGTTCACCGGCATTGAAGCCGATGACATCGCCCGACGACAGTGCCGTGTCAGGAATATATTCGGAAGTCATCTTGCGGTATTCGACGCCGAACGCGAAGCCGGCATCTTCGGCACCCATGCCAAGGTTGAACAGCGAGCCGTTGATCGACGCGTTGGCCACCTGCAGCGACGAGGTATCGCCGTTCTGCGCCAGGATCGAGATCTGGTCGACCATGTCGGGGGTCAGCGTGTTCGGGCCGAAGATGTTGATCGCCGGAGCCGAACCGTCGAGGCCAGCCTGGAACGCCGAGCGCGAGATGTTACCCGCCTGAACGTTCGAGTTGCGGGTGCGCGAATACAGGTAATAGGCGTCATAACCGATGGTGTCGGTCAGTTCGCCGCGAACGCCAGCCAGAATGCGGAACGAGTTACGCTCGTCCAGCGAGTTACGGCTGCCGCTTTCGGTAACGCGGCGCTGCACGGCCAGCGGCACTACGCCGTCGCCGTCGGTGTCGACCGCATTCAGAGCCGCAACGTCATCGGCCGAGATGAAATCGGCGACCGACGCGATGTCGACATTGAACGTGCCGGTCACCGGCGTTGCAGCCAGTTCGTTGGCGACGCGGTTGTTGACGAAAGAAACTTCGGTGTAGGCCGTGTGGCCGTCAGCGAATTCGTAGTCGGCATAGCCGCCCATCAGGTAACGCTCTTGCGGGACCATCAGGTAGTTGACCGGACCGTAGTTATACAGGTCGGCACCGGTACGCGGCGAGCTTACGCCGGGATCGCGGTAAACCGCACCGGGCGAGCAGAATACGTTACCGGCAGGGCACAGCGTTGCCGTGGGATCGTCCGATTCGACCGGCAGGGTCGAGGTGAAACGGCCATAGGGAACGGTCGACGAACCGCCGGGCACGATGCCGCCTTCATAGTCGTCCCAGTTGACATTGCGCGAGAAATCGCGGCCCTGCGCGAAGATCGCGCCGCGCTTGTAATATTCACCATAGACGGTGGCATGGCCACGGCCGTCGGCGAATTCCGAACCCAGCGCGATATGCGCCTGGTAACGCTTGCCGTCGCCTTCGCCGGTGATGCCGTACTGGCCACCAACTTCGATGCCCTGCACGTCCTTCAGACGGAAGTTCACGACGCCTGCAAGAGCGTCCGAACCGTAAATTGCCGACGCACCGCCGGTCACGACGTCAACATTGTCGATGAGGAAGGTCGGAACGGTGTTCAGGTCGACAACCTGGTTGGTATCGTAGAACATCCAGCGACGGCCGTTGACCAGCACCATGCTACGCTCTTCGCCCAGACCGCGAAGGTCGAGCGTCGAGACGCCGCCACCGGGGTTGTTCGAGAACGAGGTCGTGCCGGGAATGACCTGCGGAAGGGTGTTGATGACCGATTCAACGTTCACCGCACCCGAAAGCTTGAATTCTTCGTCAGAGACGATTGCGAGAGGGGCCGAACCCTCAAGGTCGCGGCGCTGAATGCGCGAACCGGTAACGACGATGGCTTCACCAGCCGTTTCGTCGGCGGCTGCGACCGTCGCGGTATCTTCGGTGCTTTGCGCAAGTGCGGGGGCACTTACAAAGGCACCGACCATGATGGTGCCTGCAAGCAGCGACGCCTTGGTCAGACGATTGGACATGAATTTCCCCTGAGTGAAACGGCGCGTTATGCGCCTGCTCTATGGTTATTCCGGATCGAGTCCGTGGCGGGTTGGTAAGTGCGCACTGGTTCCAACTGCAACGATAATCACAAATCTGCAACGAATCCCCTCGTTACTGTTGCAACTAGGTTACACGCACCGTTCGGGTGGACTTTCGGCAATTTTATGCCATGACCAATGACACTTAGGCATGTTTCATGCCGCATGCAGTGGAAGAGGCACCGTGCAGATTTTCTCCGCGAAGTCGTTGATTGGCCTGAAATCCTTGGCCGGCATGTCGCTGTCCGCAGTGGCGGTGGTCGCGACGCCAGCCAGCGCGCAAGACGCGCCCGCCGCCGATAGCGCCCATGTCGACAAAATGCGCGAATGCAGCGGAATCGCGGACGATGGCGCGCGCCTTGCCTGTTATGACGCGGCCAGCGCATCGCTGCTGGCGGACTTCGACGACGGCAGCGTGCGCCTTGTCCGGACCGAAGAGATCGAGCAGACGCGGCGCAGCGTATTCGGGTTCTCGCTGCCCACCATCACCCTGTTCGGCGGCAAGGACGACAATGGCGAGGATGTCGAACCGCTCGACACGCTGACCTCTACCATTACCCGCGTGTCGCGCATCGGCGAGGATAGCTATCGCTTTACCATCGAGGAAGGTGACGCGGTCTGGGAAGTGCGCGATGCCCCCGCCCGCTTCCGCATGCCCAAGGTTGGCGACAGCGTCGAATTCGAACGCGCGTCTCTGGGCTCATATTGGGTACGCGTAAACGGAGCCATGGGTGCGAAAGGCAAGCGGGTTCAGTGATCTTTAACCTCGTTCGGTAATCTTAAAGCGACGAATGGTTCTGGATCGCCCGTTCACGGATGATTCATGTGACAATTGCGCAACATTTTGCGCCAAATCGTTCCATTTGACACCAGTTGCCCCTTTGTTTTGAACGCCCATTCGGGTGAAGTCCCCTCAATCGCGCCTGCCAAGCGCGGGGTACACAAGGGGGGCCCGTATAACGGGTTGCCAGGCACAAGGGACTGAATCATGAATAAACTCGTGTTGAACGGGCGGCACAGGCTGTTTGCCACCAGCTCGCTCGCCGGCATTGCCGTTCTGGCCGCTGCCGTTCCGAATATCGCAATCGCTCAAACCGCCGATCCCGAAACGATCGAGGAAGAGGTTTCGCGGAGCCAGGCCGATAGCGGCGAAGGCGCTATCGTCGTCACCGGCTCGCGCATCCGCCGCGACGAATTCTCGGCTGCCGAACCGATTACCGTTATCACCTCCAAGGAAATGACGCAGGCCGGCTTCAACTCGACCGCCGACGCGCTGCAGAGCAATTCGGTCACCGCGGGTGCCAGCCAGATCAACAACTATTACGGCGGCTTCGTCACCGACGGCGGCGTCGGTGCGAACACTCTGGGCCTGCGCGGCCTGGGACCCAACCGTACGCTCGTCCTGCTGAACGGTCGCCGCCTGGCACCGGGCGGTACGCGCGGTTCGGTGCTCGCAGCCGACCTTAACGTCCTGCCCAACGCCATTGTCGACCGTATCGAAGTGCTCGAAGCGGGCGCATCATCGGTCTACGGTTCGGACGCCGTGGCCGGCGTTGTCAACATCATCACCGATAACAACCTGCGCGGCCTGCAATTCGAAGCTTCGGGCACGCTTCCCGAAGTGGGCGCGGGTTCCAGCTATCGCCTCGCCGGCTCTTTCGGTTTCGAAGCCGACCGTCTGTCCGTCATCGGCTCGCTTGAATATTTCAAGCGCAACCCGATTTCGCGCAATGACGTCGACTTCTTCAACTGCCCCATCGGCGGTTTCTTGAGCGGCGAAGGCACCGCATTCGGCTCGGGCGACTATATCGATCCCGCGACCGGCGAGCCTGCCTGTTTCTCGCTCGACAATGGCGGCGTGACGATCAACACCATCGGTGTTTCAACCCGTACCTCGCCCGATCGCCTGACCGGCGTACTGGGCTCGTACAACCGTCTGGTGCCCGATGCCTCGAACACCGGCCCGTTCACCCCGGGCTATACGGGCGTCGACTACTACACGCGCGACACCTATGATCCCGAGCAGGAAGAAGAATACCTCGTCACTCCTGCCGAGATTCTGACCGGCTATCTTAGCGCGAATTACGAACTGGACGCTCTCGGCAACGCCGAAGCCTATGTCGAAGTTCTCGCCACGCGCCGCAAATCGAGCTATTATCTCTATCGTCAGCTCGCGCTCGACTATCCGATCTATCTGAACCCGGATTTCACGCCCACCGGTCGTGACAACCCGCTGGTTCCCGACCAGTTCAAGAACTCGGTCATTGCCTTCCCGAACGAGACGACCGGCGACGGTTACCTCGGCGTTCGCGCGTTCATCGGCTATGGCCTGACCGAAGGTCGCCAGCAGGTCGATTATGTCCGCGCAGGCGGCGGTCTTCGCGGCGACTTCTTCCTTCCCGACTGGCGGTATGATTTCTATGCCGGCAAGTCGTGGAACGACGGTACGTACGAGCTGGAATCGTTCCTGATCGACCGTATCGCCGCGTCGCTCGACGTAGTGGAAAACACCGACGGTTCGATCAGCTGCGCCTCGGCCGCGATCAACGCGAACTGCGTTGCCGCACCGCCGCTGAACGCAGACACGGTCGGCGGCAACCTGCCGCAGGAATACAAGGACTGGATCCTTGTGAACACCGTGGGCCAGACCCGCTTCCGCGAAACGACCTTCGCGTTCAACGTCGACGGTCCGATCTTCGCCCTGCCGGGCGGCGATGCGGCGCTCGCAGTGGGCCTTGAATATCGCAAGCAGTCGATCAACGACACGCCCGATGCGAACTCGATCAACGGCAACCTGTTGGGTCTGACCGCGGCAACGCCGACGATCGGCTCGGACAATGTGAAGGAAATCTACGGCGAACTCTATCTGCCGCTTCTGGCCGATATGCCCTTCGCTTACGAACTCTCGATCAACGGTTCGGCCCGTTACACGGACTACGACTCCTACGGCAGCGACACGACCTACAAGATCGGTGGTCTCTGGTCGCCGTTCCGCGGTGTCAGCTTCCGCGGCAGCTATGGCACGTCCTATCGTGCTCCGGCTCTGGCAGAGCAGTTCCTGGGCTCGACCAGCGGCTTCATCAGCGCGGGTTCCGACCCTTGCGATTCGGATGGCTTCCCCGCCGATCCGGCCGACTACAACACCAACCAGCAGATCATCGCGGCAAACTGCGCGGCGGTCGGTATCGACGTGGCGACCTTCACGCAGAACAGCGGTATCACCGTCCTGCGTCGTGGTGGTGCGGAAACCGGTCTGTCGGCGGAAACCTCGACGAACTGGAGCGTTGGCGCCGTGGTCCAGCCGCCCCTGCCGTCTTCGGTGGGCTCGCTGTCGCTGTCGCTCGATTACTTCGACATCAAGGTTAAGAACGGCGTGGCCGATCTTGCTGGCGGAACGATCCTCAATCGCTGCTACAGCGAGACGAACTTCGATCCGAACAGCGGCTTCTGCTCGTTCGTCGACCGCGATG
Organism: Croceicoccus sp. Ery15; assembly: GCF_020985305.1. Lineage (NCBI taxonomy): Bacteria > Pseudomonadati > Pseudomonadota > Alphaproteobacteria > Sphingomonadales > Erythrobacteraceae > Croceicoccus > Croceicoccus sp. Ery15. Next base: position 1,942,579 of record NZ_CP087588.1, read on the forward strand.
CGAACGACATCCTGACGGTGACCAGCAGCTATGTGAACCTTGCCACGGATATCGTGAAGGGCTTTGAATTCAACGGCCGTTATGCCCGCGACATCGGTTCGGGCCAGCTGACGCTGAACGCTAAGGTCACGAAGTACACCGAGCAGTCGAGCAAGCTGTTCCCCGAGGAATATCTGACCGACGCCAACGGTGCCTATTTCGCACCTGACTGGGTCGGCAGCTTCGATGCTCTCTATGCCATTGGCAAGGTTACCCTGCGCTATGGCCTGGACTGGATCGACGGGGACAAGGACGCGACCTACGAATATTACGCGTTTGACGAGACGACCGGCATGGTCGACGAAGCTCTCGAGCAGTCGTATCGCGACAACTACAAGTTCGACGTGAAGGATTATTTCACCCACACGATTTCGGGTGCGGTTGCCATCAACGAAGATCTTGAGCTGACCGTCGGTGTGCGTAACCTGACCGACAAGATGCCGCCCAAGGTGACCGCGGCCGTTACCACCATCGGTAACGCCCCGCTGTACTCGGGCTACGACTATGTCGGCCGGACGTTCTTCGCGAACATCACTGCCGGCTTCTGATCGAAGCGACAGCACAAAAGGAAGGGGCCCCGGCGCAAACCGGGGCCCCTTTTTTGTGCCCGTAATCGCGAACTAAGGGCCGGTCAGGCGACGGAAATGTTCAGCGCCCCGTCCCCCTCGTCGATATTGACCGTTGACCCGTCGGGAATATCACCCGCCAGCAACATCTCGGCCAGCGGGTCCTGAAGATAACGCTGCACCGCGCGCTTCAACGGACGCGCGCCATAGACCGGATCGTAACCGACCCGCCCCAGCCAGCGCTTGGCCGCATCGGTCAGCTCCAGCACGATCTTGCGATCCTTCAAAAGCTTTTGCACCCGCTTCACCTGAATCTCGACGATCGGGGCCATGTGTTCGGCGGCAAGGCGGTGGAACAGGATAATCTCGTCCAAACGGTTCAGGAACTCGGGCCGGAAATGTCCGCGCACCACGTCCATCACCTGCGGTTCGACATCCTCGACCTTCTGGCCGTCTTCCATATTGGCCAGATACTGGCTGCCAAGGTTCGACGTCAGGATGATCAGCGTGTTCGAAAAATCGACCACGCGGCCCTGCCCGTCGGTCAGGCGGCCATCGTCCAGCACCTGCAGCAGCACATTGAACACATCGCTGTGCGCCTTTTCGACCTCGTCGAACAGCACGACCTGATAAGGCCTGCGCCGCACCGCTTCGGTCAACACGCCGCCTTCTTCATAACCGACATAGCCCGGAGGCGCGCCGATCAGGCGGGCGACCGCGTGCTTTTCCATGAATTCCGACATGTCGATACGCACCATTGCGCTGTCGTCGTCGAACAGGAATTCGGCCAGCGCCTTGGTCAGCTCGGTCTTGCCGACACCCGTGGGGCCAAGGAACAGGAAGCTGCCCAGCGGCCGGTTCGGGTCCTGCAGTCCGGCCCGCGCACGGCGGACCGCCTTGGACACGGCGACGACCGCATCTTCCTGACCGATGACGCGCTTGCCGATCACTTCCTCCATCTTGAGGAGCTTTTCGCGCTCGCCTTCCATCATCCGGTCGACCGGCACGCCGGTCCAGCGGCTGACGACACCGGCGATATCGTCCTCGGTCACTTCTTCGCGCAGCAGCGCGTTTTCGGATTGCGCGGCGGCATCGGCCAGTTGCTTTTCCAGCGCCGGAATGCGCCCGTATGAAAGCTCGCCCGCCTTGGCGAGATCACCCGCACGCTGCGCCTGTTCCAGCTCGATCCGCGCGGCATCCAGCTCTTCCTTGATCTTGCTCTCGGCCGCGATCTTGTCACGCTCGTTCTGCCAGCGCGTGGTCAGCTCGCTCGATTGCTGCTCAAGGTTCGCCAGCTCCTCGCGCAAAGCGGTCAGCCGGTCCGCGCTGGCGGCGTCGGTTTCCTTGGAGAGGGCCGATTCCTCGATCTTGAGCTGGATAATCCGGCGGTCGAGATTCTCGATTTCCTCGGGCTTCGATTCCACTTCCATACGGATGCGCGATGCCGCCTCGTCCATCAGGTCGATGGCCTTGTCGGGCAGGAAACGGTCGGAAATATAGCGATTCGACAGGGTTGCCGCCGCTACGATCGCGCCATCGGTGATGCGCACGCCGTGGTGAAGCTCGTACTTTTCCTTCAACCCGCGCAGGATCGAAATCGTGTCTTCTACGGTTGGCTCGCCCACGAAAACGGGCTGGAACCTCCGCTGCAAGGCGGGGTCCTTCTCCACGTACTTCTGGTACTCATCCAGCGTGGTCGCGCCGATGCAGTGCAATTCGCCGCGCGCCAGAGCGGGCTTCAGCAGATTGCCAGCATCCATCGCGCCTTCGGATTTGCCCGCGCCGATCAGCGTGTGCATCTCATCGATGAACAGGATGATCTCGCCCTCGGCGCCTTTCACCTCGTCAAGCACCGACTTCAGCCGCTCTTCGAACTCGCCGCGATATTTCGCGCCCGCGATCAGGCTGCCCATGTCGAGCGCCATCAGGCGGCGATCCTTCAGGCTGTCGGGCACGTCGCCATTGGCGATGCGCAAGGCGAGCCCCTCGGCGATGGCGGTTTTGCCGACGCCGGGTTCGCCGATAAGAGCAGGATTGTTCTTGGTCCGGCGGGCGAGGATCTGCACCGTGCGGCGGATTTCCTCGTCGCGCCCGATCACGGGGTCCAGCTTGCCGTCACGCGCTGCGGCAGTCAGGTCGCGGGCATATTTCTCCAGCGCGTCATAGCTTTCCTCGGCGCTGGCGGTATCGGCCTTGCGACCGCCGCGCAATTCGGTGATCGCGGCTTCCAGAGCCTGCGGCGTCAGATTGGCGGCCTTGAGCGCCTGTCCCGCCGAGGTGGTGGTTGCCAAAGTCAGCGCCAGCAGCAGCCGTTCGACGGTGACATAGGTATCGCCCGATTTGGTCGCCAGCTGTTCTGCCTGGTCCAGCACGCGCACCGCATCGTTATCAAGGCCCGGCGTCTGCTGCGCCCCGCCGCCCGAAACCTGAGGCACTTTCGACAGCGCCTCGTCAATCTCGGCGGTGGCGAAACCGGCATTGCCGCCCGCCCGCTGGATCAAGCCCGAAGCCATGCCCTCGCCATCTTCCAGCAGCGCCTTCAAAATATGCGCCGGGCTGATCCGCTGATGGTTCATGCGGATCGCAACGGTCTGCGCCGCTTGCAGAAATCCCTTGGCGCGATCGGTGAATTTTTCCAGATTCATGGGTTTCCATGCCCCCTCATTGCCATAACAGGCCAATTACCGCCGAAGGCCCAACAGCGGCACCTTCGATCCGCCTCAAGATAGTGTTGCCATTTTGCAACACAAGCCTCTCCGGTAAAATTTTTGCGCCCCATGACGCGGCCACTTCCGGTCCGGCCCGATAGAATTTCGGAGACCGTCACCCGATTTCAAGCCCGCCGAAACCGGCGCGGATCGACAAAATGCAGATTCCCATCGACGAATGTCCTCTATTGGCTGGAAACCGCCGTTTCTTTTGATATCAATGGTTACCAATCGCGCAGGGGGGCGCATCCGCCACGGGCTGGTCGGGTTTGCTGGGCGCGTTACACCGGACTGGAGACATCATGCGTTTAAACACTCGGCTGCTGATCGCAGCATCGGCCCTTTCGATCATGGCCGCGCCTGCCGCCGCTCTCGCCAATCAGACCGCGCCCGCCGCCGAAGTCGCGCCCGCCCCGCTGTCCGAACTGATCGCGGGCGTCGACATTCCTTATGAATCGTTCAAGCTGGAAAACGGGCTGACCGTGCTGGTTCACGAAGACCGCAAGACCCCCGTGGTCGCCGTCTCGGTCTGGTATGCGGTCGGCTCCAAGAACGAGCCCAAGGGCAAGACCGGCTTTGCCCATCTGTTCGAACATCTGATGTTCAACGGATCGGAAAATGCACCGGGCGACTTCTTCGAACCGCTGCAGCAGGTCGGCGCGACCGATTTCAATGGCACCACATGGTTCGACCGCACCAATTACTTCGAAACCGTGCCAACCGGCGCGCTCGACCGTGCGCTGTTCCTTGAATCCGACCGCATGGGCCATTTGCTGGGCGCGGTGACGCAGGCCAATCTGGATAACCAGATCGGCGTTGTGCAGAACGAAAAGCGGCAGGGCGACAACCAGCCCTATGGCATGGTCGATTATGAACAGCTCGAAACGCTGTATCCGTCGGGCCACCCCTATCACCATTCCACCATCGGTTCGATGGACGATCTTTCGGGCGCGACGCTGGACGATGTGAAGGGCTGGTTCACCAGCCATTACGGCCCCAATAACGCCGTGCTGGTGCTGGCGGGCGATATCGACCTCGCCACGGCCAAGCAGAAAGTGAACAAATGGTTCGGCGCGATCCCCGCCGGCCCCGCAATCGAACCGGTGGACGCCCCCGTTCCCACGCTGGACGCGCCCGTGACCAAGGTGATTTACGATCAGGTCGCTACCCCGCGCATCTATCGTTACTGGGCGATCCCCGGTCTGAACGACAAGGATGCGGTGCCGCTGGAAATGGCGGGCCGCGTGCTGGGCGGACTGGCCTCCTCGCGCCTCGACAACGAACTCGTCCGCGGAAAGCAATTGGCCGTGGCAGTCGTCGCCAGCGCCTACAGCTTTGAACAGGCTGGCCAGTTCGAGGTTTATGCCGATCTGAAACCGGGTGTGGAACTGGCCGATCTGGAAGCCGCGCTTGACGCCGAAATCGCCAAGATGATCGCCGAAGGGCCCAGTGCCGACGAATTGCAGCGGGCCGCAACGCAATATGCCGCGGCCGAAATCCGCGGGCTCGACACGCTGGGCGGCTTCAATGGCAAGGCGCCGACGCTGGCACAGGGCCTGCTCTATTCCGACGATCCGGAATTCTACAAGAAGCGGCTCGCCCGCATCGCATCGGTCACCCCTGCCGAAGTGCAGGGCGCGGCCGCCCGCTGGCTGAACCGTCCGGTGTTCAAGCTGACCGTGATGCCCGGCACCCGCAAGGAAGGCGGCGAGAATCGCGGCGGCTATGTGATCGCGGGTGATGCGCCATCCAACGCCCCGCAATATTTCTGGAACCCCGACAGCATTGCCGGCCCCGTTTCGGCAGCTCCCGTGGTGGCCGCACCAAAGGCCGATCCAGACCGCTCCTCGCTGCCCGCAATGGGCGATCTGGCTCCGCTCGATTTCCCGAACATCCAGCGCGCCGTGCTGGATAACGGCATGCAGATCTATCTCGCCCGCCGTGAAGGTGTGCCGATGGTGACCGCGCGGCTCAGCTTCGATGCCGGTGCCGCCGCCGATCCCAAGAACGCGCTAGGCACCCAGTCGCTGATGCTGCAGGCAATGGACGCGGGCACCACCAGCCTTGACGCGACCGAGCTGGCGATTGCGCAGGAACGCCTTGGCGCATCGATCGACGGTAGCGCCAACCGCGACAATACCAGCTTCACCCTGTCGGCGCTGGAGCCGAACCTCGGCCCCAGCTTCGCCCTGCTGGCTGACTATGTGCGAAATCCCGCCTTTGACGGTGACGAGCTGGAGCGCGTGCGCAGCCAGCAGCTGAACCGCATCAATGCGGAGAACACCCAACCGCTGTCATTGGCGCAAAAGGTTCTGACGCCTGCCATTTTCGGTGCGGCCCACCCCTATGGATCGCCCCCGAGCGGCCTGGGCGAAGCAAGCGTCGTTTCCGGCCTGACCACGCAAAACCTGCGCGAATTCCACGCCACCTGGCTGCGACCCGATACGGCGCGGCTGTATGTCGTGGGCGATACGACGATGGAAGAAGTTGTCGAGCTTGCCAATCAGGCATTCGGCAACTGGGCGCGCCCCGGCACGCCCGCACCCGCCAAGAGCTTTGACGTCGCCATCCCCGCCGCAAAGCCGCGCGTCATACTGATTGACCGTCCGGCATCGCCACAATCGCTGATCCTTGCGGGCAAGGTGATCGACAAAAAGGGCACCGACGATCTGGTCACGCTGGATGCGGCAAACAGCGTGCTGGGCGGCAGCTTCCTCTCGCGCCTGAATTCGGACCTGCGCGAAACCAAGGGCTGGTCCTATGGCGTAAGAAGCATGCTGATGGCGCCCGAAGAGAACGTGGCTTTCGCCGTCTATGCACCGGTTCAGGCCGACCGCACCGGCGATTCGATCGCCGCCCTGCGCGATGGCATGAACAAGTTCCTGACCACCGACGGCGTGACGAAGGACGAGCTGGTCCGCACCGTCAATGGCGAGGTGCGCGGCCTTCCCGGCACGTTCGAAACCAGCGGCGATGTGTTGGGCGGCCTTGTAAATATTGTCGAACTGGATCGGCCCGACAATTACTACGAACTGCTTCCCGGCAAGTACGAAGCGCTGACCCCCGCGGTGCTGGATCAGGTCGCACGCGAACAGAAGCTGGACGCCGGGCTGGTCTGGGTCGTCGTGGGCGATGCAGAGAGCGTGCGTCCACAACTCGACCAGCTGGGCCTGCCGGTCGAAGTCGCGAAGCCCGCGGGCACGGGGGAGTAATTTCCCCGCGTTCGGGCGAGGCCTTCGGGCGACAGCCTGGATAAAAAAGGGGCGCCGGTCGGACATGACCGGCGCCCCTTTTATTTCGGTTGGATGAGGCGGGTTCAGCCGTCCAGCTTCGCCTTCAACACCTCGTTCACGACCTGCGGATTGCCCTTGCCCTTCATCGCCTTCATCGTCTGGCCAACGAAAAAGCCGAACAGCTTGTCCTTGCCGCCGCGATATTCGGCAACCTTGTCCGCGTTTGCGGACAGCACCTCGTCGATCACCGCTTCGATCGCGCCGGTGTCGCTGTTCTGCTTCAGCCCTTCGGTCTCGGCGATTTCATCGGGTTCGCGGCCGGTCTTCAGGACGATCTCATAGATCTCCTTTGCCTGCCCGCCCGACACGGTATTGGCCGCCGCCAGCGCAAGGATCGCCGCATTGGCCGCCGTCGTATCATGCGCATCGTCCGCGCCTTCGGTAGCGTTCTTGACGCCCGGCGCGACCGAAAGCACCCAGTTCGCGACCTGCGTCGCGACATCCTTTTCGGGCTTGCCGGTCTTGTCCGCCGTCGCGCCCAGCACATCCTCGAACCGCTGGTACACATCGACATCCGCGGTGAGCTGGCCGGCGTTATAGGCGCTCAGCCCCAGCTCGTTCTCATACCGGTGCCGCTTGGCATCGGGCAGTTCGGGCAGGCTTTCGCGGCAGTCGTGCAGGAACGCATCGTCCAGCTCCAGCGGCAGCAGGTCGGGATCGGGGAAATAGCGATAGTCATGCGCGTCCTCTTTTGACCGCATGGTCCGTGTCGTTCCGGTATCGGGGTCGAACAGGCGGGTTTCCTGATCCACCGTGCCGCCCGATTCCAGCACATCGACCTGACGGTTCGCTTCATATTCGATGACCTGCATCACGAAGCGCACGGAATTGACGTTCTTGGTCTCGGTCCGCGTGCCGAATTCCTCGCCCGCCTTCCGTACCGAAACATTGACGTCGGCCCGCATCGAGCCTTCTTCCATATTCCCGTCGCACGAACCGACATAGCGCAGGATCGACCGCAGCTTGCGCACATAGGCACCGGCCTCTGCGGGCGAACGCATATCGGGCTTCGACACGATCTCCATCAGCGCGACGCCGCTGCGGTTCAAATCGACATAGGACATGGTCGGGTGCTGATCGTGCATCAGCTTGCCCGCGTCCTGCTCGACATGGATCCGCTCGATCCCGATACGCTTGGTGCTTTCGGGGTTCTTGTCGTCCAGCGCAATATCCAGATGCCCCTCGCCCACCAGCGGGTGATAGAGCTGGCTGATCTGGTAGCCCTGCGGCAGATCGGCATAGAAATAGTTCTTGCGGTCGAACCGGCTCCACTTGTTGATCTGCGCGTCGATCGCCATGCCGGTGCGCACCGCCTGCCGGATGCATTCGCGGTTGGGCACGGGCAGCATGCCGGGCATCGCGGCATCGATCAGCGAAACCTGCGTATTGGGTTCGGCCCCGAAGGCGGTGGCAGCCGATGAGAACAGCTTCGCCTGCGAAGTGACCTGCGCATGAACTTCAAGGCCGATCACGACCTCCCACTCGCCGGTTGCGCCGTGGATTCTATACTCGCTCATCACTTCCACCACTTCTCGGGCGTCGCCACGAAGCCCGCCGCCTTCTCGATCGCAAGCCCCGCATTCAGCACGCCCTGCTCGTCGAAAGCCTTGCCGATGATCTGCAGGCCCAGCGGCAGACCTTCGCGGTTAAGCCCCGCCGGAACGCTCATCGCCGGAAGCCCTGCCAGCGAGGCGGGGACGGCAAACACGTCGTTCAGATACATCGCCAGCGGATCGCTCGTCTTGTCACCCAGCGCGAAGGCTGCGGTGGGGCACGTCGGGGCTAGGATCACGTCGCACTGTTCGAACGCCTTGGCAAAATCCTGCGCGATCAAAGTGCGGATCTTCTGCGCCTGATTGTAATAGGCGTCATAGAAACCGGCGCTCAGCACATAGGTGCCGATCATGATGCGGCGCTTTACCTCGGGCCCGAAACCGTCGGCGCGGGTGGCGGCATACATGTCCTGCAAGCCTGCACCGTCGGGCAGGTCGCGCAATCCGTAACGCACGCCGTCATAACGGGCGAGGTTCGACGAAGCCTCTGCCGGGGCAATGATGTAATAGGCTGGCAGCGCGTATTTGGTGTGCGGCAGGCTGATATCGACGATCTCGGCCCCCGCGTCCTTCATCCACGCAATGCCGTCGCCCCAGCTTTTGGCGACATCCTCGTCCATCCCGTCCATGCGATATTCGCGCGGGATGCCGATTTTCTTGCCCTTCATGTCGGGGTTCAGGCCCGCTTCCCATTCGGGGACCGGCATGTTCAGGCTGGTCGCGTCCTTCGGGTCGAAGCCCGCCATTGCCTCAAGCATGATCGCACAGTCGCGCGTATCGCGCGCCATCGGCCCCGCCTGATCGAGCGAGGACGCAAACGCCACCACGCCCCAGCGAGAGCAGCGGCCATAGGTCGGCTTGATGCCGGTGATACCGGTGAAAGCCGCAGGCTGGCGGATCGATCCGCCCGTATCGGTGCCGGTCGCAGCCGGTGCAAGCCGCGCCGCAACCGCCGCAGACGAACCGCCCGACGAACCACCGGGGGCCAGAGCCGCGTTTCCGCCGTCTTTCCCCCGCCACGGGCTGATCACATTGCCGAAATAGCTCGTCTCGTTCGACGAACCCATGGCGAACTGGTCAAGGTTCAGCTTGCCCAGCATGCCCGCACCCGCGTCCCACAATTTCTGCGAAACGGTCGATTCGTATTGCGGCTTGAACCCTTCGAGGATGTGGCTGGCCGCCGTGGTCTGCACGCCATGCGTGGCAAACAGATCCTTCATGCCGATCGGCACGCCGCCCATCTTGCCCAGCGCCTCTCCCTTGGCGCGCTTCGCGTCCACCGCTTTCGCCGCCTCGACCGCCGCATCGGGGGTCGCCACGATAAAGGCGTTGAGGTCGCTTGCCGCCGCGACATTGGCGTTGAACGCCTCCGCCACCTCGACAGCGGTGAAATCGCCGCCCGCAACGCCGTCGCGGATCGCCGCGACGCCCAGCTCCGTCAGAGCGCTATTGTTGGTATCTGGCATTATTCGATCACCTTGGGCACGCCGAAAAATCCGTGCTCGGCAGCGGGCGCATTGGCCAGCACCGCGTCACGGCGATTCCCGCCCGTCAACGGGTCGGCATCGACCACGTCGTCGCGCAGGCGCAGCGTGTTGGGGATCACCGCGGTCATCGGCTCGACGCCGGTCACATCGACCTCGCCAAGCTGTTCGACCCAGTCGAGGATCTGGTTGAGTTCGGGAACGAAGGCCTCTGCCTCGCCATCGCGCAGCGCGATGCGAGCCAGCGAGGCGATCTTTTCGACCGTTGCTTTATCGACAGACATGGCCGCGCGATTAGCCAACCATCGCGCGTCTGCCAAGCGTCTGTTGCAAGCCCCGGGCGCTTATTCCCCGGCGGGAGGGGCGCCAGCGGGCCCGCCCATGCCGCCCAGACCCATCTGCTGCATCTGCTGCTGGATCGCGCGCAGTTCGGCCTCCGAACGGAAATCGATCAGTTCGACCGTGAAAGTCAGGTCGGCATTGGGAGGAATGCGATCGCCCGCACCCTGCGCGCCATAGGCCTGATCGGAGGGAATGAACACTTCGTACCGGCCGCCGCGCTGCATCTGCTGAAGCGCCGTGCCAAAGCCCGGCACCACGCCCGAAACGGGGAAGACCGCACCATCGGCCGAATCGAAAACCGTTCCGTCGGCCAGCCTGCCTTCGTAATTGACGTTCACAATGTCATCCATTGTGGGCGAACCGCCGGTCCCGGCAGACAATGTGGTGACTTCCAGCCCCTGATAGCGGGTCGCCCATGCGGCGCCGGCAGCCAGCAGCAGCGCGATCACGATGCCGATCCAAAGCTTGGAGAGGATACCCTTGCCAATCGGCTGCAGCGGGACGCGGGTGATTTCGGCCATGATGTGATGCGCTTTCCGGATTAGATGCAAAAAAGGCGCGGGAAGAAATATCCCGCGCCCCTTTGGCGTATGCGGCGATCAGGTTCAAGCGGCTTGCGTAATCAGGCCGCCCGAAAACCCCGAACCTTAACGAACGCCGTCGCGTTCCATCCGCTTGCGCTCCAGCTTGCGGGCGCGGCGGACGGCAGCGGCCTTTTCGCGGGCGCGCTTTTCGCTGGGCTTTTCGAAGTGACGACGCAGCTTCATTTCGCGATAAACGCCCTCGCGCTGCAGCTTCTTCTTAAGCGCGCGGAGAGCCTGGTCGACATTGTTATCGCGAACGATGATTTGCATAAAACGCTGCTACCTCGGTTTCTGTCAGGGCACCTGCAGGAAGCGAATCGCCCGCGAGCACCGATTGAACTGATTTAAATAATGTGTGGGCCGAATCCCCACGGGACCAGCCTGAACCGGCGGAGCCGCTACCAGCACAGTCCCCGTAAAGCAAGCACGCTTATGTCGAGAATCAGCCGGAGGCACCCACCAACTGTTGCGTTACTACCACAAAACGGCCATCGGGCGCAAATTCACTGCATCATCCGCTGCATCGAATGCGGCGGACCGGGAACGGCGCGTGCCTCTTTCGCAAGGCGCTTCGGCCCGTTAAACGCAAGGGTTCCATGGCAACGCCGCTTTCATCGCTGTCCGCATCCCTGCTTGTCGCGCTTGGCGGCGGGACAGGGGCCGTGCTGCGCTTTCATCTGGGGCGGCTGATCGCCCATCTCGCGCCCGCGCAGGCCATGGCCTTTCCATGGGCGACGCTGGCCGCCAATGCGCTGGGCAGCGCCGCGATGGGCATGCTGGTCGCGTGGCTGGCCCGCCACGACTCGGGCGCCGGTATATTGGGTGGCGGCGTGATCGGGCCCCCCGAAAACTGGCGCCTGCTGATCGGCGTGGGCCTTTTGGGCGGATTCACCACTTTCTCCAGCTTTTCGATGGAAACGGTGCTGCTGTGGCAACGGGGAGAGGCAGGGCTGGCACTGGCCTATATCGCTGCATCGCTGGTGCTGGGCATCGCAGGCCTGATCGCGGGCATCACTTTTGTAAGAGGCACGCTGTAATGGCCGATGGACCTTTGGCTCCCGAAGATACGATCCGCCGCTTTACCGTCGGCCATGACGACGATGGCGCGCGTCTGGACCGCTGGTTCAAACGGCATCTGCCGCAAATCGGGTTTAACACCATCTCGCGATGGGCGCGCACCGGCCAGATCCGCGTCGACGGCAAACGTGCCCGCCCAGAGGATCGCATCAGCGCGGGTCAGGAAATCCGCGTCCCCCCCGGCGGCGAAAGCGCCAGTGGCGGCGCACCGAAACGTCAGCGCATCCAACTGACCGAGGATGAGCTGGCCGAAGCGGACGCCATGGTGCTGCACCGCGACCGCGCGGCCATCGTGCTGAACAAGCCGCCAGGCCTTGCCACGCAAGGCGGCACCGGCACCAAGCATCATGTCGACCGGCTGCTCGAAGCCTTCGTGCCCGAAGAGGATTCGAAAGTGCCCCGCCCCCGCCTCGTCCACCGGCTGGACAAGGATACCAGCGGCGTGCTGCTGACGGCGGCAACTCCGGGCAGCGCGGCGTTTTTCTCGAAACGCTTTTCGGGCCGAAGCGCCAAGAAGATCTATTGGGCGCTGGTAACGGGCGTGCCCGATATCGCGGCCGGCACGATCGATCTGGCGCTGGCGAAACAGCCCGGCACCGGCGGCGAAAAAATGATGCCCGACGAGGAGGGACAGCCCGCGCGCACCAAATATCGCGTGGTCGACCGCGCCGGGAACAAGGCCGCCTGGGTAGAGCTGGAACCGCTGACGGGCCGCACGCACCAGCTGCGCGTGCATATGGCTGCGATCGGCCATCCCATCGTGGGCGACGGCAAATATGGCGGTCAGGCCGCGTTCCTGACGGGCAGCATCAGCCGCAAGATGCACCTTCATGCGCGCCGCCTGATCATCGATCACCCGGATGGCGTGCCGCTGGATGTCACCGCGCCGCTGCCCGATCACTTCGCCGCCAGCATGGAACAGCTGGGTTTCGACAAGACGGTGAGCGACGCCCTGCCCGAAGAAGGCCCGCCCCCGCCCACGCGCGAAGAAAAGAAGATCGCAGCGCGCCGCCATGCCAAGGATATGCGCAAGGAACGGCGCGGAGAGCGCCGCCAGCGAACCGCCGGCGCGCCGAAAACGGGCAAGCCGACCACCAAGCGCTCTGCCGCGCCCAAAAAGGGCGGCGTGAAAAAGGGCAAGGGGAGCCCCGTTTCCAAAAAGCCCGCCGGAAAGCCGCGCGGTAAATGACCCGCGTTGCCATCTTCGATTGCGATGGCACTCTGGTCGACGGGCAGGCCAATGTGTGCGAGGCGATGGAGGAAGCCTTTGCCGCATGTTCGCTGGCTGCCCCGCCTCGCACGCTGATCCGCCGCGCGGTCGGCCTTTCGCTGCCGCAGGCGATGGCGCTGATGCTGCCCGGCAGCACGGCCGAACAACAGGAACTGCTGGCCGAAAGCTATCGCATCGCGTTTCGCGAACACCGCCGCCTTGGCCGTATTAACGAGCCTTTGTTCGACGGGATCGCCCCGCTGCTGAACCGTCTGCATGCCAATGGCTGGCAACTGGCCGTCGCCACCGGCAAATCGCGGCGCGGCCTGCAGCATTGTCTGGAAACGCATGGCATCGCCCATCTTTTCGGCAGTTTGCAGACCGCAGACGACCATCCGTCGAAACCCGATCCCGCGATGATCGCCGCCGTGCTGTGGGAAACCGATCTGGAACCGGCGAATGCGGTGATGATCGGCGACACCAGTTTCGACATGGCCATGGCGGGCGCGGCAGGCGTGCGCGCCATCGGGGTCGACTGGGGCTATCACCATGCCGAGGAATTGCTGGCAACCGGCGCAGAGGCGGTTGCCGAAACGGTGGAGGAACTGGGGCTGATGCTGGAAGACGCAGATGGCTGATCCGGCGACAGGACGCTTTTTCGCGATGCAAATCGCACGCATGGGCGGGGTTGCGATGGCCGTCTATGGCCTGCTGGTCGCCGCGTCCGACGTGCCATGGCCCGATGGCCTGCCCCGCTGGCTGGGCTTTGTCCTGCTGGCCGTGGGCATGGCGGACGCGCTGCTTGTGCCGCGCATGATGGCCAGGGCATGGAACAGCGAAGCCCTGACCCGCAAAGAGAGCGCCCACAAAGAAAACGCCCGCAGGGAAATGGCAGATAAAGAGCAGGACCGGTCGCGCCCATGAAACGTTTTTACCGCGAAGTGACGGTCCAGCCACAGGGCGATGGCTGGCAAGTCGCGCTGGACGGGCGTGGCATGAAGACACAGGGCGGCGCACCGCAGATCGTGCCTACCCGCGCCATGGCCGATGCGCTGGCAGCCGAATGGGCCGCGCAAGGGGACGAAATCGATCCCAAAAGCTTGCCGCTGCGCGATATGGCCGATTACGCGATCGACCGCGTCACCCCCGACCCTGCCGCCGCGATTGCCGCCATCATGCCTTTCGCCGAAACCGACACGCTGTGCTATCGCGCGGACGACGGCGATGCACTGCGCGAGCGGCAGGAAGAAGCGTGGGAACCGCTGGTCGCCGCCGCCGAAAGGCGCTTGGGCATCGAATTCTCCCGCGTTGCGGGCATCAGCTATACGCCGCATCCCCCCGCCACCCGCGCGCGTCTGGTGGAAGAGCTGGAGGAGATGGACCCGTTTACGCTGGCTGCGGTGCAGAACCTGTCCAGCCTTGCCGCATCGCTGATCGCCGCGCTGGAATCGCTGCGCGACGAGCAGGACGCCGAAACGCTGTTCGCCACCGCCAATCTGGAAGAGGACTGGCAGGCGCAGCAATGGGGTTGGGAGCATGAGGCGCTGGCCCGCCGCGACGCGCGCGCGCGCGGTTTCGCGCTGGCATGTCAATTCGCGTTACTGGCGCGGGACTGACCCGCGCCGACTAAGAATCAGCTAAAGCCGTTCATCCATTCGGCGACCGAACCGGCCACCTCGTTCGCGGCATTGTTGAGCGCGGGTGCGACATAGGCCGCATCCGCCGAAATGCCCGGAACGGTCGAGGAAAAGCGCTGCGCATTGATCTTGCCTTCGGGATCGACCCGCACCGCATCGAAGGTGACGGTGACCGACATGGCCTGCGCGTCATATCCCATCTCGACCAGCTTGCCATACAGGCGCGTGCGGCGCGGCAGGCCGGGATCGGTGCCTTGTATCACCAAGCGCCCGCTGGTGACCCGCAAGGTTTCGGCCAGCAAGGACTGGAACAGCCGCGCCGGACGGTCGACGTAAAAGGCATTCTGCAAATAGGCGAGGCTGGACGCATCGATCTGCACCGGCACGCGCTTGACGTCCAGCCGGTCCTCTACCTCGGGCTCGAACACGAAAATCGCGCTGTCGATCGTGCCTTCGCGGGCCGAACCGGCAGGTGCCTTGGCGGCAGGGGTCAGCGTAATCAGCTGTTCGGGCGGTTCCGCGCCCGATCCGATGCTGACGCAGGAAGACAGCAGCAAGGCACCGGCGCAAAGCGGCGCGAGGGACAGGAAACGCATCTTCATCCTCACGGCTGATACTCCGGCAAAGGCTGGCTGTTCAGAAAGGCGCCCGCGCCGTCGTCGTCCAGCTTTTCGGTCACATTACGCAGGGCGCGGGTGGTGGCGCGCAGGTCGCGGATCGCCGCCTCGGTCTCGGGCAGCGTGCTGGACGAGAATTGCTGAGCGGCCGGGCGCACATCGTTCATCGTCGCTTCCAGCGTGACCATCGCGCTTTCCGCGCTTTTCAGCGTATCGCGCAGCTGGTCCGCCAGCGACTGCCCCTCGCCATTGACAAGCTGGTCGGTCGATTGGGCGACCTTCTCGAATTCGGCCAAGGTCAGCGTCGCCTGACGCAAGGTGCCCTGCAATTCGGCCATGGTCTGTTCGAAACGCGGGCTCGCCTCGGCCAGATTGCGGGTCATCCGGTCGGTGTTCTGCAGGATGCCCTCGATCGATTCCTGGTTCTTGTCCGACAGCATCATCGTCAAACGCTCGGTCAAAGTGGCCAGCCGTTCCATCAACAAGGGCGCATTGGTCAGCAATTCGCCCAGCCCGCCACGCCGCGTGGGGATAACGGGCACACCTTCGGGGCCTTTTTCGGTGATCGGCGGCGCACCGCGCACGGCCCCTTCCATCTGGATCGTCGAAACGCCGGTAAAACTGCCCTGTATCGTCGCGGTCGTGCCCTGCAGCACCGGCACTTCTTCATCGACCGACACGCGCACGCGCACGAATTCGGGGTCCTTCTTCCACAATTCGATCCGCGTTACCTTGCCCACAGGAACGCCGGCATAGGCAACCTCCGACCCGCGGGCGAGGCCGCTGACCGATTGTTTGAAAAAGATGTCGTATTCGTTCTGCGCGCCTTCGTTCAGGCGCGCGATCCAGATCACGAAAGCTGCGGCCAGCGCCAGCAGCACAAGGGTCACTGCACCCACCCAGATATGGTTTGCCCGCGTTTCCATGCCTGTCTGCCCCTATGCCCCCGCAGGGCCCTTCTTGTCCATCGCACCGGTTTCGCGCGTATAGCTCGCTTCGGCCGCGCGGCCGCGCGGTCCGTTGAAATATTCCTGAATCCACGGATGGTCGGTCGCCAGCAATTCGGGGATCGTGCCCACCGCGATCACCTTTTTATCCGCCAGCACCGCCACGCGGTCGCAAATCGCATGCAGCGTATCCAGATCGTGCGTGATCAGAAATACCGTCAGCTTCAGCGTATCGGCCAGTTCGCGCGTCAACCGGTCGAACGCGGCAGCGCCCACCGGGTCCAGTCCCGCCGTCGGCTCGTCCAGAAACAGCAGCTCGGGATCGAGCGCCAGCGCCCGCGCCAGCCCAGCACGCTTTTTCATGCCGCCCGACAACTCGGAAGGATATTTGCTGGTCGCCGTGTCGGGCAGTCCCGACAGCACGACCTTGTACCGCGAAATCTCGTGTCGCAGCTCTTCCGAAATTTCGGGATAGAACTGCTTTAACGGCACCTCGACATTTTCGGCCACGGTCAGTGTGGAAAACAGCGCCCCGCCCTGAAACAACACGCCCCAGCGCGAACGGATGCTTTCGTCGTCGCGATTGGCGGGATCGAGGATATTGCGCCCCAGCACGTCGATCCGCCCTTCGCGCGGGGTCTGCAACCCGATGATCGATCGCATCAGCACCGATTTGCCGGTGCCCGATCCGCCGACCACGCCCAGAATCTCGCCCCGCCGCACTTTCAGCGACAGGTCCTGATGCACCACGAAATCGCCGAACGCATTGGTGATGCCGTCGACCACAATGGGATAATCGCCATCGAACTGCGGCGGTTCGTGATCGGTATTGGCCGCATCATTGGCCTGTTCGATCAGATGTTCGGCGTTGTCGCTTGCCATCAGACCCACCCGATCTCGCTAAAAAATACAGCGAAGAACGCGTCCAGCACGATCACCATAAATATCGCCTGCACCACCGCCATGGTGGTGCGCAGACCCACCTCCTCGGCATTTCCGGAAACCTGCATCCCCTGATAGCAGCCCGCCAGCGCCACGATCAGCCCGAACACCGGCGCCTTGATCACGCCGACCCATACGTCGGTCAGCGGCACCACCTCGCGGATGCGCAGCAGGAAAGTGAAGAAGGGGATATCCAGCGCTACGCTGGCGATAAACGCACCGCCGATGATCGCGACAACTGACGAAAAGAAACCAAGCGGGATCATCATGAATATGGCAGCCAACATGCGTGGCATGACCAGCCGTTCCATCGGCGACACGCCGATCACGCGCATGGCATCGACCTCTTCGGTCAGCTTCATCGTGCCGATCTGCGCGGCAAAGGCGCTGCCGGAACGGCCGGCGACCATGATCGCGGTCATCAGCACGCCCAATTCACGAAAGGCGAGCCGTCCTGTCAGGTTGATCGTGTAAATTTCTGCCCCGAACTGGGCGAGTTGCGCAGCCCCCTGTTGGGCGATGACAATGCCGATCAGGAAGCTCATCAAAAGAATGATGCCCAGCGCCGATACGCCGACCAGTTCGAACTGCCGGACCAGCGCGGTCATCGGAAAGCGGCGCGGATGGCGGATCAGCGAACCCATTGCCAGCACCGTCGCGCCCAGGAAATCGACCACGCCGACCACACCGCTGGCCCAATTGAGCACGATTTTGCCCATCGATTCGGCCACGCGGTCCACCACCCCGTGCCGCGGCGGGGTGATATCGGCATCGGTCGCGCAATCGTCGACCGCGTCCATCAGGCGCTTTGCCTTGCGGCTGGCGCCGTCGATCCGCGCATCCAGTGCATGGGCGGCGCGCATCACGACCCATGCGCCGACCGTGTCGATGTCCTGCACTTGCGAGATATCGATCGCCGCCAGCGAATCGCTGGCGCGCAGGTAATCGTCCAGCGGTGCGACCGACGAAACCGTCAAAGGCCCCGTCACCACCAGCACCGGGCCGCCGTCACCCTCTTGCGTTTCGAATTCCGCCCATACGCGCATGCGACGGGTCATGGGCGAAAAAGCGCCCGCTCACAAGCGTCTGGCGACGGGCGCACACAACCCATCACCCCTTCCCCTTGGCGATTGCCGCGTTTCTAGATGCTTGCCCACGGGGCACAGCGCTGGCAAAGCGCCGCAGATGAACGATATTGCGACCCCCGCCACCCAATTGCCCAAGACTTTCGATCCGGCGGAGATCGAAGCGCGCTGGTATGCGCATTGGGAAGAAAACGGCCTGTTCCGTCCCGAACGTCCCGATGCCGAGGGTTTCACCATCGTGAACCCGCCGCCGAACGTGACCGGCAGCCTTCATATCGGCCATGCGCTGGATAACACGCTGCAGGATATCGTGATCCGTTACGAACGCCTGCGCGGCAAAGATGCGCTGTGGGTCGTGGGTACCGACCATGCGGGCATTGCGACGCAGATGGTGGTGGAACGCAATCTCAACTCGCAAGGCATCAAGCGCACCGACATGAGCCGCGAGCAATTCCTCGACCATGTGTGGGAGTGGAAGGGCCAGTCGGGCGGTACGATCACGCGCCAGCTGCGCCGCCTTGGCTGTTCGATGGACTGGAGCCGCGAACAATTCACCATGGACGAACATTTCTCCAGGGCGGTGCTGAAGGTCTTTGTCGACCTGTATAATCAGGGACTGATCTATCGCGACAAAAGGCTGGTGAACTGGGATCCGGCGCTGAAAACCGCGATCTCGGACCTAGAGGTCGAAACGCGCGAGGTTCAGGGCGGCTTCTGGCACTTCAAATACCCGCTGGCCGACGGTGTGACATTAGCCAACGGGCAGGATTTTATCGAGGTTGCGACCACGCGCCCCGAAACCATGCTGGCCGATATGGCGGTCGCCGTGCACCCGTCCGACGAACGCTATGCCGGCGTGATCGGCAAGGAGATTTTGCAGCCCATCACCGGCCGCCGGTTCAAGGTGGTCGCGGACGAACATGCCGATCCCGAACTGGGCTCGGGCGCGGTAAAGATCACGCCGGGGCACGATTTCAACGACTTCGAAGTCGGCAAGCGCGCGGGGATCGCGGCGGGGCAGATGCTCAACATGCTCGATGGCGAGGCGCGCGTGGTGCAGACTGCCGACGGGCTGGTGCCGGACGGGTTCCTCGGCCTCGACCGGTTCGATGCGCGCAGACTGGTCGTACAGCGCATGAAGGAACAGGGCTTCCTGATCCCGCATGTCACCAAAGATAAAGAAGGTAACGAAACCGAACACGACGCCGAACCGCGCACCATCGCCACGCCCTTCGGCGACCGCGGCGGGGTGGTGATCGAACCGTGGCTGACCGACCAGTGGTATGTCGATGCCGAAAAGCTGGCCGTCGGCCCGATCGAGGCGGTGAAGGACGGGCGCATCGAAATCGTGCCCAAAGCTTGGGAAAAGACCTTCTTCAACTGGATGGAGAATATCCAGCCGTGGTGCGTATCGCGCCAGCTGTGGTGGGGACACCAGATACCGGCATGGTATGCCGATGACGGCAAGGTTTACGTGGCCGAGACGGAGGAAGAGGCGCAGGCGCTGGCCGGTGACGGCGTGGCGCTGACGCGGGACAATGACGTGCTCGACACGTGGTTCTCCTCTGCGCTGTGGCCTTTCGCCACGCTCGGCTGGCCCGACGATACGGCGCTGGTGAAAAAGCATTATCCCAACTCGCTGCTCGTATCGGGCTTCGACATCCTGTTTTTCTGGGATGCGCGCATGATGATGCAGGGGATGCATTTCATGGGAGAGGTTCCGTGGCCGCGCCTCTATCTGCACGGCCTTGTCCGCGCGGCGGATGGCGCGAAAATGTCGAAGTCCAAGGGCAATGTCGTCGACCCTCTGGGGCTGATCGATCAATATGGCGCCGATGCGCTGCGCTTCTTCATGGCCGCGATGGAAAGCCAGGGCCGCGACGTGAAGATGGATGAAAAGCGGGTCGAGGGTTACCGCAATTTCGCAACCAAGCTGTGGAACGCGGCGCGTTTCTGCGAAGCGAACGGCATTACCGCATCCACCGGCATCGCAGCACCCACCGCGACCAGCGCGGTAAACCGCTGGATCATCGGCGAAACCGTCGCCACGCTCAATGCGCTGGACGAGGCGATGGCCGCGCTGCGTTTCGATGCGGCGGCGAACACGATCTATCAGTTCGTCTGGGCCAATTTCTGCGACTGGTATCTGGAACTCATTAAAGGCCAGATGGACGAAGAGACCAAGGCCGTCGCCGGCTGGGTGCTCGACCAGATCCTCGTCATGCTGCACCCGTTCATGCCCTTCATTACCGAGGAGCTGTGGTCGAAGCTGGGCGAGCGCGACGAATATCCGCTCATCACTGCCAAATGGCCCGAACCGCAAGCCGCCATCGACCCCGCCGCCAAGGCCGAGGTCGACTGGCTGATCGCGCTGACCACGGCGTTACGCGGTGCCAAGAACGAGCTAGGCCTTGCGCCGGGCGCAAAGCTGGATGCATTCCTGCCCAGCCCCAGCGAGACTGCGAAACTGGCCATTGCCGCCAATCCCGCAGCGCTCGACCGCGTGGCACGGCTGTCTTCGGTGGCATTCGGCGATGCCCCCGCGGGCGCTGCCATGCAGGTGACGGCGGGCGCGGACACCTTCATCGTCCCGCTAGAAGGCCTGATCGACATCGACGCCGAAAAGGCCCGCCTCGAAAAGGCGCTCGCCGCCTCGACCAAGGAGGCCAAGTCGCTCGAGGGCCGTCTGTCGAACGCCAATTTCGTCGACCGCGCCAAGCCCGAAGCCGTTGAGAAGGCCCGCGCCGACCATACGCATCATTCGGCAGAGGTCGAGCGGCTGACGGCGGCTCTGGCGCGGCTGGGGTAAGGTTTGCCGATCGTCCTCGCCACGACAACGCCGGGCGAGCCGGAGATATTCGCCTCGTTACAGGGCGAAGGACCGTCGATCGGGCGGCCCAGCGTGTTCGTGCGCCTGTCGCGCTGCAACCTCGCCTGCCACTGGTGCGACACGGCCTATACGTGGCGCTTTACCGGCGACAATCGCCCGCACCGCAGCGGGGAAAGTTTCGCGCGCAAGGCGAACCAGATCGCGATGGACGAACGCGACGCGGCGCAGGCCATTCTGGCACTTGGCCCCGAACGGCTTGTGATCACGGGGGGAGAGCCCCTGTTACAGGCGTCCGCCCTCACCAAACTGCTGACGCTGCTGCGCGAAATCCATCCTGACTTGCATGTGGAGATCGAAACCAACGGCACGGTAGAGGCACCGCCCGCGCTGGACGCGTTGATCGACCAGTATAATGTCAGCCCTAAGCTGGCGCACAGCGGCAACACGCCCGATCTGGCGCAGATCCCCGAACGCTTGCAGGCCTATGCCGGCGACGCGCGTGCCTTTTTCAAATTCGTCATCGCACAGCCCGGTGATCTGGACGAAGTGCTTGAACTGAAAAGCGAATATGGCATCCCCGCCACCCGCCTACAGCTGATGCCAGAGGGGACCGATTCGGCCACCCTATACGATCGGATGCATTGGCTGGCCCCGCTGGCGATGCGGCACGGGCTGCGCATGACCGACCGGATGCATATTCATATTTACGGCGACACGCGCGGCACGTAAGGGGCGCGACCCTCAACTCTCGTTCCGCGATTCCTCCCCTTTTCCGAACGTCCCCAAAATGTCTTGATCACGGCCTATTGGCCGCTGATCGCCCCTGCGTGAGCATACCCTCCATGAAAAGCTGGATATTGTACAAGGACTCGGCCGCTGCGCTGAAGCCCGAAGCCTATGAAGTGCGCCGTCTGATCGAAACCGGTGCCAGGCGTGGGCACGAGATCGAAGTGTTCAAGCCCGAACAGTTCGAACTGCTGGTAACCGCCGCCAACGAACGCAGCCTGATGGTCGATTCGGCCATCGTCGACCTGCCCGATGTGCTGCTGCCCCGCATGGGCGCGGGCACGACCTATTTCGCATTGTCTGTGATCCGCCAGTTCGAACGGCTGCGCGTGCCCACGTTCAACACCGCGCTCGCCATCGAAACCGTGCGCGACAAGCTGTTCACCCACCAGCTTCTCGCCCGCGCCAACCTGCCCATTCCCAAGACCATGCTGGCCAAGTTTCCCGTCGATGTCGGTCTGGTCGAACGCAAGCTGGGCTTTCCCATCGTCGTCAAAACGCTGAGCGGCAGTCAGGGCAGCGGCGTTTTCCTGTGCGAAGGGCGGCAGAATTTCGAGGATCTGATGGAACTGATCCGCGCCACCCAGTCGAACGCGAACCTGATATTCCAGGAATTCATCGCCGACAGCCGCGGGCGCGACGTGCGCATCCTTGTCATCGGCGGGCGCGTCGTCGCCGCGATGGAGCGGCGTTCGGTCAACGATAATTTCAAGGCCAATTTCTCTTTGGGCGGCGAAGTCGTGCCGTTCCAGCCCGACCGCAATGCCGAATGGCTGGCGCTGGAAAGCGCGCGGCTGCTCGGGCTCGATATCGCGGGCATCGATTTGCTGTTCGACGGCGACGGCTACAAGATTTGCGAGGCGAACAGCTCACCCGGGTTCGAAGGGATCGAAAGCTGCTGCGACGTCGATATCGCGGCCGAAATTCTCGACTTCATCAACTTCCGGCTTTGATGAAAGGGCATCAGCGAGGGCGCTTGTTCCGCGCCCTCACCCTGCGTTGCAGCGCCTGATAGATCGCGTCCAGATCATCGACATCGATATCCAGCACCTCGTCCCAATCGGCCAGCACCGCCTCTATATCCTCGCGCGTGTGGCGCAGGCCCGCCGCGGGCGCGGTCGGCACGACCGGGCGGTGCGGCCAATTATGGCCCGTAAGATTGTTATAGAGCCAGCCAGTCCCCGCTAGCGCAAAGACATTGAACATGATCGCCAGCATAATGGGCCAGCCCCACGCCTCCGCCCCGGACGCACCCAACGCGCATAGCAGGGCACACGCCCCTCCCGGCGGGTGGAGGCAGCGGGCGAAAGACATGGCGGCGATCGCCGCGCCCACCGCCAGCCCGCCCGCCAGCACCGGCATGCCCAGCGCATGACCCATGGCCAGCCCGATACAGGCCGACAAAAGATTACCGCCAATGACCGACCATGGCTGCGCCAGCGGACTGGCCGGAACAGCAAACACCAACACCGCCGATGCCCCCATCGGCGCATAGAGGACCGGGAATCCCGCCGCATTTGATCCCAGCAACAGCATGGTGACCAGCCCCGCGACCGCAATCGCCAGCCCGCCGCCGATTGCCCCGCGAAGCCACCCCAGATGGCCGCCCGCGCCTTGCGGCAGCAGCGATGCGGATCGCGAAATCAGAAATTCAAACATGGGGCGCCCATGGCAGCAAGCGCCGTGTATGGCCAAGCGATTATCGCCTTGCCCTAATCCCCCATTTCGGCCAGTTCGCGTGCCAGTTCGGATAGATCGGCGTCGGGGCTGACGATCCGCCATTGCCCCGGCGTGCGCGTATCGACCAGTACCACGCCCTGTTTGGGACAAATGCCCAGACACGGGACCTCGACGATGCCAAGCCGTGCCTTGCGGCCCTTTCCGGCGCCGGTTTCCTTTTTCAGTGCCTTGGCCAGACTGGTCTTTTTCCCGCCAAAGCCATGGCCGCGCTTTGCCTGCTTGCGGCTGCATTTGCGGCACACCAGAATGGCATGCGACCAGTTGGCGCGAATGTCCTGCTTCACCTTGCGCCCTCTGCCACCGGCGCGTCGAAGATCGACCAGCCCGCCCGCGCCGCCAGCCGTTCCAGCGCCAGCTTGCCAAGTTGCGAATTGCCCTTGGCGTCCAGCCCCGGCGACCAGACGGCCACGCTTGCCTTGCCCGGCGCGATGGCCAGAATGCCCCCACCCACGCCCGATTTACCGGGAAGCCCGACGCGAAAGGCAAATTCGCCCGACCCGTCATAATGCCCGCAGGTCAGCATCAACGCATTGATCCGCCGTGCCCTTTCGGCGGACACGATGTTGAAACCGGTTTCCGGGTTCACCCCGCCCCGCATCAGAAATCGCCCCGCCATCGCCAGTTGCCTGCAACTCAGCGCCAGCGAACATTGGTGGAAATACACGCCCAACGCCCGCGCCGGATCATTCTGCAAATTGCCGAACGCCTTCATGTAATTGGCCAGCGCGAAATTGCGGAAACCGGTCTGCTGTTCGGCGCGGGCGACAGCCTCGTCGATGAAAATATCCTCGTCCCCCGCCAGCGTGCGGATAAAACGCAGCATTTCCCCGATCAACTCGCGCGGTTCGTGACGGGCAAGCAGGATATCGGACACCACGATCGCGCCCGCATTGATGAACGGATTGCGCGGGATGCCATGTTCGGTTTCCAACTGGACGATCGAATTGAACGCGCTGCCCGAAGGTTCGCGGCCTACGCGAGACCAGATGCGATCCCCTTCGCGGCCCAGCGCCATGGTCAGCGCGAATACTTTGGATATTGACTGGATCGAGAATGGCATATCGGCATCGCCCGCCAGATGGCAGGTGCCATCGGCCTCTATAACCGCCATTCCGAAACGGGCAGGGTCCACACAGGCAAGCGGCGGGATATATTGCGCGGGCACGCCCCTTTCAGGGGCTGCCGCCATTTCCGCACCGATATCCGCGACAATCGCAGCAAGATCGACCATGCCGCCGCCTTAGCCCGGGCCGGGGATGCGCGCCAGCGCAACCGGCCGCTTGCAGGCTAGCGCGACTGGGCGCGCCAGCGCATGACTGTGCGTTCGACCGCGTCTTCCTCGCCGCCAGACTTCGACCACAGCTCGCTGAACAGCGGATCTTCCGATGCCGGACGCTTGCGCTCTTCCAGATCGTCGAATGTGACGCGCATCGGAATGGCCGTACCCTCGCCGCAGACAATGCATTCGCGGTTTCGCAGGGCCGGAATACTGGCCAGAAAGCCGCGCGCGCCTTCGGGCATGGCGGCCTTTACGAAATCCTGGTCGCGTTCGTTGTTGAGGCGCATCGACAGGATCGTGCCGCACTGCGACAGCACACCTTCGGCAAGGTCGGACGGGCGCTGCGTGATCAGGCCCAGCGAGATACCGTATTTACGGCCTTCCTTGGCGATGCGCGACAGGATCTTGCCGACCGAGTTGCCGTCCGAATTGCGTTCGTTGGGCACGTAACGGTGCGCTTCCTCGCAGACCAGCAGGATCGGCCGCGTCTGTTCGTCGCGGCTCCAGATCGCAAAGTCGAACACCATGCGCGACAGCATCGCGACCACCGTGCTGGTGATTTCCGAAGGCACGCCCGACACGTCGATGATGGAAATCGGCTTGCCGTTCGTGGGCATGCGAAAAATGCGCCCGATCACATCGGTCATCGTATCGGCGACCAGCATGCCCGAGAACATGAACTGGTAGCGCGGATCGGCCTTGATCTCCTCGATCTTGCCCTTCACGCGCAGATAGGGCGCCGTATTCGTCGCCTTGTCCAGCTTGCCCATGTCTTCCTGAATGGCATTGGTCAGGTCGGACAAGAGGTAGGGAATGGGCGAGTCCACAGTCAGCTTGCTCATCCCGCCCGACATCTTGTTCTTGCCGCGCGCCTTCAGCAGGCATCGGGCCAGAATGTCCATATCGGCCATGCGGTCCGATCCTTCAGAGGTGATGAACACCTCGCAGTGCTCTTCGAAATTCATCAGCCAATAGGGCATGCGAAGGTTCGACACGTCGAGCAGTTCGCCAAAGCCCCGGAACGCGGCATTATATTCGCCGTGGGGATCGATCATCACGATATGACCTTCGGGCGCAGCCTCGCAAATGCGGTGCAGGATCAGCGCGGCACTGGTCGATTTACCGGTACCGGTCGATCCCAGCAGGGCGAAATGCTTGCCCAGCATGGCATCGATATACAGGCCCGCGCGGATTTCCTTGGTCGGAAACACCTTGCCGATCTGGATATTGGCGCGCCCGTCCGACGCATAGATTTGCGCCAGATCGGGATTGGTCGCGGCATAGACCTCTGCGCCCGGGATCGGGTAGTTGGTGATGCCGCGCGTAAAATTGCGCACACGGCCGGTCAGCTTTTCTTCCTGACCCTCGCCCAGAAAGTCGATCTCGGCAATGATCTGGCCGGTGCTGCGGTCGAGCGACTGTGTGCGCACGCTGGCCAGCAGCCAGATCTGGCCCACGCGCACCTTGATCTGCGAACCGACAAGGCCGGCAAGCTGCACGGTCGGATCGCTGTCGGTCCGGCAATCGACCAGCCGGTCGCGTTGCAGCATGACGCGCGACATCGAACCCGCAATGTCGAGCACCTCGCCGATCGGCGTGGCGGCCTGGCTTGGCTTGCGCTCTGCCGGTTCGTTGGCAGCTGCAATTTCGTCGCCGATGTCATCGGCCTTGTCGAATGCTGCGGCGTCCGGTTCCGCTTCGGGCGCGGCACGCGCAGGGGCCGGGCGAGCGGGCACAGCCTGACGCACAGGTTCCGGTTCGGGTTCCTCCATCGGCGGACGGGGCGGTTCGACAGGGCGATAGATGCGGTCCCGCTCGCTCGCCTCGGCGGGAGGAAGCGGGGCACCGGTTTCCCGCATCATCTCGTCGCGATACGACGATGGTTGGGGTGGCGCGGGCGGCAATTCGGACGGAGGCGGCACCGGCACATGCGGGCGGGCCGGTTTCAGCATCTCCGGATCCGGATCGGGGGCGGCATTGCGAAAGCGGTTGAGGCGCGCCATGGCCGGAGACTGGCCTGAAGCTTGACCCGGAGATGAGGGCGCACCGGCCTGCTGGCGGCGCTCTTCGGTCGGCGCGGCGCCTTCGTCCTGCGGCGGCGTGTCGGTTGTGCGGCCAAAGGGCGAACGCCTTGGAAAATCGGGGTTGCCGCCAAAGGGACGTCCCGAAAAGCGGGAAGTATGGTCGTTCATTGCCGCGCCTCGCTAAGGGGCCGCCAAACGCGACGACCCGTGAATTACGCAAGGCAGCTTAGGGGAGCAGGGTTAATGCGGTGCTAAGACGAAGGCACTCCACGGACTTTAGCCCAGCGCGAAAATGCGCCCCGCGGCCCAGCCCATGAACACCGACAGCGCCACTGCCATCAGGCCATAGATCAGGCTGTATTCGCGGGACCAAAGCTCTACCGCGCGTTCGAAACCGCGCTTGGTCACGGTCACCTCGCTGGTGGCAGAGGCGATCACTCGCCCGCGCGAGATGGCAAAGGTTTCGGCAGTGTAATTGCCCGTCAGCACGCTGGACGGCAAAGGGATGCGCGCCTGATAGAGCACGCCTTCGCTGATGGTGACCGCGCTTTCGTCCTGAACATACAGGCCGCTGGCGACCCGTTTTGCGACCAGGCCAGCGACGAAGCGGGACACTTCTTCGGGCCGGATCGCACCGATGGGCGACAATTGCAGCGATTCAAGGCCCAGTTCGTAGATCGCGGCGGTCCGCGTATCGACGATCTCGGACAGCGGACGCGTGGACGCAACCGCGTAATAGGATGGCGCGGAACGGAACTGCGCCGAATCGGCGTTGATCCACATGCCCCAGATGCGCCGCTTCTCACGCAGGTTGATCGCCTCGGTCGGGCCCTTCAGCACGACCACGATGTCATAGGGCGTATCGCTGCCCGCCCGTCTGCCATCGGGTTGCAGGACCGCGCCGTAAAGCAGCAGATCGGCACCGGTGAACCCCTGCCGGACCACAACCTCGTGCTGGGAGATTTCGGGAATGAGGATGGGATCGCGCCCCTGCGCCATCGCCGGCATGGCCGCTATCGTGCCGCAAAAGGCAAGGATCAGCGCCAGCCATTTCATAGCGGCGACACGGTGAAAATCTCGCCCGGCCGGAAGGTCAGCGTCACTGCCATTTGCAGCGCCACCGCCAGAAAGATCGCCGCCAGCACCGCCCGCAGCAATTCGGGGCGCGCATTGAGCGCAAATTTGGCACCGATTTGCGCACCCGAAACCGAACCCAGCAGCAATAGAGCAGCCAGAACGATATCGACCGCATTGGTCGTCAACGCATGCATCATGGTGGTCGCGATGGTCGTGAACAGGATCTGGAACAGCGAGGTTCCGACGACCACCGCCGCGCTCATCCCCAAGCCATACAACATCAGCGGCACCAGCAGGAACCCGCCGCCGATCCCCATCAGCATCGTCAAAGTGCCCACCGCCATGCCCAGCAGCACAGGTGCCAATGGCGAGATATAGAGACCCGATTTGTAAAACCGCCAACGCCCCGGCAGGCTGGTCACGAACGGATGATGGCGCCTTTTACTCGGCGGGCGCTTCAGGCGTTCGAAACGGTGCGACAAAAGTTCGGGCACCGATTCCATCGCCATCTTGATGCCGACGCTGCCCAGCACGACGACGTAAAGTATGGCGATGGCGACATCGATCTGGCCGATCGATTGCAACAGGCGGAACAGCAATGCGCCAATGCCGGTGCCGACGATACCGCCGCCCACCATCATCGCGCCCATCTGGTAATCCACCCCGCCACGCTTGGCGTGAAAGATCGCGCCCGAAACGCTGGCACCCGTCACCTGGCTGGCGGCAGAGGCCGCCGCGACCGTTGGCGGGATGCCGTAAAAGATCAGCAGCGGCGTTGTCAGAAACCCGCCGCCGACGCCGAACATGCCCGACAACAGCCCTGTCAGACCGCCCAGCAGGACGATGACGAGGCCGTTGACCGACAAATTCGCAATGGGAAGATAAACGTCCATGGCGGGGTTCAGAAGGTCCGGGCGGCGAAACAGCGACTTGCTGCATCATCGCTTATGCAACATGCGCGCTTTCCTGTCTGCCCATGGCGCGGCGATATCGCAAACTTATCGGCGGGTGGCGCAAAATGGTCGCAATCAGAAACCGGCCGACAGCGTAATTACCGGACCCGACGCCGGCTGCGCATCGCCAGCCACGCGTTCGCGCCAGTCTATGCTGGCCCGCGCGAAGATTCCGCCGCCCACCGGCGCGGTGACCGAAAGGCTTGGGCCGATGTCGATACGCTCCACATCCTCTTGAGCGCCGCCCCAGACGCCCGCACCTACCTGCACGGTGGCAGGCCCGACATCGATGCTGCGCGTCACCCGCGCCTGCCCGTCGGCAAAACCCGTGGCGTTGCTGCCGCCGACATAGCCCGCCTGCGCATAGATTTCGATATCGAGGTTGAGCGGCAAGGCCTGCGGTGGCGGACCGAATACGCCGACCACGGCGGGCCGGACCAGCGTATCGCCCGAAAATCGCCCGATGCGCCCCTCTGCCAGAATTTCGAACGGCAGCTGCTTTACCGGTTGCACGCCAACACCCGCGGCCAGTTCCCTGTCGGGCGTATCCAGTGCGCCCGTCGCGCGCATATGGGCACGGGGTTGCAGCGCAGTGTCATGCGCCAGCCGATAACGCAGCACCGCCCCCGCCTGGCTCGCGCCATAGCTGAGCGCGCCCGGCACATTCGTGGCGCCCGCGCTTCCCTTGCGCCAGAGAAGCCAGCTGTCGGCCGACCAGCGACGCCCCGATGCTTCGCGCGAGGAAGGCGAAAAAGGCAGAAGCCTTGGCGCGATCGCAGGGGTCGATCCGGCTGGAACCGCCGCAGCCGGCGGGGCAGTGGGCGGTACGGCCACAGGCGTATGTGACGGGATCGCGGCGGGCGATGGAAAGAACACCGGCGGCGGGGGAAGCGTTAACGGCAAGGGGCGGATCGTGCGCGCTTCGTACGGCGCATCAATAGGTACAGGCGCGCTCGCACCTGCTTCGCCTTCTGGCCTGGCCGGAATGACCGCTTCGGCCATCACCGGCGCGGGTTCGCCCACCCGCTTTACCACATTGGGCGGCACCGGAACGTCGAGAAAATCGCCCGAAGGCACCAAAGCGCGCATGGCGACCCATCCGCCCATCAGACCGGTCAGCGCGACCAGTGGCTGCCCCCGCCGTCTTGCCGCCGATGTCACGAAATGGTGCCCGCCTCGGCAGGGTGGCGGTCATGCTCGGTCTTGTCCCAGACCTTCCCCTTACCCCGCAAATCCGCGATATAGCGCATCAGCGCCCGTCGCGCCGAAATGATCGCGATGACATTGGCAACGGGAATGCGGATGACCGCGGCGACGCCTTCTCCCCAGCCATATTCGCGGCCCACCAGCACAAATCGCATGAAGGCGCGCCACAGGAACGCAAATGTGGTGAAGATCAATATCCAGTAGATCAGCGGCGGCAGCCGCGATGGCTGATAGATGCCTGCGGCCTCGCCCAGTCGCAACACGCCCGTCAGCAGGACCAGCGCATAGGCGCATAGCAAGACCAGCGCCACCAGCGGCCCCCGCCGGTCGCGCAGGCGCATCCAGAATTCCAGCGGGTTGCGACTCCACCCCAGCTGTTCCCACCCGTCGAACGCAATGCCCTGCACCCATCGCGCCTTTTGCCTGACTGCCGCGTCCAGCCGGTGCGGGAAATAGGCGCGCGTCGCGATCAGCGATCCATCCACGGCCCGCGCGCGAATGAAGCTGCCGCCCCTGCCACGCTCGTCCTTCCGTCCGATGAGCATGCCCAGCTCGTAATCCTCGGTCAGGGCAGCAGGATCGAACGGACCCGATTGCTGGCCGCGCCGCGCGATGATCCGGTCGAGCGCGTCACGCGCAAAGGCGCAGCCGACGCCTGCAGCGGGTATTCCCGCGCCCAGTTCGGCCCGCACCACCATCTCTCGCGCATGCGCGTCGGTAAATTCGTCGCAATAATGGCCCGATATGAATTGCGAAGCCTCGTGCCGTTCGGGTCTGACGGGAATCTGTACGAACTCGGCGCGATCCAGCTCTGCATCGATCAGCGACAGGGCCTGCGGATGGACCAGATCCTCCGCATCATGCAGCAGGACGGCACGAAACCGCCTGCCCGTGCGCTGTTCATCCACGACCATCGCGGCGAAGCATCTATTCAGACAGTCGCCCTTCGTCGTCGGACCGGGCGTTTCATTGATGACGATGCGAAGCCGCGGATCGACCGATCCGTCAGTGCGGATACAGGCGTCGGCAATTGCGGCCTGCGTATCGGGATCGTTAACGTAACACCCGGCATAGATGCGCAATTCGCGGTGCGGCCAAACCGACAATGCATGGCGAAGCATCGGGCCGATCACCCGCGCCTCACGCCATGCAGGAACGAACAAAGCAATCGGGGCGGTCAGCTCGGCCGGCAGCGGCGCGGACAATTGCCGCGTTTTCGCTCGGCCGGTCAGCTTTAGCCAAAGCCATGCGCCATCGATGGCCAGTTCGTCCAGCGCCCCGATCAGGAACCAGAAACCGGCGAACAGCAGCAGTTCCAGCCGAACCGCTTCCAATATGGAAAAAAGCGGGGTTACAACCCCCGCGCCTGCGACCATCGATGCCCCCGTCCAGAGGCGCGCCGTTTCCGATTGACCACGCGCCCCAACACGGCGGGTCTAGCTTCGGTTCAGTTGTGCCGCAAGCGAGCCGAACGACTTGTTCGCCTCTGGCTGAAACAGCCTACCAGCTGCCGGTGTTTTCCATGCTGGCCCAGGGTTCGGCCGGTTCCAGATGGCCGTCCTGCAGCAATTCGATCGAAATGCCGTCGGGCGTTTTTACAAAAGCCATGTGTCCATCGCGCGGAGGGCGGTGCACGATATGACCCGCATCCATGATCCGCTGGCAAGTGGCATAGATATCGTCGACACGGAACGCCAGATGGCCGAAATTGCGCCCGCCGGCATAGGTTTCGGGTTCGGACCCGTCTTCGGCAGGCCAGTTATAGGTCAGTTCGACCTCGGCCACGTCCTCTTGTCCGGGGGCGGACATGAAGATCAGCGTGAACCGCCCCTTCTCGCTCTCCATCCGGCGCGTTTCCTCCAGCCCGATCAGGCGCAGGAAATCGATTGTGGCGTCGGGGTCCGTAACCCGGATCATGGTATGCAGGTATTTCGTCATGCCGCGAAACTAGGAAGCCCGCCCCGCCATGCCAAGGGTTCAGGCGCTGCGAACGGCAAAAACATATGCGCCATGTGAAAAGGGCCCGCGCTCCATCGGAACGCGGGCCGCAATTCTGACGATCCCTCGGGACCGCTGTCTATCGATCAGAAGCTGGCCGACAGGGTCGCGACGACCGTGTCATTCATGACCGGACCGAACCGGATATCGTCGTTCGAGGGAGCCTCAACGCCGACATAGGAAATGCCAGCCTCAAGCGGACCGAACACGGCCATCGATGCGCCGATCGACCAGTCGAATGCCGTCTGGTCATCGGTGCCGAAGTCCGAATAGGTCTCGGGCGACCAGACGCCATCGGTATAGCCGAGATGGCCGCTAATCGTCACCGGCGTGCCGGGGACGCCGAAACCGATATCGGTGTAGAGGTAGAGATTGTCCTGGTTTGCAGTCGAATCCTGTTCCCACGCATAGGCGAGGCCCGCAGTCACCTCTGCCGGGCCAAGAGCCGCGGTTACCGAAGCATAGGGTTCGTAATAGTCGGTATCACCCGAAGCGCTGGGATACATGTAATAAAGCAGGCCGACGTCGAACGAAACCGTATCGTTGATCGCGCCGCTGTAACCGCCGTAAAGATCGACTTCGGTATTGCCATAGCCGGTCGAGGTCGGCTCGAGCGACGATGCCCAGGTGCCGATGTAAAAACCGCTGGAATGGGCAATGTCGACACCGCCCTGAATGGCGAAATCACCACCCGAATAGCTGACGCCGCGGAAACGATAATCGGTCACCATTGCAACATTGGCGGAAACCGAAATCTCGCTTTCGTCCTGTGCGAATGCCGGCGCCGCAACCAGAGCCGAGCTAGCGAGCAGAGAGGCGGCAATCGCGCCGCGGAGAAGAGTTTTCATTTTATTCCCTCATCTTTGTCCAAGGACTCCTGCTCCTCCTGAACACAACCCCGCCGCACCTTGTTTATTCGGCGCGTGTCGGGACGGTGTACTATTCGCTGTGCAGATATTTGCTGCACTGCACAAGGCGATTTTTAACTTTCTGTGTCAAACAGGCCGGTTGGTGTGGATTTCTTGCAACGCAGCGCGCGTTGAGAGACCGATTATGTCATAGATGCCCTAAATGCTTATCCTTTTACCGGCACGCCTTGTCGCGCGATTCAGGGATCATTAACTAGCTTCGATCAATGGCCACGATTGCACTATGAACTTTTTTCGCGACATTCTTGATCGAAAGCGCAGCGAGCCGCTGCACGGGCCGTCTATTCCCGAGGGCGAACGCGTATATGCCGTCGGCGACATTCATGGACGCCGCGACCTCTTCGACAGCATTATTGACATGATCGACGCTGACGATGCGCAGCGGGGCGAAGCCGACACGACCGTTATTCTGTTGGGCGACCTGATCGATCGCGGGCCCGACAGCGCGGGCGTGATTGCCAGCGCACGTCAATGGGCCGCGCGTCGCAAGGTCCGCATGCTGATGGGCAATCATGAAGAGATGATGCTGCGCGCGCTCGACAGTGACGAAAATCTGCGCCATTTCCTGCGGGTAGGTGGTCGGGAAACTCTGCTCAGCTATCCGATCCCGCTAAAAACCTATCGCACCGCAACATTGTCCGATCTGGCCGAGATGGCGCGGGAAGCGGTCCCAATCGAAGACATCGAACTGATCGAATCGATGGAAAACATGATCCGCATCGGCGACTATTTGTTCGTACACGCTGGCATCAATCCGGCCATCCCGCTGGAAGAACAGGTGTCGCGCGACTTGCGTTGGATTCGCGAACCCTTCCTCAGCCACGACAGTCCGCTGGACGTATGCGTCATCCATGGCCACACGATCCGCGAGGAAGTGGAAATCGGCCCGCGCACCGACCGGCCCAATCGCATCGGTATCGATACCGGCGCATTTCGTTCGGGGCGGCTGACCGCCATCGGGCTGGAAGGCAGCCAGCGCTGGTTTATCGAGGCAAGCAAGACTCCCGATTGATCGGGTGTGCGCCGCGCATCAGAGCAAGCGCGCACCATCGGGCACCACCTTGTCGGGTGAGAACAGCGTTATACGCCCTTCCGCATCCGCAAATCCCAGCGTCAGCACCTCGGACATGATCGGGCCGATCTGGCGCGGCGGGAAGTTCACCACGCCTGCCAACTGCCGCCCTACCAGATCTTCGGGGCTGTAAAGCGCCGCGATCTGCGCGCTTGTCTTGCGCAGCCCCACGCCCGGTCCGAAATCGATATGCAGGATCAGACTGGGCTTGCGCGCCTTTTCAAAGGGTTCGGCCTTTACCACCGTGCCGATACGGATATCGACCTTCAGAAAATCGTCGAAGGCAATCGTATCGGCAGGCGGCGTAGCGGCGTTTTGGTCAATATGCATTCATTCCATTTCGAGGATGACCGCATCGACCGCAAGCGAATCTCCGGCCTTGGCATTGACCGATTTCACTACGCCCGATTTCTCGGCGCGCAGGATGTTTTCCATTTTCATCGCCTCGACCACCGCCAGCGGCTGGCCTTGTTCGACCTTGTCGCCCTCGCCCACGTTCAGCGATACGAGCAGGCCCGGCATCGGACAGACGAGGAATTTCGACATGTCGGGCGGAATCTTTTCGATCATATGTTTCTGGTAACGCGCCACATGGGCGGGTAGCACGCGCAATTTGTGGCGCGCGCCGCGCGTCGTCAGTGCGAAACCGGCCGGTATAGGTTCGACCTTCACGGTCAGCGGATCGCCGCCTTCGCCCTCTTCGTCGGCATCGAACACGGCGCTGACCAGACGCTGACCGGGCGTGTATTCCATGGCGATATCGACTGCATCGCCGTCGACCGTGACCGCATCTTGCGACAGCGTCACCTCGTGCCCGGCATCGCCCAGCTCGACCACCCAGTCGGCGGGCGGTGACAGGCGGTTACCCAGCTGCCCCTCGATCCGGCGGGCGCGGTCGGCGTGGGCAGTGGCGATAAAGGCCGCGATGGCCGACAGCTTGCGCCCCATGGCCGCATCGGCAGGCGCACCCGTGAAGCCCTCGGGGTATTCTTCGGCAATAAAGCCGGTGGTCAGCTCGCCGCTGCGGAAACGGGGATGCTGCATGATGGCCGACAGGAAATCGATATTATGGCCCAGCCCTTCGATGTCGAAGGCATCCAGCGCCGCAACCTGTAAGTCCGCTGCCTCGTCACGGGTTTCGCCCCATGTGATCAGCTTGGCGATCATCGGGTCATAGAACATGCTGACCTCGCCGCCTTCGTAAACGCCATCGTCCACGCGAATCCCGTCCACACCGCGGCGGCCATTCTCGCTACCGTCATCGGTCCAGCCATCGACCGGCGGGTCATAGCGGACAAGGCGGCCCGTGCTGGGCAGGAAACCGCGATAGGGGTCTTCGGCATAGACGCGGTTTTCGATGGCCCAGCCGTCGATCTTCACATCGTCCTGCGTCATCGCCAGCTTTTCGCCTGCGGCCACGCGGATCATCTGTTCGACCAGATCGACGCCGGTAATCGCCTCGGTAACGGGGTGTTCCACCTGCAGGCGGGTATTCATTTCAAGGAAGTAGAAGCTTTCCCCGCTGGGGTCCGCGCCCGAAACGATCAGCTCGACCGTTCCGGCCGAATAATAGCCGACGGCCCGCGACAGCGCCACGCATTGCTCGCCCATCGCCTTGCGCATCTTGGGCGTGACGAAAGGTGACGGCGCTTCCTCGACCACCTTTTGGTGGCGACGCTGGATCGAACATTCACGCTCGTTCAGATAAAGGATATTACCGTGCTTATCGCCCAGAATCTGGATTTCGATGTGGCGCGGGTTGAGGATGAATTTCTCGATAAAAACGCGGTCGTCGCCAAAGCTGTTCAGCCCTTCGCGCTTCACGCTTTCGAAACCCTCGCGCACGTCCTGTTCGGAATAGGCAAGGCGCATGCCCTTGCCCCCGCCGCCCGCGCTGGCCTTCATCATCACCGGATAGCCGATGTCGTTCGAAATCTCGACCGCGTGGTCGGTGTCGCGGATTTCGCCCACGAAACCGGGGACGACATTGACGCCCGCTTCCTTGGCCAGCTTTTTGGATTCGATCTTGTCGCCCATGGCAGCAATGGCACCCACGGGCGGGCCGATGAACTCGATCCCCTCCGCGGCCAGCGCCTCGGCAAACGACGTGCGTTCGGACAGGAAACCATAGCCCGGATGCACGGCTTCGGCACCGGTCTGCTTGCAGGCGGCGATGATCTTGTCCGCGATCAGATAGCTTTCCGACGCGGCCGAGGGGCCGATGTGAACAGCCTCATCCGCCATTTGCACGAAGGGCGCGCGCGCATCGGCATCGGAATAGACGGCAACCGTGGCAATGCCCATCCGGCGCGCGGTCTTGATCACGCGGCATGCGATTTCGCCGCGATTGGCGATGAGGATCTTCTTGAACACTAACGGCTTCCTCTCTGGATCAGTTCGTCTGCGCGAGCGCGCGCAATTGCACGGTTCGCGTTTCGGTCAGTTCGGTCATGCATCGGTTGTGGATCAGCGGCAGGATCGACCCGCCGGCATAGGGAGCAGCCACCGCCTTGCATTGCGCGTCGCGGAAGGCGATCCACGCGCGCTGCGCCGCCAGCAGGCTGTCGAATGTGTCGCGCTGCTTCGCCACTGCGCGTGCAACGGCCCATGCGGCATTCAGCGCGCCATCGGCGGCCTGATATTCCTGCATGGAACAGGCGTTCATGTCCGCCTGCGTCATCGCATTGTCGCAGGCGGCGGATTGAACGGCAGTGGCAAGAAGCAGCGCTGCGATCACTCGGCAGCCTCCGCGGGCAGTTTTGCGCAGGTCGCGCCGGTGTCGGACGCCGCCATCGCTTCCAGCCCCAGCCGGTCGAACAGCGCATCGTCGCTGTCGTCGCCCGCATTGGGCGCGGTCAGCAATTGTTCGCCGCTGAAGATGGAGTTTGCCCCCGCAAGGAAGCACAAGGCCTGTGTCGATGCGCTCATGCTCTCGCGCCCTGCCGACAGGCGGACCATGGATTCGGGCATGGTAATGCGCGCCACCGCGACGGTGCGGACGAATTCGATCTCGTCGATCTGGGCCAGCGGCGTATCGGCCAGCATGTCGCCCAGCGGCGTGCCCTTGACCGGCACCAGCGCATTGACCGGCACGCTTTCGGGGTGATCCTCCATCGTCGCCAGCACGTGGACGAAGCCCACGCGATCCTCGCGCGTTTCGCCCATGCCGACGATCCCGCCGCAGCACACGTTGATGCCCGCCGCGCGCACATGTTCCAGCGTCAGCAACCGGTCGCCCAGGCTGCGCGTAGTGGCAACGCGGTCGTAATATTCGGGGCCTGTGTCGATGTTATGGTTGTAATAATCGAGGCCCGCATCGGCCAGTTGCCGTGCCTGCGTGTCAGTCAGCATCCCCGCCGTCATGCAGGTTTCCATCCCCATCGCCTTTACCTGCCGGACCATTTCGGTCAGCGCGGGCATGTCGCGGTCCTTGGGATTGCGGAATGCCGCACCCATGCAGAAACGGGTGCTCCCCATGTCCTTGGCCTGTGCCGCCGATTGCAGCACTTGCTGCACTTCCATCAGCTTGGTCGCCTTCAGCCCGCTGTCATTATGGGCGGACTGGCTGCAATAGCCGCAGTCTTCGGGACAACCGCCGGTCTTGATCGACAGCAGGGTCGAACGCTGCACGGTGTTGGGCCGGTGATGGGCGCGATGCACTTCGGCCGCGCGGAATACCAGCTCGGTGAACGGCAGGTCGAACAGGGCGGCGATTTCCTCGCGGGTCCAGTCGTTTCGCGGTTCGGGGCGCGTTTCAGAACGCGGTGCGGGTGCGGTTTGGGGGTTGGTCATGCG
This sequence comes from Croceicoccus sp. Ery15, assembly GCF_020985305.1. NCBI lineage: Bacteria > Pseudomonadati > Pseudomonadota > Alphaproteobacteria > Sphingomonadales > Erythrobacteraceae > Croceicoccus > Croceicoccus sp. Ery15. Next base: position 1,980,352 of record NZ_CP087588.1, read on the forward strand.
GCTTTCCTCTGGCGCGCCTCTGCATAGGCGGAAAGCGCGCGTGCATAATGGGGTGCGGCGCGCCGGTCACCCTCGCCCGCACCGAAACCGTGGAGCGTTTCGGCAATCCGCGCAACGCCTGCGTCGCTCAGGCTGCCAAGCGGCGCGACATGCACGCCGATGGTAAAGACGATGGCCTGCGATTTCGGCAGCCGTCGCAACGTCTCCCGCTCGCAGCGCACGAACAGGGTTTCGCCCGCGTTTTCGGGGTTTACATGGGCAAAGCGCTGTTCGGGATCGTCGGTGGGGAGATAGCGCCACAATCCGTTGGGCACCACAAAGGCGTTGGTGCGGCCGAAAATATGCGGCGCACGCAATCCGTCGAGAAATCGATCGACGCCTGCGGAGAGTTGCTCGGCATATCCGTCGATGGGTTCATGCACCTTGGCGACGGCTTGGCCCATTTTATCGGCAAGGTGCCAATCGGTCGGAAACGCCACCGCCGCGCCGGTGAGGCGATAGGGTTGATCCGGCGCATCCTGCGTCAGAATGCAGAAATCCTCCCAATGCGCGCGGGCGGCCTGTTCGATGCCGCCCGATACGCCCAGCATTTCGCACAGTTCGGTTTCGGCAGCGCGCGCTTCGGGGAGGATCTGGACGGCATCGGGATGCGCGTCGAATGTCGCGTTCCGCGGGGCAAGATCGGGGTCGCCCGCCAGCCACTCACCTTCCGCCAGACGCACCAGCCCCATGCGCAGCGGGCCGGAGACCCGTGCGTCAAGCAGCAGCGTTTCGATGGAGAAGCCAAGTGACACCGGGTTATTACTCCGCTGCCTCGTCGAGATCGGCGGGCGGCATGTTGTGGCCCAGCAGACGCAGCACGTCCGCCGCGCATTCGACCACGTTGGAACCTGGGCCATAGATGCCCTGCACGCCCGCATTGCGCAGATATTCGTAATCGCTGGGCGGGATCACGCCGCCTGCCGTGACCTTGATGTCGCTGCGACCTGCGTCCTTCAACAGGCGGATCAGTTCGGGGATGAGCGTCTTGTGCCCAGCCGCCAGCGACGATGCGCCGATCAGGTCGACATCGGCCTCAAGCGCCATTTCCAGCGTTTCCTGCGGCGTCTGGAACAAGGGACCGGTGGTGACGTCGAAACCCATGTCGCCAAAGGCCGACGCGATCACGTTCGCGCCGCGGTCGTGGCCGTCCTGCCCCATCTTGGCGATCATCACGCGCGGCTTGCGGCCCATACGGCGGCCCACCGCTTCGACACCATCGACCACGGCCCGATAACGGCTATCATCGGCATAGGCAGCGCCGTAAATGCCCCTAACCGGCTTTGGCATAGTGTCATAGCGGCCGAAAGCAGCCTCCATCGCATCCGAAATCTCGCCAAGGCTGGCGCGTTCGCGCGCGGCATCGACAGCCAGCGCCAGCAGGTTGCCGTCGGTCTTGGCCCCTTCGCGCAGCGCGTCCAGCGCCGCCTGACACTTCTTCTCGTCACGCGTGCTGCGCATCTTTTCCAGACGCCTGATCTGCGCCTCACGCACGGCGGTATTGTCGATGTCGAGCGTCTCGATCGGGTCTTCGTCTTTCAGGCGGAACTTGTTGACGCCGACGATCACATCTTCGCCCTTGTCGACACGTGCCTGACGGGCGGCGGCTGCTTCCTCGATCATGCCCTTGGGCCAACCGGCTGCCACGGCCTTGGCCATGCCGCCCTCGGCCTCGACCTTCTCGATGATGGCCCATGCCTCGTCCACCAGCGATTTGGTCAGCGCTTCGACGTAATAGGAGCCGCCCAGCGGATCGACGACATTGGTCATGCCGGTTTCTTCCTGCAGCACGATCTGCGTGTTGCGGGCGATGCGGGCGGAGAAATCGGTGGGAAGCGCAATCGCCTCGTCCAGCGCATTGGTGTGGAGAGACTGCGTGCCGCCCAGCATCGCGGCCATCGCCTCGACCGTGGTGCGGATCACGTTGTTGTAGGGGTCCTGCTCGGTCAAAGACACGCCGCTGGTCTGGCAATGGGTGCGCAGCATCTTGGACCGCTCGGACTGCGCGCCCAGCTGCGTCATCGCGCGGTGCCACAAGGTGCGGGCCGCACGCAGCTTGGCCACTTCCATGAAGAAGTTCATGCCGATGGCGAAGAAGAAGCTCAGCCGCCCCGCGAACTTGTCGATATCAAGCCCGCTGGCCACGCCATATTTCACATATTCCATGCCGTCGGCGATGGTGAAGGCCAGCTCCTGCACCTGCGTCGCGCCGGCTTCCTGCATGTGATAGCCGGAGATCGAGATCGAGTTGAACTTCGGCATGTGGTCCGCCGTATAGGCGAAGATGTCGGAAATGATCCGCATCGAAGGTTCGGGCGGATAGATATAGGTGTTGCGGACCATGAACTCCTTCAGAATGTCGTTCTGGATGGTCCCGGTCAGCTGTTCTGGCTTAACCCCCTGCTCTTCCGCCGCGATGATATAGAAAGCAAGGCACGGGATCACCGCGCCGTTCATCGTCATCGACACGCTCATCTGGTCGAGCGGGATCTGGTCGAAGAGGATCTTCATGTCCTCGACACTGTCGATGGCCACGCCCGCCTTGCCAACATCGCCGACGACGCGCGGATGGTCGCTGTCATAGCCGCGATGGGTGGCAAGGTCGAAAGCGACCGAAAGGCCCTTTTGTCCCGCGGCAAGGTTGCGGCGATAAAAGGCGTTCGATTCCTCTGCGGTCGAGAAGCCCGCATATTGGCGGATCGTCCACGGACGGCCCGCATACATCGATGCCTTCACCCCGCGCGTGAACGGGGCAAAGCCGGGAAGGCCGGGGTCCCAGCCTTCATTGTCCGCCGCCGTGTAAAGCGGCTTGACGTCGATCCCCTCGGGCGTGTGCCAGGTCAGATCGCGGCCCTTCACTTCCTTGTCGGCGGTGGCCTGCCAGTCGGTCAGCGTCGGTTTCTTGTCACTCATGATAAACCCTCTCAGCGCCCCTTGAAGATGGGGCGGCGCTTGTGCGCAAAGGCGTCCAGCGCCTCCTTGAAATCCTCGGTCCGGCCGGCGACGGACTGGTTGATGCGCTCCTGCTGCAGCATTTCAGCGAAGGTCATATCCAGTGCATCGGTCATCTGTTTGCGGATCATGCCAATCGCTTTCGCTGGCCCCTTGGTCAGCCGATGCGCGATAGCCTGAGCCTCTTCGAGCGCCGCGCCATCGTCCACGACGCGGCTGATGAGACCCATCGCCTTGGCATCGTCAGCGCTGATCTCCTCACCCAGCAGCGCCAGCTCAAGGGCGCGGGCCCTGCCCACTGCGCGAGCCACGAACCAGCTTGCGCCCATGTCGGGAACCAGGCCGATATTGACGAAGGCGAGCAGCAGAAACGCCGAACGATCCGCGACCACAATATCACCTGCGAGTGCCAGAGACATTCCCGCACCGACCGCCGGTCCGTTCATCGCAGTGATCAGGGGAATGGGAAGATCCAGCAGCTTGGAAACAAAAGGATTATAGTGCCCATCCAGCACTTCACCAAGATCCTCGGGCAAGCCCATATAGCCTGCACCATCCGAGCGGAGATCGGCCCCTGCACAGAATGAACGACCTGCGCCCGTCAGCACCAAAGCCCGCGCCCCGCCATCGACCGCCTTGTCCATGGCATCAGCCAATTCGGAAAAGACGTTTGGCGTAAGCGCATTCAGCCGGTCGGGCCGGTTGATCGCGATGGTGACCACGCCGCCATCGCGTTCGGATGTGATGAAACGATAGGACATCAATGCGCCTCTTCGGGGGTTTCCATGATTTCGGTTAGCATGCCCATCATGTCCTTGGGATGCACGAAGAAGATCGGCGTGCCATGCGCACCGATCCGCGTCGGGCCCAGAATGCGCTTGCCGATGCCATCGAAATAGGCGCGCGCCTCTTCGATATCCGGCACTTCAAAGCAAACGTGATGCTGCCCGCCCAGCGGGTTCTTGGCGATGAAGCCCGCGACGGGCGAATTTCCGTCGAGCGGCGACAGCAGTTCGACCTGCGTGCCTGCGGTGCCGTTCCCGTCTTCTCCGTTTCCGGGCGTATGGACGAAACACACTTTCACGCCCTGCTCCGGCATGTCGAACGGCTCGGTCACAACCGATGCGCCCATCACGTCGCAGTAATGCGCGATGGCGGCATCCATGTCCGGCACGGCATAGCCGAGGTGGTTCATCCGTCCCAAGGTGAATGCGGGTTTCATGACTAAGCCCTCAAATAATCGGTTCGATGGTCATCGCGCTCTTCAGGCTATTCGCGATGATGCAGCTTTTATGCGCCTTGTGGTGAAGGTTTTCGACCTCCTCTGCATCAGGCAGTTTGTCGCCGGTAAAGGCAGCGTGCGGGCGCATTACGATGGTCGACACCCACGGATCGCCCGCCTCGTTCTTCTCGACCTCGCCCACCGGATTATCCTCGTAGGAAGAGATCGAGAAACCCGCCTTGGCCGCATAGGCAAGGAAGTAAAGCATATGACAGCTTGCCGCCGCAGCCAGCAGCGCCTCTTCGGGATCGACCGCGCTTTCGTCGATCAGCGCGGCAGGCAGATAGCCCGGCGCCGCGCTGCCCGGCACTTTCGCTCCGCCGTCGAAGCTCCACACATGGGCGCGGCTGTATTTGTTGCTCGGAAAATCTTCCCCTTCGGAAATTTCCCAGCGGACTTTGGCGGTGTAGTCAGCCATCGAAAAGCATTCCCTTAGAGCGGGATATTGTCGTGCTTTTTCCAGGGATTCTCCAGCTCCTTGTTCCGCAACTTGCGCAGGCCCAGCGCGATGCGGCGGCGGGTGGAGTGAGGCATGATAACCTCGTCGATAAAGCCCTTGGACGCGGCCACGAAGGGGTTGGCGAAGCGGTCTTCATATTCCTTGGTCTTGGCCGCGATCTTGTCCGGATCGTCGCGGTCCTGCCGGAAGATGATCTCCACCGCGCCCTTAGCGCCCATCACCGCGATTTCGGCGGTGGGCCAAGCGTAGTTGAGATCGCCGCGCAGATGCTTTGACGCCATCACGTCATAGGCCCCGCCATAGGCCTTGCGGGTGATGACGGTGATCTTGGGCACGGTCGCCTCGGCATAGGCGAACAGCAGTTTCGCGCCATGCTTGATGATGCCATTATGTTCCTGATCGGTGCCGGGAAGGAAGCCCGGAACGTCGACGAAGGTCAGGATCGGAATGCCGAATGCATCGCAGAAGCGCACGAAACGCGCGGCCTTTTTCGACGAATTGATGTCGAGCACGCCTGCCAGCACCATTGGCTGGTTGGCGACGATCCCCACGGTCCGCCCTTCGACCCGGCCGAAACCGCAGATGATGTTCGCGGCATGCTTGGGCTGCACTTCGAAAAAGTCGCCTTCGTCCACCACCTTCCGAATGACTTCGTGCATGTCATAGGGCTGGTTGGCCGATGCCGGAATGATCGTATCCAGGCTGTCTTCCAGCCGGTCCCACGGGTCGCTGGTGGGGCGTTCGGGGATTTCGTCGCGGTTCGACAGCGGCAGATAATCGATGAAATCGCGCGCCTGCAACAGCGCCACAATGTCGTTCTCGCACGCTAGATCGGCGACGCTGGTCTTGGTGGTATGGGTCGACGCACCGCCCAGCTCTTCCTGCGTCACAACCTCGTTCGTCACCGTCTTGACCACGTCGGGGCCGGTCACGAACATATACGAGCTGTCCTCTACCATGAAGATGAAATCGGTCATTGCGGGGGAATAAACCGCACCGCCCGCGCAGGGGCCCATGATCAGCGACAATTGCGGCACCACGCCCGATGCCAGCACATTGCGCTGGAACACTTCGGCATAGCCACCCAGCGAGGCGACACCTTCCTGAATACGTGCGCCGCCGCTGTCGTTCAGGCCGATGACGGGCGCGCCGACTTTCAGCGCGGCATCCATCACCTTGCAGATCTTTTGCGCGTGGCGTTCGGACAGCGAACCGCCGAAGACGGTGAAATCCTGGCTGAACACATAGACCAGCCGACCGTTGATCGTGCCCGATCCGGTGACCACGCCGTCACCGGGGATGTGACCCTCGTCCATGCCGAAATCGACGCAATTATGCTCGACATACATGTCCAGCTCTTCGAACGATCCGGCATCGAGCAGCACGTCAAGCCTCTCTCGGGCAGTAAGCTTGCCCTTGGCGTGCTGGGCATCGATGCGTTTCTGGCCACCTCCCAGATGGGCGGCGGCGCGGCGACGTTCGACTTCGGCGATATTGGCAGACATTGCGGACGAGGGCCCCTCTCCATGGTGCTTACGGGTTGCGAAGACGGCAGGCGCCGCCGTCTTGCCAGATTGCCTATTGCTGTCAGCAAATTGCAAGTCCAATGCGAATTTGCAAAATCGTGGCGGCGGGTTTTGCAAAACCGCTGTCACCGCGTTACGAAAGCGCGATGAACCGACCGCAACGCATCTTTGCCGGCAAGACCCTGCGCGCCCTGCGCGGACGGCGGACCATGCGACAGGCCGAGATGGCGGCAAGGCTGGGCATTTCGGTTTCCTATCTTTCGCAGCTGGAAAGCGACGACCGCCCGCTGACCCCGCCACTGATCGCCGCGCTGACGCGGCATTTCGATTTGCGGCTCGACGATCTGGGCGGCGACAGTTCGGACAAGCGGGCAGAGGCCCTGCGCCGCGCCGCATCCGATCCGATCTTTGCCGAGCCGCTGGGAGAGGATGCCGCCGCCCGCGCCGTGCGCCAGCAGCCGCATCTGGCCGAGCGTTTCGTCGCGCTGCATGCCGCGTACCGGCAAGCGGGCGAGCGCTTGCAAATGCTGGACGAGGCGCTGGAATCGGGCGAAACCGCGCAATCGGGTCGCTTGCCGTGGGAAGAAGTGCGCGACTGGTTCCACGGCGCAGGCAATTACATCCACACGCTGGATCGCGGGGCAGAGGATCTGGCCGCGCGCATTGCCGATGGTGCACCGCCGCTGACCGAAGCGGCCTTGCTGCGCTTTGCGGAAAGGCTGGGCCTGAATGTCACGCAGGGCGAAGGCGGGCTGCGGCATTACGATGCGGCGCGTCATGCACTCACCCTCGATCCCGCGCAGCCTGCCGAAACCCGGCGGTTTCAACTGGCGTGGCAATTGGCGGGGATCGCGCTGGCCGATGAAATCGCGCTGGTCACCCGCCAGTCGGGGCTGGCTTCGGCAGGAGCGCGGCAATTGTTGCGCATCGGGCTGGGCAATTACGCGGCCGGTGCCTTGTTGATGCCCTATGAACGGTTTCGCGCTGCGGCGCTGGCCGAACGGCACGACATCGACCGCTTGCGCCAGCGTTTCGCGGTCAGCTTCGAACAGGCCTGCCACCGGCTGTCGACGCTGCAACGCGAAGGGGCGCGGGGCATTCCGTTCTTTTTCTGCCGCGTCGACATGGCGGGCAACATCACCAAGCGCCATTCGGCGACGCCGCTGCAATTCGCGCGTTTCGGCGGGGCCTGCCCGCTGTGGATCGTGCACGAGGCGGTGGCGATCCCCGACCGCATATTGACGCAGCTGGCCGAAACGCCAGACGGAGTTCGCTATGTGTCGATGGCCAAGGGGCTGGTGAAACCTTCGGGAAGCTATGCCCGCCCGCCCCGCCGCTTTGCCGTGGCGCTTGGCTGCGAGGCGAAGGATGCCGGCGACTTCATCTATGCCGACGGTCTGGACGTCACGGCACGCGGCGCGGCGACACCCATCGGCATTTCCTGCCGTCTTTGCCCCCGCGAGAACTGCGACCAGCGCGCCTTTCCGCCGGGCGACCGCGCCATCGTCGTCGATCCGGGCGGGCGCGGCGTGGTGCCCTATCGCATCGGTTGAGGCTGCAAGCGACCGGAGAAATCGAACAACGAGAAAGGGCCGCCTGCGCTGCATGGCAGCGAACAGGCCTGCCTAGATCGCGGTCAGCACCACATAGGCCCCGATGGCGATCACCAGCACGGCAAAGCCGCGCTCCAACAATCCCTTGCGGCTTGCCAGCACGCGGCCCAGCGCGATCCCGCCGACCGTGCCGATGGCCCCGCCCGCGATCAGCCAGAAGGTGACGGCCCAGTCCACAAGGCCAGACGCCGCATAGCTTGCCGCCGTGGTCGCCCCCAGCGCGGTGATGACCACCAGGGACGTGCCGATGGCATAAGCAATCGGCATGGCGGTCGCCGCGATCAGCCCCGGCACGATCAGGAAACCGCCGCCAATCCCGAAAAAGCCCGCCGCCAGCCCCGTGCCCAGACCGATGGGGACAAGGCGCGGCAACAGCGCGGCCGCACTCTCGCGCGTCAGCCTTACGTCGGGCCGGTCCGCGCCCTTGCGTCCGCGCAGCATGGCCAGGCCCACGCCCAGCATCAAAAGGCCGAACAGCGCCAGCAGGCGATCGGCATCGACGGCCTTGCCCAGTTCGGCCCCCAGCGCCGCGCCCGCCGTGCCCGCCAGCGCGAACACGCCCGCACAGCGCCATTTCACCCGGCCCGCGCGCGCATGGCCAATCAGGCTGGCCAGCGCATTGGCCGATACCGCCACCGCCGCCGTGCCGATGGCGGCATGGGTCGATCCCACACCCACCACATAGACCAGCAGCGGCACGGCAAGGATCGATCCGCCCCCGCCCACCAGGCCAAGGATCAGCCCGATGGCCCCGCCCGATGACAGTGCGGCGATGATGGTGATCCAGGCCATGGCGGATCAAGCTGCGGCGCGGCGGTTCCACGGCATCACGGCCAGCAAATGCGCCATGCCGCACCATCCGGTCACGCCCGCCATCACCAGCCCCGCGCCGACGAAACCCGCAATGCCGAAGAATGCAGGAGCGACCAGAAGCCCCAGCAAAACGCCCAGCAGCACCAGCGAACCGGCGGCGATCTGCACCTGCCGGATGAGTTCGATAGGCTGCGACCGATCCGCTTCAACCGGCAGGCCCGCCTTGCGCCATGCGTCGATCCCGCCTTCGAGCAGGAACGCCTCGCAACCGCGCGTCTGGGCGGACAGTTGCGATGCATTGGCGGCGGTGCGCATTCCCGAACGGCAATGGAAGATCACCGGCCCGCCATCCGTGGGCAGTTCGCCCAGCCGGTCCAGCGGCACATGGACCGCGCCCGGAATATGTTCGCGGGCAAATTCGTCGGCCCCGCGAATATCGACAAGGCAGGCGCCCGCGGCGATGGCCGCGCGCGCATCGGCGGGAGAGAGAGTCGTCAGTTTCGTCATCGCATCAATCCTCGCAATATAAGGCATGGAGCGTGCCGAGCAGCGTTTCGACACGCGGATCGGCGATGCGATACCAAAGCGTCTGGCTCTCGCGCCGGAAGGCCACCAGCCCCTCGTCGCGCATTTTGGCCAGATGCTGCGAACAGGCCGAAGAAGACAGGCCAACCGCCTGCGCCAGATCGCCCACGTTCATCTCGCCCCGCTCGACCAGCCTGCACAGCAGCATCAGCCGCCGGACATTGCCGATAGCCTTCAAAATTTCGGCCACATCGCCCGCTTTCGCTTCGAAACTGACAAGATCCATCGGGGTCTTGAGCATTGCGTTACTCCATTAGGTATTGCTAATTTAGTATATAATAATATATAGTCAAGCGAAGAACGGAGCGACCATATGACCCAGCCTATTATCGAGGCGTTTTTCGACGAACCGACCAATACGATCAGCTATCTGCTGGGCGACCCCGCCACACGAACGGCTGCCGTGATCGATCCGGTACTGGATTTCGATCTGGCCAGCGGCGAGGCAGACTTCGCCTCGGCCGAGCGCATCCTACAATTTGCGCAGGACCATGACTGGCGCATCGAAATGGTGCTGGAAACCCACGCCCATGCCGATCATCTGTCGGCCGCCCCGTTCTTTAAAACGAAGACCGACGCATGGATCGGGATCGGCGCGCATATACGCGATGTGCAGCGAATTTTCCGGCCCATTTTCGCCATGACCGATCTGCAGACCGACGGTTCCGACTTCGACCGATTGTTCGACGACGGCGAGCGTTTCGCGGTGGGCGAGCTGACCGTGACAGCCATGCACGTACCGGGCCATACGCCTGCCGACATGGCCTATCTGGTGGACGACACGGCGTTCGTGGGCGACACCCTGTTCATGCCCGATTACGGCACTGCCCGCGCCGATTTTCCCGGCGGCGACGCGCGCACTCTCTATCGCTCGATCCGCAGGCTGCTGACCCTGCCCGATGATACACGCCTGTTCCTGTGCCACGATTACAAGGCGCCGGGGCGCGAGGATTATCGCTGGGAAACGACCATCGGCGAACAGCGGCGGTCAAGCGTCCATGTGCATGACGGTGTAAGCGAGGACGAATTCGTCGCCATGCGCGAAGCGCGCGACGCGGGGCTGGCGGTGCCGCGCCTGCTGTTGCCGTCGATCCAGGTCAATATCCGCGCAGGCCGCTTTGCCGAGGCCGAAGCGAATGGCGTGCAGTATTTGCGGATACCGGTGAAATGGAAGGGAGCGCGGCTCTGACCCGCTATTTCAACAGGACCAGCTCTTCCGCCATGGTCGGATGGATGGCGACGGTGGCGTCGAAATCCTCTTTGGTCAGCCCTGCCTTTACCGCGACGGCGGCGGCCTGCATGATCTCCGCCACGTCGGGGCCGATCATGTGGATGCCCACGATCTTGCCCGAATTACCCTCGCAGATCATCTTGTACAGCGCCCGCTCATTCCTTCCCGCCAGCACGTTTTTCATCGGGCGGAAATCGGACAGATAGACCTTCACGTCGCCCAGCTTGTTGCGCGCCTCACCCTCGGTCATGCCGACGGCGGCGATGGGCGGGTGGCTGAACACCGCGCTGGGGATACAGTCATAGGATACGCTGCTCGGCTTGCCGCCGAACACGCTGTCGGCAAAGGCCTGCCCTTCGCGGATGGCGACGGGGGTCAGCTGCACGCGGTCGGTCACATCGCCGACGGCATAGATATTGTCGACGCTGGTTTTCGAGAAGCGGTCGACCTTGATCTCGCCCCGCTCGCCCAGTTCGACGCCCGCATTCTCAAGGCCCAACCCCTCGACATTGGGCACGCGGCCCGTGGCGAACAGCACGCAATCGACTTCCATATCCTCGTGCTTGGTCATCGACACTTTAAGACACCCGTTGTCCAGCTTTTCGATCCCGCGGAATTCGGCGTTGAAGCGGAAATCGATGCCCTTCATGGTCGAGATTTGCAGCAGCCGGTCGCGCAGGCTCTCGTCATAGCCGCGCAGCAGCTTGTCAGACCGGTTGATGATCGTGACCTTGCTGCCGAATTCGTTGAAAATGCCGGCGAATTCATTGGCGATATAGCCGCCGCCCGCGATCAGCACCCGTTTGGGCAATTCGTCGAGGTGAAAAGCCTCGTTACTGGTGATGCCGTGTTCGTGGCCGGGGCAATCGGGCACGCGGGGGCGGGCGCCGGTGGCGATCAGGATTTTGTCGGCAGTCACCGTGCGTCCGCCCGCCAGTTTCAGCGTATGTGCATCGACCAGTTCGGCGCGTTCGTCGAAAATCGTCACATCGTGATTGCCAAGGGTCTGGGTATAGAGGCCCGAAATGCGCGTCACATCGTCAAGCACCGTGTCGCGCAGTTTCTTCCAGTCGAAGCTGGCCTTTTCGACCGTCCAGCCGAATTGCTGCGCATCCTCCAGATCCTCGGCAAAATGCGCGCCATAGACCAGCATCTTCTTTGGCACGCAGCCGCGGATGACGCAGGTGCCGCCGATCCGGTGCTCTTCCGCCACAGCAACGCGCGCGCCATGGGCCGCCGCGACGCGCGATGCCCGCACCCCGCCCGAACCGGCGCCAATGACGAAAAGGTCGAAATCATATTGGCTGGCGGCTTGGTCGGTCATGAATCGCTCCTGATAGGTCGGAGGCGATATGGGCCGTGCGGGGCGGATTGCAAACCGTCCGCCCCGTCCGGCCTCACTTCAGACCGGCCGCCTCCAGCAAGGCTTCGGTGCTGGGGTCAAAGGGATCGCCCTTGCCGCTTTCGATCTGCCCGCTGATCTGATTTGCGATCTGCTTGCCCAGTTCCACGCCGAACTGGTCGAACGGGTTGATGCCCATCAGCACTGCGTTGCAGAAGGTGCGGTGTTCGTGGAATGCGATCAGCGCGCCCAGTGTCGCCGCGTCCATATCGTCGCACAGCATCGTCGCGCTGGGGCGGTTGCCGGGATAGCTGCGCGCCGGATCGTCGCTGGGCTTGCCCGCCATCAGCGCCGCGCCCTGCGCAAAACAGTTCGTCAACAGGATGCGGTGATGTTCGGGCGAAAGCTCGTCCCCCGGTGCGATGCTGGCGATGAAATCCACCGGCACCAGCACCGTGCCCTGATGCAGCAGCTGGAACACCGCATGCTGCGCATCGGTGCCCACCCCGCCCCATGTGATCGGCGCGGTCGGTCCGTCGACGGGCTGGCCGTCCATCGTCACCAGCTTGCCGTTCGATTCCATTTCAAGCTGTTGCAGATAATCGGGAAACAGCTTCAGCCTTTCGTCATAGGCAAACACCGCCCGCGTCTGGCAGCCGCGCAGCCGCGTATAAAGCTGGTCGGCAAAGGCGGCGCGAAGGCACAGATTGCCGCGCCCTTCGGTATCGCGGAAATGCACATCCACTGCCTGCGCGCCTGCCAGCATTTCCTCGAACTCGTCCCAGCCCAGCGCGATGGCGACGGGAAAGCCGATCGACGACCACAGCGAATATCGCCCGCCCACCGTCTCGCTGAACGGCAGCACGCGTGTTTCGTCGACACCCCATTCCACGGCCTTTTCGGGGCTGGCGGTCAGCGCGACGACGCGGCCATAGGGATCGGCCACTCCGCCCGTCCTGAGCCAGTCGAGCGCGCTTTCCGCATTGGTCATCGTCTCGATCGTGGTGAAGGTCTTGGACGCGACCGCGATCATCGTCGTTTTGGGATCACAGGCATGCATCGCGTCTTCCAGCGCGCAGCCGTCGATATTCGACACGACATGCACATCGATCAGCGGCGCATCCACATCGCGCGCCAGCATGGCCAGCGCACAGGCCGGGCCCAGCGCCGACCCGCCAATGCCGATATGGATCAGATGTTTGACATGGCCCAGTTCCTGCGCGCGGATCGCCTCTACCAGCAGCTTCATACGCTGGTGCAGCGCCATCGCTTCCTCGACGCTGGCGTCATTACCCACGCCGCGCTGGGCCGTGTGTTCGGCGGCACGCCCTTCGGTCGGGTTGGCGATGCCGCCGTTCAGCAGCACGTCGCGGCGACCGGCGAAATCCATCGCATCGGCCAGTTCCTCGAACGCGGTCAGGTGCGCCTCGTCCAGATGGGTTTTCGACCAGTCGAACAGGATCGAGCCTGCAAATTCCCCTTCGCCCCAGCCGATCCGGCCGGTCAGCGCCGACAGTCGCCGGGGGTCGGCAGCGAAAAGGTCCTGCAATGTCGGCGTGGGCAAAGTGTTGAGGCGGTCGCGGATCGCGGCGGCATCGGTCATGAATTCGGTCCCTCACTGGCCGTAGAATCAATGAAAGCGGCAGGTTTTCGCTTGGCCGCCGTGCGTTTCCTGCCCTATGCCGCGCTGCGATACCAGACCATCGGCAGGCGAAAACAGGTTACATGCAAATTTCCGGCTCCAGCAATAATGGCGAAAACGCGCCGCAGGGCGAACCCGTCGGTCAGGCCCCGGCAGGCGGCGATCCCTTTGCCAAGCCCGCCACCACGCAAAAGCCGAAGAAAGAGAAGAAGGAGGACAGCTTTCCCGTCTTCCTGCTGAAGCTGGCGGTGATCGTTTTCATCTTTCGCAGCTTTATCTTTTCGCCCTTCAACATTCCGTCGGAATCGATGCTGCCGCGCCTGTTGATCGGCGATTATCTGCTGGCGTCGAAATGGTCCTATGGCTTCACCCGCTATTCGCTGCCCTTTTCGATGCCGCTGATTCCGGGCCGCATTCTGGCCAGCACGCCCGAACGCGGCGATGTGGCGATCTTCAAAGCGCCGCCGAACCAGGCGAACGATTACATCAAGCGTGTGATCGGCCTGCCCGGCGACCAGATCCAGATGCGCGGCGGGCAATTGTTCATCAATGGCGATCCGGTGCCCAAAAAGCGGATCGACGATCTGTTGCTGCCCGTCAGCCAGAACATGATCGATGCATCGCGCCTGTCGGGCCGCGGTTCGGCCTGCGTCGACGCTCGGTTCGAGGAAGCGCAGCCGGACGGGTCGCTGACATGCCGCTATCCGCGCTATGTCGAGACTTTGCCCTCGGGTCGCAGCTATCAGGTGCTGGACCTGATCGACACGCCGCAGGACGATACCGGCGTGTTCACCGTACCCGAAGGCCATATCTTCGCCATGGGCGACAATCGCGACAATTCGGAAGACAGCCGTTTTCCGGCGCAGATCGGCGGCGGGATCGGCATGGTTCCGATGGAAAACCTTGTCGGCAAGGCGCAGATCATGATGTTCTCTACCGACGGTTCGGCCAGCTGGGTCAAGCCGTGGACATGGGTTTCGGCCACGCGCTGGAACCGCATTGGCGAGACTTTCTGACGGCAAAGGACATGACGGCAAAGGACAAGCACGACCGCATCGCATTCGAACAGGGGACCCGCGACTGGATCGAGACGCAGACCGGCGCGCCGCTGCGCGACGAATGCGTGTGGATCGCGGCGCTGACCCATGGCAGCACGGGCGAGGCATTCGATTACCAGCGGCTGGAATTTCTGGGCGACCGCGTGCTGGGCCTGACCATTGCGGAATGGCTGTATGAACGCACCGACGGGGCCGAGGGCAAGCTGTCCCAGCGGCTGAACGCGCTGGTCAGCCGCGCCGCCTGTGCCAAGGTGGCGCGCGCGGTCGGGCTGGCCGACCATATGCGGCTGGGCAAGCAGGCGCGCGCCGATGGCGGTCTGGACAGCGACAATATTCTTGGCGACGTGATCGAGGCGCTGATCGGCGCCTGTTTCCTGGAACACGGTTTCGAAACCGCCCGCGCCATGGTGCGCCGCTGGTGGGACGAAGCGGTCGAAGGGCGTGCGGGCCAGTCGAAACACCCCAAATCGGCCCTGCAGGAATGGGCCGCGGGCAATCGCCGCAAGATGCCGGAATACGAGCTGGTCGAACGCAGCGGCCCCGATCATGCGCTGCGCTTTACCGTGCGCGTATCGGTCAGGGGCGTGGGCGAGGAAACCGGCACGGGCATATCCAAACAGCAGGCCGAAACCGACGCGGCGGCCCGCTTTCTAGAGCGTCACGGATAGACACGATGGACGAGACAACGAACGAAACCGCCGCAACCACCCGCTGCGGCGTGGTGGCCGTGCTGGGCGCACCCAATGCGGGCAAATCGACGCTGGTCAACGCGCTGGTGGCCCAGAAGGTGGCGATTACCAGCCCCAAGGCACAAACGACGCGCGCACGCCTTTTGGGCATTGCGCTGGCCGATGGCCCCCTGAGCGATGGTGCGGGGGGCGATGGCGCGGGGACCCATGGCGCGGGTGGCGCGCCGACCCAGATCGTACTGGCCGACACGCCCGGTATTTTCGCGCCGCAACGCAGGCTGGACCGCGCGATGGTCAATGCCGCGTGGGAAGGGGCCGAGGCGGCCGATGCGATCCTGCTGGTGATCGACGCGGTGAAGCTGCGCCGGCACGAGCTGATGCCGCTGATCGAAGCGCTGGCTTCGCGCCCCGAACGCAAGCTGCTGGCGATCAACAAGGTCGATGCCGCGAAGAAGGATGCACTGCTGCTGCTGGCGCAGGAATTTGCCGAAAAGGGCAATTTCGACGAGATTTTCTTCATCTCGGCGCTGACCGGCGACGGCGTGCCCGAATTGAAGGCGCATCTGGCCGCGATGATGCCCGAAGGCCCGTGGCTCTATCCCGAAGATCAGGTGTCCGACGCGTCGCAGCGCCTGCTGGCGGCGGAGATCACCCGCGAACAGCTCTATCGCCAGCTGCGCGACGAGCTGCCCTATGACAGCGCGATCCGGCCCGAGGCCTATGTCGAACGGCCCGACGGTTCGGTCGAGATCCGGCAGCAGATCGTGCTGGGCCGCGAAAGCCAGAAACCCATCGTGCTGGGCAAGCGCGGTGCGCGGATCAAGGCAATCGGAGAAGCGGCGCGCGCCGAGCTGGCCGAATTGCTGGGCCAGAAAGTGCATCTGTTCCTGCATGTGAAAGTGCAGGAAAACTGGGCAGAAGACCGCGAGCTTTACGACGTGCTGGGCCTTGACTGGGTGAAATGATTCAGGTCCCGATCTCGGCATAGTCGGCCAGCCGCCGCTGCGCCCTGATCGTGCGATAGCGGGTGAGCGAGCATGCGCCCGCCAGCACCGAAAGTCCGATTGCAAGATAGAACGGCACCGGACCGAGCCCCAGACCCAGCCCCAGCATCAGGCCGGCCAGCGCCGCAGCATTGGCCTGTCCGAACAGGCGCGACGTCGACATCACACCCCCCGCCGCGGCCGCGCGGTCGCGGGGGGCACTGCCGATCAGAAGGCGCGAATTGGGCGGCATGAAAAACGCGAAACCGATCGCGCAGGCCACCAGCCGCCATCCCACATCGAAATAGCTGCCATCGGCGGGCAGATAGATGAAAGATACGAAACCCGCGATAAGGATCGACAGGCCGAACAGTCCCAGCTTGGTCGGTGCGATCCGGTCGGACAGCCACCCGGTGAACGGAGCGAATACAAGCATGGTCAGTGGAAAGGGCAGCAAAAGCAAGCCGACCCGATCGGGCGTATAGCCCAGCTTTTGTTCAAGGATGAAGGGCAGCGACACGGTTAGCAGGCCAGTCGCGCAAAAGGCAGCGATTGCCGCCAGTGCCGACAATCCCACCGCAGGCAGCGCCAGAATATCGACGGGCAGCACTGGCCGCGCCTGCCGCTCTTCGCGCCGGACGAGATAGAAGGCCGACCCGATACCAAAGAGAAATGCGGCGATCCCGGGCACCAGCGTCCCCTCATGTGCAGCCAGCTGCACCCCGCCGATCAGCAGCGCAACGGTCAGCGCGCTCCACACGCTGCCCGTGCCGTCCAGATCCGCGCCGGGGCGTGCATTGGGCAGGCTGCGCCCCAACACCAGCGACAGCAGCGCGAACGGCACGGCGACCACGAACACATACTGCCAGTCGAAATCGGCGATGATGTAACCGCCCAGTGTCGGCGCCAGCGCGGCAGAGGATGCGACCACCACCGAATTGACCCCCAACCCGCTGCCAAGGCTCTTTTCGGGATAGATATTGCGGATCATCGCCGATGCCACGGCCAGCGCCAGGCTGGCTCCCAGCGCCTGTAGCGCGCGCAGCACCAGCAGCATGGCAAAGCTGTCGATGAACCAGACCAATCCCGATGCCACGCAGAACAGGACCTGCCCTATCTGGTAAATGCGGCGGTGTCCGATCCGGTCGCCCAGTTTGGCAAAGGGCAGCAGCCCCATCACCATCACCAGCTGATAGACAGTAACCACCGCAGTCACCGCCCCCTCGCTCACGCCCAGTTCGCGCGACAATGTGGGCAGGGCGACATTGGCGATGCCCGAATCGAGCACGAAGAGGGCGGTGCCGAAACTGACCGCAACGATCGCCCAGATGCGGCGGGGCATCGGCAGCCCTTCGCCTTCGGCACGCTCGTAGGCGCTCTGGAGGTCGGCTTCGGATCTTGTCGTGGCTCCCGCCAAATCATCTTCCAATCGCAAATGCCGCATGTATCATGCGTGTTCCGATTACCCGCACGGGTCAAAGACGGCAGCGGCGGCAAATCGTTCCACTGCCGCTATCCGCGGCATGACCATCGGGCCGCCCGCGATCAGCCTTCGGCTTCGTCCGCCTTGGCCCCGGCATCCTTTGTCGGGGCTTTCTTTTTCGTTGCGGCCTTCTTTTTGGCAGGCGCCTTTGTCGCAGCGGTCTTTTTGGCAGCCGGCTTTTTCTTCGCGCCCTTCTTCTTGGCAGGGCCCTTGGCAGCGCGCTCGTCGATCAGGCGAATGGCGTCCTCGGCAGTGACATCCTCGGGCTTCATGTCGCGCGGGATGGTCGCATTGGTCGTGCCATCGGTGACATAGGGGCCATAGCGGCCCGCCAGCAGCTTGATCTCACCGCCGCTGGTCGGATGCTCCCCGAATGTCTTCAGCGGTTCGGCCTTGGCCCGGGCGCCGCGTCCGCCGCGGTTCTGCGCCTCGGCCAGCAGGGTGACCGCCGCATTCATGCCGGTGTCGAACACATCCGCCGTACCCGCCAGCTTCGCATATTTGCCGTCATGGCGCAGATAAGGGCCATAGCGGCCGATATTCGCCTCGATCTCCTTGCCCGTTTCGGGGTGTTCGCCCACGATGCGCGGCAGCGACAGCAACTTGACCGCCCATTCAAGGTCCAGCTCGGGAATATCCTTGGGGATCGACGCGCGCGCCGCCTCTTTCCCTTCGCCCATCTGGATATAGGGCCCGAAACGACCCGTCTTGCGCTCAATCGCAAGGCCCGTGTCGGGGTGCTTGCCAATCTCGCCGTCCGCGCCCTCGCCATCCTCTCCGGGTTGGCCGAAGCGGCGGGTATATTTGCATTCGGGATAGTTCACACAGCCGATGAACGCCCCGTTGCGCCCGCCGCGCAGGTGCAACTCGCCGCCTTCGCGCCCGTCGGCGATACATTGCGGGCAGGCACGCGGTGCCAGCCCGTCGTCGCGCGGGGGGAACAAATAATCGGCAAGGAATTCGTCCAGCGCCACGGTGATGTCGCTGGGCTTCTGCTCCATCACCTCGTCCGACTTGGGCTTGAAATCGCGCCAGAACGCTTCGAGCACGTCGTGCCAGTCGGCCCGCCCGCCCGACACATCGTCAAGCTCGTCCTCCATCCCCGCAGTGAAATCATAGGCGACATAGCGGGTGAAAAACCGTTCGAGGAAGGCCGTCAGCAATCGGCCCGAATCCTCGGCGAAAAAGCGGTTCTTCTCGGTCCGGACATAGTTGCGGTCCTTCAGAACCTGCAGCGTCGCGGCATAGGTCGACGGACGGCCGATGCCCAGTTCCTCCAGCCGCTTTACCAGGCTGGCTTCGGAATAGCGCGGCGGCGG
Organism: Croceicoccus sp. Ery15; assembly: GCF_020985305.1. Lineage (NCBI taxonomy): Bacteria > Pseudomonadati > Pseudomonadota > Alphaproteobacteria > Sphingomonadales > Erythrobacteraceae > Croceicoccus > Croceicoccus sp. Ery15. The sequence goes on from NZ_CP087588.1 coordinate 1,999,369, forward strand.
CTGGGTGAAATGCTGCGCAGCATCGACAGACTTTTTCGCCGGTCGGTCGCCCGATTTCATCTGCGGCAACAGACCCTCGTCATCGTCGTCGCTCTTCTGGTCGAGCCCTTCCTCGTACAGGGCGAGGAAGCCGGGGAACTTCACCACCTGACCGGTCGCGCGCAGCTCGTGCTGGCCGGTGCCGTCGCGCAGGGTGACGCTGGTGCGTTCAAGGCTGGCGGCGGCCATCTGGCTGGCGAGAGCGCGCTTGTAGATCAGATCGTACAGTTTGGCCGCATCGCCTGTTCCGCCACGCGCCTTGGTAAAATCGGTGGGGCGGATCGCCTCGTGCGCTTCCTGCGCGTTCTTGGCCTTGGTCTGATACTGGCGCGGCTTTTCGGGCAGATAATGCCCGTCATAGCGATCCGAAATCGCCTTGCGCGCCTGGCTGATCGCACCGGGGTCCATCTGGACACCGTCGGTCCGCATATAGGTAATGAGGCCCTGCTCATACAGGCCCTGCGCCAGCCGCATCGTATGGCTGGCCGAATAATGCAACTTGCGCGCGGCTTCCTGTTGCAGGGTCGATGTTGTGAACGGCGGGGCGGGATTGCGGCGGACCGGCTTGGTCTCCACATCCTCGACCGTGAAGGCGCCGTTCATCACCGCCGTCTTGGCGCGGATCGCAATGCCCTCTTCGCCCAGCGACAGCTTCTCAAGCTTGTTGCCCTCGAACTTCACCAGCCTTGCATCGAAGCTGGTGCCGTCATGCTCCATCTGCGCGACGACCGACCAGTATTCCTGCGGCGTAAAACTCTCGATCTCGCGCTCGCGCTCGACGATCAGGCGCAGGGCGACCGATTGCACGCGGCCCGCCGATTTCGCGCCGGGCAGCTTGCGCCACAGTACCGGCGACAGCGTAAAGCCGAACAGATAATCCAGTGCGCGGCGGGCGAGATAGGCGTCGATCAGATCGCGGTCGAGGTCGCGCGGCTTTTTCATCGCGTCGGTCACCGCCGTCTTGGTGATCGCGTTGAACGTCACGCGCTCGACATCCTTGGGCAGGGCCTTGCGCTTTTTCAGCAGTTCCAGAACATGCCAGCTGATCGCCTCCCCCTCGCGGTCAGGGTCAGTGGCCAGGATCAGGCGGTCCGCCTCTTTCGCGGCATCGGCGATGGCGCGCACCTGTTTCTGCTTGTCGCCATACAGCTCCCAGTCCATCGCAAAGCCTTCGTCGGGCTTTACCGAACCGTCCTTGGGCGGCAGGTCGCGGACATGGCCATAGCTGGCCAGAACCTTGTAATCCGACCCCAGATATTTCTCGATCGTCTTGGCCTTGGCGGGCGATTCTACGATGACAAGTTGCATGTTACTTCAGATATTCCCGATGCGGGCAGGTGCTGTTCCTGCCCCTCTTACGCGTATACGCGCGAAAATGGGGATGGCTTGCGGTGGCCGTCAAGGCGGTTAAGACCCCTAAATCAGCGATACCCGCCCCCCTGCATGGCGCTGGATGCGCCCTGCAAGCTCCATTTCCAGCAGTGCAAGCTGAACCGCAGAAGGCGCGGCGCCGCTGGTGCGGATCAGCTCGTCCACCATGACGGGAGCGGACGAGATCAGCCCCGCGATATCGGCGGGGGCAGCGTCGGCGATCGTTTCTGCCGCTTCGTCCGGCGCCAGATGCGCGAACACCGGCGCTTCCTCGCGAAAGCGGCTGCGCGGGCTGCCGGTAAAGCTGTCGAGCAATTCGGCAATGTCCTCTGCCCCCTGCACCAGCACGGCCCCTTCGCGGATCAGATAGTTGCAGCCTCGCGCCCGTGCGTCGCGCGGATTGCCGGGAACGGCCATCACCTCGCGCCCTGCCTCTGCCGCGATGCGCGCGGTGATCAGGCTACCCGATTTGGGCGCAGCCTCCACCACCACCGTGCCTGCCGCCATGCCCGCGATGATGCGGTTGCGGCTGGGGAAATGACGCGCCTGCGGCTGGGTGCCGGCGGGTTGTTCGGCGATCAGCACGCCTTCTGCCGCGATGCGGTCCTGCAGGGCGGCGTGTTCGGGCGGATAGGCGATGTCGATGCCGCTGGCGATCACACCGGCGGTTGCCCCTTCGGCCAGCGCCCCTTCGTGCGCGGCGGCATCGATCCCGCGGGCAAGGCCCGACACGACAAGCCGCCCCTGCGCTGCAAGTTCACGCCCGAACTGCCGCGCCAGCGAGATCGCGGCGGCAGAGGCATTGCGCGCGCCGACGATGGCGACGGCGGGTTTCTGCAACAGCGCCAGATCGCCCCGCACCGTCAGGATTGGCGGGCCATTGTGCAATTCGGCCAGCAGCGCGGGGAATGCCGGATCGTCGTGGAACAGATAGCGTGCGCCTGCCGCGCGAACGGCGGCCACTTCCGCGCGCACCAAAGCTTCGGGCGCGACCTGTCCCTTCCCGCCCCCGCGCGAGGCCATCTCTGGCAAAGCCTCCAGCGCGGCGACCGCATTGCCGAAACGCGCCAGCAACTGGCGAAAGCTGACCGGCCCGACATGGGGCGATCGCAACAGGCGGATGCGGGCAAAAGCCTCTTCCTGCGAAACCGGCATGATGCTGGGTGCTGCCCTTCGCGCCTATTTTTTGCCGACGCGCGGTTCGGTGCCTGCCATTAGCCGCCCGATATTCGCGCGGTGCCGCCACAGCACGAATGCCGCCATCAGCGCCAGCGCCAGCGCATAATGGGGCCAGCCCAGACCATAGGCGGCGAGAGGGGCCGCGACGGCCGCGCTCATCCCGCCGGCGCTGGAAATGCGGGTGACCGCCAGCATGCCCAGCCACACCACCGCGAATGCCAGCCCGACCGGCCACGCCAGCCCCAGCGCCACGCCCATCAATGTCGCCACGCCCTTGCCGCCGCGAAAGCGCAGCCACACCGGCAGGCAATGGCCGATCACCGCGGCCAGCCCTGCCCAATGTTCCGTGCCCGGCCAGATCGCGCGGGCGACCAGCACGACCGTCACGCCTTTTGCCAGATCGAGCAGCAGCGTCGCCGCCGCCAGCCCCTTGCGACCGGTGCGCAGCACATTGGTCGCCCCCGTGCCGCCCGAACCGATTTCGTGCAGATTGCCCGCCCCCGCCATGCGGGTGAGGATGACGCCAAAGGGGATCGACCCCAGTACATAGCCGAAGACCAGCGCGGACAGCAGATCGATCATGGTCACGCGGGCACACTCCCAAAATGATGAAACCTGCCGTTAGCCGCTTGGCCGGTGCGGCTCAAGCGGCGGAGCGGAACGAAGCCGGGCCGTGCCCTTGCGGTCGCAAAGCGCCGTCTTGCCAGACCGCGCCCGCTATCGCATGGCATGGGGCATGAGCCAGACTGTCCCGACGATCCGCCCCGATGCCCCCGTGCTGGTGTTCGATTCGGGCGTCGGCGGGCTGACCGTGCTGGATGCGCTGCGCCGGATTTTGCCCGAAGCGCCCGTGATTTACGCCGCCGACAATGCCGGCCTGCCCTATGGCGAAAAGAGCGAGGCGGAAATCGCCGCCCGCGTCGCCGGATTGCTGGGCCGCATGACCGAACGGTTCCAGCCGCGCCTTGCCTGCATTGCCTGCAACACGGCCAGCACCATCGCGCTGGGCATGGTGCGCGACGTGCTGCATATCCCCATCGTCGGCACCGTGCCCGCCGTCAAACCCGCCGCCGCCGCCACGAAAACGGGGGTGATCGGGCTGATCGGCACGGGGGCGACGATCCGGCAGGCCTATGTCGACCGGCTTGAGGCGGAATTCGCGCAGGGCAAGACGCTGCTGCGCCTTGCCGCCCCCGGCCTTGTCGCCGCGGCAGAGGCCAAATTGCGCGGGCGCACGCCCGATCCCGCCGTGATCGCGGGCGTTCTGGCCGAATTCCGGGCCATGCCGGGCGGCGACAGGATCGATACGCTGGTTCTTGCCTGCACCCATTTCCCCCTGCTCGCGGAAGAGCTGGGAGAGGCGTTCGGCCCCGATGTCGCGCTGGTCGACGGGGCCGAAGGGATCGCGCGGCGGATCGCCACGCTGACCGGCGGGCAGGAATTCCTGCGCACCGGTCCCGATATCGCGCTGTTCACGCGTGCGGAACAGGGGCTGGCCTCACTGGAACCGGCGCTGGCGGCACGCGCCCTGTCGCGGATCGAGGTGCTATAGCCACGCGATCGCGGCGGCGTTGATGCGAAAAACGGGTCACACTCATCGCCAATCATGCTTTGCATGGCTGTGGACAATGCAGTAGGGGCTGTTCCCTGATTATCCGTTGGCCCTGTCATTTTCGGGGCCATGGGCGAGCGCGGCGCGCGAAATTGATCTGGCGCAATGCGTGCGGGGGTTGACCCTGACAGGACGGCAACCGGCCATCCTGCCAAGCGAAATCCGGCGGATGGGCGGCCACGGAAGAGCAATACGACGTGAACTACGACCAGATTTTCGACCAGGCGATCGACCGGCTTCATGCCGAGGGGCGCTATCGCGTGTTCATCGACATCCTGCGCAACAAGGGCGCCTATCCCAATGCGCGCTGCTTTGCCGGGCACAACGGGCCCAAGCCGATTACCGTGTGGTGTTCGAACGATTATCTGGCGATGGGCCAGCACCCCAAGGTGATCGAGGCGATGGAAACCGCCCTGCACGATGTGGGCGCGGGTTCGGGCGGCACGCGCAATATCGGCGGCAACACCCACTACCACGTCGATCTGGAAGGCGAACTGGCCGACCTGCACGGCAAGGAAGGCGCGCTGCTGTTCACCAGCGGCTATGTCTCGAACGACACCACGCTGACCACTCTGGGCAAGCTGCTGCCGGGCTGCGTGATCTTTTCGGACGAATTAAACCATGCCTCGATGATTGCGGGCATCCGCAATTCGGGCTGCGAAAAGCGGGTGTTCCGCCACAACGATCTGGCCCATCTGGAAGAGCTGCTGGCGGCAGAGGACGAGGCGACGCCCAAGCTGATCGCGTTCGAAAGCGTCTATTCGATGGACGGCGATGTCGCCCCGATCCACGCGATCTGCGATCTGGCCGAGAAATATAACGCGCTTACCTATATCGACGAAGTCCACGCGGTGGGCATGTACGGCGCGCGCGGCGGCGGCATTTCCGAACGCGATGATGCGGCACACCGGATCGACATTATCGAGGGGACGCTGGGCAAGGCGTTCGGCGTGATGGGCGGCTATATCGCGGCGGACAAGCGCATCATCGATTGCGTGCGCAGCTATGCGCCGGGCTTCATCTTTACCACCTCGCTTTCGCCGGTGCTGGTGGCGGGCGTGCTGGCATCGGTCCGCCATCTGAAATCGTCGAGCGTGGAGCGCGACGCGCAGCAGGCATCGGCCGCTTACCTCAAGGCTGCAATGCGCGAGGCGGGGCTGCCGGTGATGGAATCGACCACCCATATCGTTCCGCTGATGGTGGGCGATCCGGTGCGCGCCAAGAAGATCAGCGACATCTTGCTGGCCGAATATGGCGTGTACGTACAGCCGATCAATTTCCCGACCGTACCGCGCGGCACCGAACGCCTGCGCTTTACCCCCGGCCCTGCGCATACCGAGGAAATGATGCGCGATCTGGTCGGCGCTCTGGTCGAAATCTGGGACCGGCTGGAACTGGAACTGCGCGCCGCGGCTTAGCTTGTTCTAGCCCCTCAGACGCCGGGTGGGCCCCATGCGGCGCGTATGAATTCATCGCATATATTAGCACGCGCATTTGCGCTGGCGGGACTTATTTGCTGCCCGCCACAACGCTTTGCCGCGTGAGGGCCTGCGCGCAGCATTCGCCTGCCGGTCAGTCCGCCGATGCGCGCTGCGCGTTGCGGTCGGCTGTCGCTTACCGCTAAGCAGTCTTCGCATGCGCCGCGGCAATTCGCGGACAAATTCGGGAGCATGGCTTGAAACATATGGTGCGCGGGCACTTCCTTTCTGTGGCAGCCTCCGGCCTTGCCGCTGCGCTTGTGCCCGCCGTTGCGCTTGCCCAAAGCGCCCCTGCCGCGCCGAAAGAGCCCGATGTGCCCGCTGCCCCCGTCGAAGATGGCATACAGGAGCCGCAGGACACCCCCGCACCCATTATCGTCACCGGCAAGGGTCTTGATGCCAGCGTCGCCGCGCCCGCCTATGCCACGCGGCAGATCGGGCGCGAGCAGATCGTCGCGGCCGCTTCGGGCAGGATCGAGGATGTGCTGTCGTCGGTCGCGGGGTTCCAGCAATATCGCCGGTCCGACAGCCGCTCCGCCAACCCCAGCGCGCAGGGGGTCACGCTGCGTTCGCTGGGTGGCAATGCCACCAGCCGGGCACTGGTGCTGCTGGACGGGGTGCCGATGGCGGACCCGTTCTTCGGCTATGTCCCGCTATCTGCCATCGCGCCCGAACGGCTGGGCGCGATCCGCGTCACGCGCGGCGGCGGTTCGGGTTCGTTCGGCGCGGGCGCGCTGACCGGCACGATCGAACTGGAAAGCGCCGGTGCCGACATGCTGGGGCCGGTATCGGGCCACGCGCTGGTGAACGACCGGGGAGAGAGCGAGGCCGCCGCCGCCATCGCGCCAAGGCTGGGATCGGGCTTTGTCGAAGTCTCGGGCCGCTGGGACCGCGGGCAAGGCTTCTACACCACCCCTGCCGACCAGCGCGTCGATGCCACGTCGCGCGCTGCCTATGACAGCTGGTCGGCCGGCATTCGCGGTGTCGCCCCGATTGCCCCCGATACCGAAGTGCAGGCCCGCATGCTGGTCTGGCGCGATGATCGCACGCTGCGTTTCGACGGGGCCGACAGCGCGACCGAGGGGCAGGATGCATCGCTGCGCATCGTCGGGCGCGGCGAATGGTCCTTCGATGTCGTCGCCTATGTTCAGGCGCGCAATTTTTCCAACGTGGTGATTTCGTCCACGCGCTTTTCCCCCGTGCTCGACCAGTACAACACCCCCAGCACGGGCATCGGCGGCAAGTTTGAATTGCGACCGCCCGAAACGGCGGGGCACCAGTTGCGGCTGGGCGTCGATTATCGCAGCGCATCGGGCACGATGATGGAAAACGCGATCAGCGCCTTTACCGGCGCGGTCACCGCGCGGCGCATGGCGGGCGGGCGGAACGAGGATATCGGCATTTTTGCCGAGGATGACTGGACGCTGGGCGCGCTGGTGCTGACCGGCGGAGTGCGCGCGGACCGGACCGCGATCACTGGTGGCTATTACACGGCCCGCGATGCCGGTGGCAGCATCGAAACCGCCGAAACCTATGACGATCGCAGCGACTGGACCGTCACATGGCGCGGCGGGGCAGTGTGGCAGGCGGGCGATGGCATTGCGCTGCGCGGCGCGGCCTATCGCGGGATCCGCCTGCCGACCCTGAACGAGCTTTACCGGCCCTTCGTCGTCTTTCCCGTCACGACGCAGGCGAATGCGGCGCTGGGAAACGAGGAATTGCTGGGGTTCGAGGCCGGTATCGACCTGACGCCGCTGGACGGCATCCGCCTGTCGCTGACCGCGTTCGACAACCGGATCGAACACGCCATCGCCAATGTCACCATCGCGGAAAACCTGCGCCAGCGGCAGAACCTGCCCGCCATCGACGCGCAGGGCCTTGAACTCGATGCCGTGCTGGGCAACGGGCCGGTCAGCCTGACGGGCTCGCTTGCCTATACCGACGCGGCGGTCGACGGATCGGGCGATGCGGCTGAACTGGACGGGCTGCGGCCCGCGCAAACCCCGCGCCTGACGGCCAGTGCGACACTGGCCTATGAACCGTCGTCCGCGATGCGTCTGGCCGCGACCCTGCGCCATGTGGGCAAGCAGTACGAGGACGATCTGGAAACCGACGCGCTGCCAGCGGCGACCACATTCGATGCCTTTGCGCGGGTGCGGCTGGTGTCGGGCCTGTCGCTGGTACTGCGGGCCGAGAACCTGCTGGACGAGACCATCGTCACCCGCAATTCGGGCGGTTCGATCGACCTTGGCGTGCCGCGCACCGTGTGGGGCGGCGTGCAATTGGGTTTCTGACGGCGCGCGCGTTTTAATCCGTCAGGCGTTTCAACCCGGCAGGCGCTTTATCCAAGCAGGCGGGCCCTTGCTTCGGCATATTCGCGTTTGAACCGCGCGATCCGGTCTGCTGCGGGGACGACCGCATCGACCGCGCCGATGCCCTGCCCGCTGCCCCAGATGTCCTTCCATGCCTTGCTGCCGCCGAAATCCATCGCGCTGGGGTCCGAAGTCGCCAGATTGTCGGGGTCCATCCCCGCCCGCTCGATCGAACCGCGCAGGTAATTGCCGTGTATGCCGGTGAACAGGTTGGAATAGACGATATCGCCCGCCGCGCTGTCGACGATCATTTGCTTGTATTCGGGCACCGCCACAGCCTCTTCGGTGGCGATGAACGCGCTGCCGATATAGCCGGCATCGGCGCCCATCGCCTGCGCCGCCAGTATCGACTGGCCATTGGCGATCGCACCTGACAGGGCGAGCGGTCCGTCGAACCATTCGCGGATTTCGGACACCAGCGCGAATGGCGAAATCGTGCCCGCATGCCCGCCCGCGCCCGCCGCCACCGCGATCAGCCCGTCGGCACCCTTTTCGATGGCCTTTTTCGCAAAGGCATTTGTGGTGATGTCATGCAGCACCAGCCCGCCATAGGAATGGATCGCCGCATTCACTTCCTCGCGCGCGCCCAGCGAACAGATCACCACGGGAACCTTATACTTCACGCATAAGGCCAGATCGGTTTCCAGCCGCGGATTGCTGCGATGGACGATCAGATTGACCGCGAATGGCGCATCGTCATCGGTCAGTTCGCTGTTCAGCCGTTGCAACCATTCCTCGAACACGCCGTCGGGGCGGGCATTCAGCGACGGAAACGAACCCACGATCCCGCTGCGGCATTGCGCCAGCACCAGTTCGGGCTGCGACACGATGAACATGGGCGCCGCGATGGCGGGCAATTGCAGGCGGTTCTTCAGCCAGTCGGGCAGGCTCATACTCGGTCAAACTCCCATCACTTGTGACGGGCGTTAGCATCGCGATCAGGCCAGGAACAGGGCGACAGAACCGATAAGGTTGAAAGTCATATGCGCTGCCACCGCAGGCAAGAGCCGCCGCCCGCAAATCTGGTAGAGCGCCCCCAGCACCAGCCCGATCAGCCCCGTCACCACCGCGCCCGAGGGGCCATAGCTGTGCGATGCGCCGAATGCGGCGGCGGAGATCAGGACCAACAGCGGCACCGCGCCCTTGCCAAAGATCTTCGCGCCCCAGCCGATCACGAAACCGCGATACAGCACTTCCTCTGCCGCTGCGCTGGCAAGGGCGATCACCAGCGTCACCGCGAACACGGCGACATTGCCCGCCACCGCATCCAGCGCGCCGGTATCGACGCCCTTGCCCAGCAGCCCTTCGACCAGCGGGCGGATCACCTCGGCAATCCCTACCGCAAGTGCACCGCCGACCAGAATGCCCAGCAGCACCGACATCCAGCCTTTCTTCCAGACCATCGCCAGTGTCGCCTGTCGCGACGATTTCATCACCGCCAGCACCGCCACCATGATCGCCAGCGAGAACAGGAAACCCAAAGTCGGAATCAGGATCGCGGGCACCAGCGCGCCAAGGCACAGCAGGGCGGGAATCCACTGGCGGGCGGGCAGCGATGCGGCAGAACTTGTCATGCGCAGGCGATAGCGCGGGTTTGGCTAATGCTTCGTTAGCAGGTCGGATTGCCGGTAATAAGGGCCTGCGGACAATGGCTTGGGCAAGGTCAGCAATGAAAAATGCCTAACTCGATTGAAACGACGCATTCGATCTATAGACTGGTATCAGTGATCATCGGGCGGGGGACAGTTCAGATCACAGCAAAAACGGGGGACGATCGATGAATATCGCATTACGATGCGCCATGATTGCTTTGGCGTCTGGCGCCGTTTTCTTGTCAGGCGGCAGCGCCCGTGCGCAGACAATTGCCATTCCGGGCGACATGTGCGGCAAAGCCGCCGCCAACAGCGCCGAACCGCTGGCGGGAAAATGGCTGGCGGTCAATCGCGATGGCGGCGGCGCGGTAGGGCCATTCGGCTTTGCGCTGAAAAGCAGGCCGACCGAAAACCTGACCCTGCTGCACCCCAGCGGCGGCATATTGACCTTTACCGGCAAGAACGATCTGGGCGACCAGCGGCTGGACATGCAGCCGCTTCCCGTGGCCGAGACCTTGCCCGACGAGTTTGACGTGCAGCTGGAATCGGGCCGGATCGAAACGGTGGATGTCAGCGCGCTGCTGCCCTGCGCGTGGAGCGAGATGCCGGGATACAAGGGTCATATCGATTATCCCCTGCAAGGTCAGGGAGAGATGCGAATGACCGTGATGTTCAACTTCCCCAGCCAGAACGCAGGCTTTGGCCTGTTGCATTTCACCGGCAATATGATGGGCAATCCGATCGATGTGTGGCGCTATGTCACGCTGACGCGCAAGAACAGCAAGGGGATGACACTGGGTTGCAACCCGCTGCAGCCGGTGTGCCGCAAGGCCATCGCCTGTCAGGAGGACGAGGACGGCAACAAGCGCGAGCCGGAAATCTGCGACGCGCCCTGACGCGGACGGCGCGCCATCGAAGCGCCATTGAAAGGGGCGCTTGCCTGTCCTAGATCGGGCCTGCGGCGACCACGTTCCCGCCCTGCCTTCAGGGGATCAAGACCGGGACGGCCCGGCAGCTGACGAAAGGCTGCTGCATGGCGTGGGTAATCCTGATTCTGGCCGGACTGTTCGAAGTGGTCTGGGCCTTTTCGATGAAACTGTCCGAGGGCTTTACGCGGCCCGGTCCGTCGTTGGTGACACTGGGCGCGATGGCGGCCAGCTTTATGCTGCTGGCAACCGCCATGCGCAGCCTGCCCCTTGGCACGGCCTATATGGTGTGGACGGGTATTGGTGCGATCGGTGCATTCGTGCTGGGCATCGCGATGCTGGGCGAAGCGGCCAATCCGCTGCGGATCGTCGCCGCCTTGCTGATCGCAGTCGGGATGGTGCTGATGAAGCTGGCGACGCCGAACTAGCGTGAAAAGGGCGGGTACCGCATGCGGTCCCGCCCTTTGATGTTTTATGCCGCCGCCTTTTAACGCAGCGAGATTACATTATCCGAAACGCGCGGATCGGCGCGGTCGCCGCGATACAGGCTGCTCATCGGCTCGTCCGACACGGTTTCGACCGGTCCGTCGCCAAAGCCGTTGAAGCCGGTGCGCATCGCTGCGCCATAGGCGCCCAGCATGCCCACTTCGATATAGTCGCCGGCGCGCATGTCGGCAGGCAGCGGGAACGGGCCTTCCATGTAATCGGCATCGTCGCAGGTCGGGCCATAGAACGCGAAATCGGCCGTTTCGGCGTCGTTCTCGGGCCCGGCCACGCGGCGGACGGGGAAGCGCCAGCCGATATGCGCCGCATCGAACAGCGCGCCATAGGCACCGTCATTGATGAACAGCTCGTTCTCACGCCGTTTTTCGACGCGCACGATCATCGAGTTATATTCCGCGCATAATGCACGGCCCGGCTCGCACCACAGTTCCGCGTTATAGGCGATGGGCAGTTCATAGAAATGGCGGTGGATCACCTGAAAGTAATCTTCCAGCGGCGGGGGTTCCATGCCGGGATAGACCGACGGAAATCCGCCGCCCACATCGATCATGTCGATCACGACGCTGGCTTCGGCAATCGCCGCGCGCACGCGTTCCAGACCCTGCACATAGGCAAAGGGCGTCATCGCCTGCGATCCGACGTGAAAACACACGCCCAGCCAGTCCGCCTTTTGCCGGACGGCCTGCAGCAGTCCGGGCGCGTCGATCAGATCGACACCGAACTTGGCCGCCAGCGACAGTTCCGAATATTCGGACGAGACGCGCAGGCGCACGCAGAGGCGCAAATCCTTTGCCTCTACCCCGTCGCGGGTGGTGGCGCGCACGATCTTGTCCAGCTCGTCATGGCTGTCGAGGCTGAAGGTCTTGCAGCCGTGATCGAAATAGGCCTCGGCAATCGCGCGCTCGGTCTTGACCGGATGCATGAAGCAAAGCGTCACATCGGGGCCCAAGGTGCTGCGCACAAGGCGCACTTCGGCGATCGAGGCGACGTCGTAATGCGTCACCCCGCCATCGTTCAGCACGCGCAGCAGATCGGGCGAGGGATTCGCCTTAACCGCATAGAGCACCTTGCCGGGGAATTTCTGGACGAAGAACTGCGCAGCACGCCGCGCAGCATGCGGGCGGTTCAGAATAACCGGTTCGTCCGGCGACAGGGCGCGGGCTACAGCAGTTGCGTCGGGATAGATGGACAATTCAAGGGACCCCCAGAGGTAACATTCAACAAGAGCTGCCTTGCGGTTTGGAAGTCCCCCCTAAATGACTAGGGGCGGGCAGCGAGGGGGCGCATATAAGCACCGGACGGAAAAACGCAAGGTAATTTCACGCGTTCCTGCGGGCCAGAGATAGCGCGACAGGCAGGATTCTGTGTTCGACCAGCGGTTTGAAATGCCGGTTTTTTCCGGTCAGAACCGCACTTCGGGCACTTGGTCCACGGTGCCCACTTCCGAATCGTCCAGCCGGTGGAAATCGGCCTGCCGGAACCCCAGCGCGCCCGCGAACATCACGGCGGGGAAGCTTTCGATACCGGTATTGTACCGCGATACCGCCGCATTCAGCGCGCGGCGGGCGGCGGCGATCTTGTCCTCGATATCGGCAAGCTCACCCTGCAACTGCTGGAAATTGCTGTTCGCTTTCAATTCGGGATAGGCTTCCGACAAGGCGAGCAGGCGGTTGAGCGCCATGGCCAGCTGCTCCTCGTTCCCCGAACTGGGCGCGCCCGATGCGGCGCGGTTGCGCGCAGCGATCACTGCCTCCAGCGTTTCCGATTCGTGGGCGGCATACCCCTTTACCGTGCTGACCAGATTGGGCACCAGATCGTGCCTTTGCCGCAGTTGCGCGTCGATATCGGCCACGCCCTGCCGCACCGACTGGCGCAGCGAAACAAGCCTGTTGTAAATGCCGATCACAAGGATCGCGATCGCAACCACCACGATCAGAACGATAATCCAGCCCGTCATCGACCGCATTTCCCCTTGCGAATCCTTGCCGTTGTGCCCAGCCTAGGCATTGTGTGGCTTCATGGGAAGGGTGCGCCGTCGCGGCGCGCCTTTCCCATCCTGTTTCCCGGCCCGGCCGATAATCCGGGCGTCGGAGTGTGCGATGATCGAATTGCCGCAAGCACAAAGCCTGATGGCCGGCCCGCTGGGTGGCTGGCTGCAACAGCAAAAGGACATGCGCAGCGAGGCGCAGGCCGAATCGCATCGCCGCATGTGGAAGGCCGCCATCGTGCTGGGGCCGGTCCTGATTTTCGCATGGATCGCAATACCCGCTCCCATGCAGTTGAAAGCGGTGGTGACGGGCATGGTCTTTATCGCCGCCACCGCATGGACGCGCCGCCCGATTGCCGAGGCGCGCAAATCGGTGAAGGACGGGATCAACCGCGCCATCGCGCAATCGCTGGGCCTCAGCTTTACGATCGACAGCCTGCCGGGCACCGGTTTCCGCCGCGCCAAGGCGCTCGGCATGGTCCCCCGCCACGACCGCGCCCGTTTCGAGGATCACTGGTCAGGCGAAATCGCGGGCCATCATTTCGAACTGCACGAGGCGAAGCTGGAAGAGAAGCGCGGCAGCGGCAAGAACCGCCGCTGGGTCACCGTGTTCCGCGGCGCGATCATCACCATGCAATATGGCCGCGGCATCCATTCGCGCACGCTGCTGCTGCGCGAGGGAAAACATCGCGGCTTTTTCGGCGGGCGCAAGGATGCGGTGAAGCTGGACGGAGAGCGGTTCGAATCGGTCCCCATCGTCCATCCCGAATTCGAGGATGCGTTCGATGCATGGACCACCGATCCGGTAGAGGCGCGATATCTGATCCACCCGTCCTATGTCGAAAGGCTGCTGGAGATCGAGAACAGTTTTGCCGGCAAGGACATCTGCGCGCTGTTCGACGGGCGCCACGAACGCGGCGATCTGGTGATCGCGGTGAAGACGGGCAATATGTTCGAAAGCGGACACATGAATGCCGCGATGGACGAACAGATGGTCGCCCGGACGATCGAACAATTCGGAACGCTGGCACGGCTGGCCGAAACGATGAACGAGTTTCGCTAGGAAGCCCGTTTCAGCAAATAGCCCGTCGGCCCGTCACCCCATCAACCCGGCTTTGGTCGAACCGCGCGACAATGTGCCCGGCGCGATCATGAAAAGCTGTTTTCCGGCCTTCTGCGCCTCGGGCCCAACGTCGCGATAGAGAAAGGCGCGGCGCTTGTCGTCGTCGATGGGGTCGACGGGCTTCGCCTCTTCCTCGGCCATGCGCTTCATCGTCGCATTATCAGCCTCTCTGTCGCCCGACAGATCGCCCAGACGCTCCAGCACGATCGGCAGCGCGGCGGGTGTGCGATTGGCATCCAGCGCCGAAAGCAGCAGCAGCCCTTCCATCGATTCGGCGCGCGGCAGCGGCACGCCCTTCAGCACGACGATCAGCGGGGTGCGGCCCACCGGATCGAACAGGAAGACATAGAGATTGCCCGACATGGGGAACATCCAGCCGGTAAAGCTCAATCCCGCTCCCTCCATGATGACTTCCATCATGCCGTCGGCCGTGCGGCGGAACAGTCCGTAATCGTGGAACGGCTGATCGGGCATCAGGACCGAGGGGCGCGTGGTGCGCCAGAACCCTTCATAGGCCGGCGCACGCGCCGCCAGATCGCTGCCCGAAGCTTCGACAATGCTGGCAAACGGCCCTTCGGCGCGCATTTCGGGGCCGGTCGGGATGCCCGCGCGCATGGCAACGCCCGCCTTTGCCGCAAGTCCCGCCAGATCCTGATACCAGTCGGCCAGGGTCAGATCGGGGAAATTGTCCTGAAACACTGCCGTCAGCCGTGCCAGATTATGTTCGCCAGGATGGACCGTGCCCTTTACCCAGCGGCCGACCAGCGATTTATCCACCCCCACGCGCTGCGCCAGCGCCACGCGGCTAAGGCTGGATGCCTTGAGCAGCAGGTCCAGCTTTTCGGCAAAGGCGTCGACGCGTTGCATCGGGCGCGTTTGCGCCAATCGGGACCGGAATGCAACCGGGTTGCATCGGCATGCAACGCGATGCACCGCTTGGTGCACCTTCAATTTTGAACGATCGCGGCGCAATAGGATTGCGCGTGATCGGGGGCCAATCGGGGGACTGGCGCCTGCGGGATCATACCCGATGTTCGATTATTTCGAAAATATGACGCAAAGGTCCGTAGGGGGCGATTGCTGCCACGGGTCGCATCGGTCCGTTAGGCCTATCGAGTCCGGCTGGCGGCAATGTTGGCAGATGCGGTGTTACGCCCACCGCATGTGGCCGCGGCGATCATCCGTCCATCGCCATGAGCCATCGATTGTCAAACCTGTGGTCGGGCAATCCGTGCGGGGTTCATCCATGGCCCCACGCGGATTGCCCGAAACCCCCTTCAAACCGCTCCGTTCAGCTCAGCCGGTCGCGGAAATCGCGATAGCCGAAGGTCTTCACCTTTTCGAGCAGGCCGCTTTCCGAATCCCACAGCCAGATCGACGGCAGCGGCACGCCGTTGAACGTGGTGGTCTTCACCATCGAATAATGCGCCTGATCCAGAAAGGCGAAACGCGCGCCGACCTCGGGCTCGACCGGCAGGCCGTAATCGCCGATCACATCACCCGCGAGGCAGGATGGACCGCCCAGCCGGATCGGCTCCACATCGTCGCGTTCCCCCAGCATGGCGGGGCGATAGGGCGCTTCCAGCACATCGGGCATGTGGCATGTGGCCGAGATATCGGTGATGCCCAGCGGCATGCCGTTCCAATGCGTGTCGAGCAGCGTGCCGACCAGAATCCCCGCGTCCAGCGCCACCGCTTCGCCCGGTTCCAGATAGATTTCGCAGCCCGTCGTATCGCGCACATCGATCAGGAACTGCACCAGCTCGTCCCGCTGGTAATCGCTGCGGGTGATATGGTGCCCGCCGCCGAAGTTCAGCCATTTGAGGTCGGGGATGACATATTCGATATGCGGCAGCAGCGCGTCCCACGTGCGCTTCAGCGGTTCCAGATCCTGTTCGCACAGGCTGTGGAAGTGCAGCCCGTCGATGCCTTCCAGATGCTCCTCGGTCAGCTGGTCGACCGGAAAGCCCAGCCGCGAATGCGGGGCGCACGGATCATAGCGCGGCACCTCGCCCTCGGCATGAAGCGGATTGACGCGCAGACCGATGTCGAATGTTTCGCCCCGGTTGCGCGCGGCGTCGATGATATCGGCAAAGCGTTCGCGCTGCATCGGCGTGTTAAAGATCACATGATCGGACAGGCGGCAGATTTCCTCCATGTCCTCTTCCTTATAGGCCGCGCAGAAGGTCGCGATCTCGCCATCGTAATGCTCGCCCGCCAGCATCGCTTCCCACAGGCCCGACGTGCACACGCCGTCGAGATATTCGCCGACCATCGGCGCGACCGACCACATCGAAAATGCCTTGAGCGCGGACAGGACCTTGCAGCCCGAACGGTCGCGGATATCGGCCAGCACGCGCAGGTTCGACCGCAATTTCGCGGCATCGACGACAAAGGCGGGGCTGTCGACAAGGTTCAGGTCGAAATCGGCGAAGGCTCCGGGATCGCCGGCGCGGGTTTCCATCAATCAAACTCCTGCATTGGGCTGTGCGTCAATCGACGCAGATCGCGCGCACGGCCTTGCCATCAACTACTTCGGCATAGCAGCCGAACAGCGCGTCGTCGGCCTGACACGTGCCCACGATCTGGCCATCGGGCCCGTCGTCGGGGGCAGTCACGCATTTGCCGGTGCATTGCTGGTTGTCGCGGCAGGCCTTGCCCGCATCGGGATAGGGATGCACGCACATCAGGGTCTGCGCCCTGCCCCGCCGGTCAAGCGCGCCGCCCTGCGCCTTGCAGCTTTGCGCGTCGGGAAGAACCGGCGACGATATGGCGTCAACCGGCGGTTCAGGACCATCGGCAGGCGCGGAATGGCTGTAACAGCCGGTCAGGGCCAGACTGCATGCCAGTGCGATAGCCGACCACGATAGTTTCATTCCCGCTCCTGCCATGACACCGTCCGGCCCATCATTGCGCATCCAGTTCGGCATGGGCCAGCCAGTCGCTGACCAGCCCCGCAAAACGCGCCGGATCGCTTTCGGGCAAAAGATGGCCCGCCCCTTCCACGACTTCAAGACGGCCCCGCGGCGCAAGACCGGCGAGCGCGCGCGTCGGAATGGCGAATGCCGGGCGGGTTTCGGCGCCCATCGCGGCGATCACCGGAATGTCCAGCGCG